>NZ_JBEYUK010000004.1:0-419532 GCF_040643475.1 Streptomyces sp. NPDC047130 | reverse complement strand
GGAGACGGACCCGGCCGCCCGCACCGCCTACAACGTCCGCGGCACCCAGACGGTGCTCACCGCCTCCGCGGCGGCCGGAGTGCGGCGGGTGGTGCCGACGGGCTGCTGCGCGGGCGGCGCCCCGTCGTCCGCGCCCCCGGCGGCCTCGTCCGGCGGCGCCTGGCCCGGGTCGGCGCCGGGCGGGGTGGTGCCCCCGCCCGCGCCCCCGCCCTCGGCGGCGGCGTCGGCGGCCTCCTGGAGGGCCTTCACCGGGTCGTCCTCGATCTTGGGGCTGTCCACGGTGCCGTCGGGGCGCACCTTGGGCAGCTTCTTCTGCGGCTGGGGCAGCAGCGCCTTCTTGCGGTCGATCGAACCGTCCGGCTGGACGCCGTAGAGCGCGTCGTAGATCTTGCGCACGGCCGGGCCGGAGGCGCCGGAACCGGTACCGCCCTGGGAGATCGTCATGACGATCGCGTAGTCGTCGGTGTAGGTGGCGAACCAGGAGGTGGTCTGCTTGCCGTAGACCTCGGCGGTACCGGTCTTGGCGTGCATGGGGATCTTGTCCTGCGGCCAGCCGCCGAACCGCCAGGCCGCGGTGCCCCGGGTGGCGACGCCCTCGAGCGCCGCGTCCATCTCCTTGAGCGTCTTCCTGCTGACCGGGAGCTTGCCGTTCTTCTTCGGCTCGATCTCCTCGATCTCCTTGCCGTCCGGGCTGATCACGGCCTTGCCGACGGAGGGCGCGTACATGGTGCCGCCGTTGGAGATGGCGGCGTAGATGGCGGCCATCTGGATGGGCGTCACCAGGGTGTCGCCCTGGCCGATCGAGTAGTTCACCGAGTCACCGGCGCGCAGTTCGTTGCCGCCGTGGCAGTTCTCCCACTCGATGCGCTCGACGTAGTCGCCGTCCTTCTTGCCGTTCTTGCACCAGTAGTCCTTGTTGGCCTCCCAGTACTCCTGCTTCCACTCCCGGTCCGGGATGCGGCCGGCGACCTCGTTGGGCAGGTCGATGCCGGTCTCCTTGCCGAGGCCGAACTCGTGGGCCGCCTTGTAGAAGTGGTCCTTGGCGTTCTTGCCCTTGCCGCCGCCGTCCTTCTTCCACTGCTCGTGCGCGAGCCGGTAGTAGACGGTGTCGCAGGAGACCTCCAGGGCGCGGCCCAGGTCGATCATGCCGTAGTTGGCGGACTCGAAGTTCTTGAAGACCTGGCTGCCGATGGAGTAGTCGCTGGAGCACTGGTAGCTGCCGTCGAAGGCGTAGCCGGCGTCGACCGCGCCCGCGGTGGTGACCACCTTGAAGATGGAGCCGGGCGCCGCCTGCCCCTGGATGGCGCGGTTGAGCAGCGGGTAGTTGGACTTCTTGCCGGTCATCTTGGCGTAGTCCTTGGCGGAGATGCCGCCGACCCAGGCGTTGGGGTCGTAGGACGGGTTGGACGCCATGGCGACCACCCGGCCGGTCTTCGCCTCCAGCACCACGACGGCGCCCGCGTCGGCCTTGTACGTCTCGTTGGTGTTGCGGTCCCACTCCAGGCGGGCCGCCTTCATCGCCTGCTCCAGCTCGTACTCGGCGACCCGCTGCACACGGGCGTCGATGCTGGTGACCAGGTGCGAGCCGGGCACGCCGGGGTCGGCCTCGGCCTCGCCGAGGACCCGGCCCAGCTTGTCGACCTCGTACCGGGTGACGCCGGCCTTGCCGCGCAGCGCCTGGTCGTACTGGCGCTCCAGGCCGGAACGGCCCACCTGGTCGGAGCGCAGGAAGGGCGAGTCGGTGTCCTGGGCCTTCTGGATCTCCTCGTCGGTGACGGGCGACAGGTAGCCGAGGACCTGGGCGGTGTTGGCGCCGCCGGGGCTCGGGTAGCGGCGGACCGAGGCGGGCTCGGCCGTGATGCCGGGGAAGTCCTCGGAACGCTCGCGGATCTGCAGGGCCTGACGGGCCGTCGCCTCGTCGGTGATGGGGATCGGCTGGTAGGGCGAACCGTTCCAGCAGGGCTGCGGGGTCTTGGAGTCGCAGAGCCGGACCTTCTCCATCACCTCCTTCGGCTTCATGCCGAGGACCTCGGCGAGCTTGGTGAGGACGCCCTTGCCGTCGTCGTCCATCTTCATCAGCTCGGTCCGGGAGGCGGAGACGACCAGCCGGTTCTCGTTGTCCGCGATCGGCACGCCGCGGGCGTCGAGGATCTCGCCGCGGGTGGCGGGCTGGACGACCTGCTGGACGTGGTTGCCGCTGGCCTCGGCCGCGTACTCGGCGCCGTTGCGCACCTGGAGGTACCAGAGGCGGCCGCCGAGGGTGGCCAGCAGCGAGAGGACCAGTACCTGGAGGACCACCAGACGGATTTGGACGCGAGGGCTGCGGCCCGTCTCGGGGATGTTGCTCACAGCCGCTTCACCCCCTTCAGGCGGTTGCCGACCCGGAGGCGGCCGGCGCGGGTGCGGCTGAGGCCGGGCGTGCCGGAGACCAGCCAGTTGGAGGTGACCGAGGCGCCGCCCCCGGCGGAGGAGGAGTCGGCGAGCGGGTCGTTCTCCGCACGGCGGGCCAGGGCCATCACGCCCGGCACCACGAACGGGGTGAGCAGCAGGTCGTAGAGCGCGGCGGTGAACAGCAGGGAGCCGAGGCCGACGTCACGGGCGGCGGTGTCACCGACGAGCGCGCCGACTCCGGCGTAGAGCAGCGTGGAGCCGACGGCGGCGGCGACCACCACCGCCATCGGGCCGATCGCGGTCCGCAGCCGTCCGTGCTCCGGCTTGGCGAGCCCCACGAGGTAGCCGACGACGCAGAGCACCAGCGCGTACCGGCCGGCCGCGTGGTCGGCGGGCGGCGCCAGGTCGGCGAGGAGGCCGGCCGCGAAGCCGACCAGCGCGCCCCCGGTGTGCCCGTAGACCAGGGCCAGGCCGAGGACGGTGAGCAGCAGCAGGTCGGGAACGGCTCCTGGCAGCTGGAGTCTGGCGAGGATGCTCACCTGGATCACCAGGGCGACCACCACCAGCGTGCCGGAGAGCAGGATCCGGTTCAGTTTCATGGGTAAGTCCCCCCAGTTCCTACTGCTCGTCCTGTTCTTGCTGCGGCTGTTGCCCGCCCTGTCCCGCGGCGCCGTCCTGGCCTGCCCGGCCGCCCTGGCCCGCCTGGCCCTCCTGACCGGCGCGGCCGGCCTCGCCCTCGGGATCGGGGGCGCCGGGTGTGACGGTCACCGTCACGGTCGGGACGGGCGTCGGCTTGGGCTTGGGCGGCAGCACGCTGTCCCGCGGGTCCTTGGCGGGCCCCTGGACCACCACGCCGACGATGTCGAGCTGGGTGAAGCTGACGAACGGCGTGACGTAGACCGTACGCGTCAGGTCGCCGCCGGCCGGGTCGACCCGCGAGACGACGCCGACCGGGACGCCGGGCACGAACGGCTTGTCGCCCTCGGAGCCGAAGGTGACCAGGCGCTGGCCCTTCTCCACCTTGGCCTTGCCGTTGAGCAGCTGCACGCGCAGCGGCCGGTCGCCCTGGCCGGAGGCGAAGCCGAGTTCGTCGTTGCCCTCCATGCGGGTGCCGACGGTGAAGTCGGGGTCGCTGGCCAGCAGGACCGTCGCCGTCTCGGGGCCGACGGTGGTGACGCGGCCGACCAGGCCGTCGCCGTTGAGCACCGTCATGTCCCGCTGGATGCCGTCGTTGGCGCCGACGTCCAGGGTGACCGTCCAGGAGAAGCCCTGGGCGGCGCCGATGCCGACCACCTGGGCGCCCTTGATCTTGTACTGGCCGGCGCCCGCCGTGGCCAGCATCTTCTCGAACTGGCGGAGCCTGCTGCGGTCGCGCGCGTCGCTGCCGAGCTCCGCCTTCAGCGCGGCGTTCTCCTGCTCGAGTTCGGTGAGCCGGTCGTGGCGCTCCCCCGAGTCGCGGACGGCCGCGACGGCGTTGCCGATCGGATCGACCGCGGAGGCGACGCCGTTCTCGATCGGGCCGAAGACGGCGGCCGCGGCATGCCGGGCGCCGTCGACGGGTGAGTCCTTCCCACCCCTGATGTCCACCGTGATCAGCGCGAACGCGATCGCGACCAGCAGCACCAGGAGCAGCCGGCTCTCTCGTGTGTCCCTCACGTGCGGCGGCCGTGCCTTCCTTGTCGGAATGGTCGTACGGACTTGCTGTGTCTGCGGACTTGCTGCGTCTGCGGACTTGCTGTGCCTGCGGACTTGCTGTGCCTGCGAGCGACTGCGTCCACCGACGACTATGTCCCGGTACGGGCGAATCCACGGGAGAAACGCCTGGGCCGGACGCCGGAGTTCCGGGTCCGGCCGGAGGTCCGCCGTACGGGTGCGCCCCGTACGGCGGACGGGTGACGTTCCGTCACCCGGGTGGCTCAGCGGCGGGGCTGGGCGTCCAGGACCTGCTGGAGCGCCTCGAACTCCTCGACGCACTTGCCGGAGCCGAGCGCCACGCTGTCCAGCGGGTCCTCGGCGATGTGGATCGGCATGCCGGTCTCCCGGCGCAGCCGCTCGTCCAGGCCGCGGAGCAGGGCGCCGCCGCCGGTGAGGACGATCCCACGGTCCATCACGTCGCCCGACAGCTCGGGCGGGCACTTGTCCAGCGTGGTCTTGACGGCGTCGACGATCGCGTTGACCGGTTCCTCGATCGCCTTGCGGACCTCCGCGGCCGAGATGACCACGGTCTTCGGCAGGCCGGAGACCAGGTCACGGCCGCGGATCTCGGTGTGTTCGTCCTTGTCGAGGTCGTACGCGGAGCCGATCGAGATCTTGATCTGCTCGGCCGTCCGCTCGCCGAGGAGCAGCGAGTACTCCTTCTTGACGTGCTGGATGATCGCGTTGTCCAGCTCGTCGCCGGCGACCCGGATCGACTGGGCGGTCACGATGCCGCCGAGGGAGATCACCGCGACCTCCGTGGTGCCGCCGCCGATGTCCACCACCATGTTGCCCGTGGCCTCGTGGACCGGCAGGCCGGAGCCGATGGCGGCCGCCATGGGCTCCTCGATGATGTGCACCTGGCGGGCGCCGGCCTGGGTCGACGCCTCGATCACGGCGCGGCGCTCCACCCCGGTGATGCCGGACGGCACGCACACCACGACCCGCGGGCGGGCCAGGTAGCGGCGCTTGTGGATCTTCAGGATGAAGTACCGCAGCATCCGCTCGGTGATCTCGAAGTCGGCGATCACGCCGTCCTTCAACGGGCGCACCGCCACGATGTTGCCGGGGGTGCGGCCGATCATCTTCTTGGCCTCGGCCCCGACCGCGAGGATGCCGCCGGTGTTGGTGTTGATCGCGACGACCGACGGCTCGTTGAGTACGATCCCGCGACCCCTCACGTACACCAGCGTGTTGGCGGTCCCGAGGTCGACAGCCATGTCACGGCCGATGAACGACATTGAGTTCCCCATCAGGATTCGTCTGGCCGTCCCACGTTGAGCGTGAAGCCGCTTGCGTGGGGACGGCAAGGGTGGGTGCTGTGACGTGAAGGCTTGCAAGGCTAACCATCGTAGTCTCGCCCGCCCCCGGACACTGCGCGAGGGTCTCCGCCATTCTCAGCAGAAGACGGAGGTGTACGCCTCTGGTGACGTGCCGTCGGAGGGAAAGGTTCCCCCAAAGAGGGTCCGGCCGCCACGGCCGGCGCCGCCCGGAGGGTCAGACGCGGCCGGGGAAGAAGATCTTGATCTCGCGCTCGGCGGACTCCTCCGAGTCCGAGGCGTGGATGAGGTTCTCCCGGGTGATGACGCCGAAGTCGCCGCGGATCGAACCGGGCTGCGCCTCGATCGGGTCGGTGGGGCCGGCGAGACGGCGCACGCCCTCGATGACGCGCTCGCCCTCGACGATCAGCGCCACGACCGGGCCGGACGACATGAAGGCGAGCAGCGGCTCGTAGAACGGCCGGCCGACGTGCTCCGCGTAGTGCTGCTCCAGCGTGGCACGGTCCAGGGTCCGCATCTCCAGCGCCGCGATCTTCCAGTCGGCCTTGCGCTCGATCCGGCTGACGATCTCACCGACCAGCGAGCGGCGAACGGCGTCCGGCTTCAGCAGGACAAGAGTGCGCTGGGTCATGGGGGGCGGCTCCTTGCAGGCCAGAAGGACAGGATGGCCTGAGGTTACCGGGTCGCACGGGACGGCCGACGCCCGGACCGGCCGCAACGCCCCGCGCCCGGTCCGGGCGGCGCCGGTCAGGCCGGTGCGGCCTCGCGGGACGCCTTGATGTCGTCGATCTTGCGGCCGTAGTGGACGGAGGCCCACCACAGCGCCGCGAAGGCGACCCCGAGCCCGAACATCATCGGCACCACGAAGCCGGAGGCGATCAGCGCGACCTGGAGGAGCCAGCCCAGCACCACCCCGCCCGGCCGCGTGATGACCCCGCACAGCAGCAGGGACAGCAGCATGCCGATCCCGCACACCGTCCACACCGTCGTCATGGACAGGTCCGGGTCCTTCATGGCGACCAGCCCGGCGAAGGCGATCACGAAGAACTCGCCGATGAGCGTCGAAGCGCAGAGCGTACGCACGGAAATCCTCAGCCCTTCCTGAGCAGCAGCCGGGCCTCGCCGACCGTGATGACAGAACCGGTGACCAGCACGCCGCCGCCGGCGAACTCGCCCTCCTCCTCGGCCAGCGTGATCGCGGCCTCCAGCGCGTCCGGGAGCCGCGGCTCGACCTGGACCCGCTCGTCCCCGAACACCTCGACGGCGATCGCCGCCAGCTCGTCCGCGTCCATCGCCCGGTGGCTGGAGTTCTGGGTGACGACGACCTCCGCGAAGATCGGCTCGAACGCCTCCAGCAGCCCCCGCACGTTCTTGTCGCCGCTCGCGCCGACCACGCCGATCAGGCGGCTGAAGTCGAAGGCCTCCCCGACCGCCTCGGCGGTGACCCGCGCGCCGGCCGGGTTGTGCGCGGCGTCCAGGACGACCGTGGGCGAGCGCCGCACGACCTCCATCCGCCCCGGCGAGGACACCGAGGCGAACGCCCGCCGCACCGTCTCGATGTCGAGCGGGCCGGAGCGCGCCCCGCCGACGCCGAAGAACGCCTCGACCGCCGCCAGCGCGACCGCCGCGTTGTGCGCCTGGTGGGCGCCGTGCAGCGGGAGGTAGACCTCCTCGTACTCGCCGCCCAGGCCCCGCAGCGTCATCATCTGGCCGCCGACGGCGACCTGCCGCGACAGCACGCCGAACTCCAGGCCCTCGCGGGCCACCGTGGCGTTCTTCCGCACGGAGGTCTTCAGCACGACCTGCGCGGCGTCCACCGGCTGCTGGGCGAGCACCACCGTGGCGTCGTCCTTGATGATCCCGGACTTCTCGGTGGCGATCTCGCCCGTGGTGGAGCCGAGGCGGTCGGTGTGGTCCAGGTCGATGGGGGTGATCACGGCGACGTCGGCGTCGATGACGTTGGTGGCGTCCCAGGTGCCGCCCATGCCGACCTCGACCACGGCCACGTCCACGGGCGCGTCGGCGAAGGCCGCGTAGGCCATGCCGGTGAGCACCTCGAAGAAGGAGAGCCGGTACTCCTGCGCGGTGTCGACCATGTCGACGTACGGCTTGACGTCCCGGTAGGTCTCGACGAACCGCTCGGCGCTGATCGGCTGCCCGTCCAGGCTGATCCGCTC
Source organism: Streptomyces sp. NPDC047130 (assembly GCF_040643475.1). Lineage (NCBI taxonomy): Bacteria > Bacillati > Actinomycetota > Actinomycetes > Kitasatosporales > Streptomycetaceae > Streptomyces > Streptomyces sp. NPDC047130. The sequence continues at coordinate 411,989 of NZ_JBEYUK010000004.1, read as the reverse complement.
GGTGACGGACTGCACGTGCGGGCTGGTGTAGCGGCCGGTGCGCAGGTCGAAGGCGCCCAGCAGCGCCTCGATCATGCGGGCCGTGGTGGTCTTGCCGTTGGTGCCCGTGATGTGGATCGACGGGTAGGAGCGCTGGGGGTCGCCGAGGACGTCCATCAGGGCGGCGATGCGGCCGACCGAGGGCTCCAGCTTGGTCTCGCCCCAGCGGGAGGCGAGCTCCGTCTCCACCTCGCGGAGCGCCTTGTCGACCTCCGGGTCCTCGGGGCGGGTCGGCACGTCCGCGCTGGGCGGGCCGCCCTGGGTGCGCAGGGTGCGGCTGCCGGCCTCGATCACCGCCAGGTCGGGATCGCGCTCGGTCTCCTCCGAGATGATCTCTTCGAAGGCGTCCAGCGGGTCGGGACCCTCGCTGCTGTCGTCCGGGGGGAGCTCACTCACGCGCCCAGTCTACGTTCCTGGTACGGCACGGTTCGTCCCGGGCCGAGCGCGGTTCAGCCCAGCCAGGCCCGCAGCCCCAGCCGGCCCCACTGGTGCGCCAGGGCGAAGGAGACCGCCGTCGACGCCACCGCGACCGCGGCCATGGCAAGGAGCGCCGGGCCGCCGTGCGGGACCCGGTCGGCGAGCAGGGCGGACAGCGCCGTCACCGGGGCGAGGTGCACCAGGTAGGCGCCGAAGGAGGCGTCGGACAGCCGTTCCACCGGCCCCCGCCACCGCCGGGGCACCCGCACGCCGCGGAAGGCGCCGAGGACCGCGAAGGTGAGCGCCGCCACGGGGAGCGAGGCGTACGCGGCGGGGAACCGGAAGCCGAGCTGGTACACGGTGAGCGCGGCCAGGCAGCCCGCGGCGGCGACCGCCCAGGGCCACCGCGGCCCGGGGCGGCGGGCGGCGCCCAGCAGTCCGGCGCCCAGCAGCGCGTACCCGAGCGGGTAGAGCGACAGCCCCCACTCCCAGCCCGGCAGGCCTAGCCCGGCCGCCTCGCCCAGGTCGGCGCGGGCCGCCCCGCCGAAGGCGCACACCGCGAGCAGGCCCAGCGTCCACCAGGGTGCCGTGCGGCCCCGTTCCCGCACCAGCAGCACCATCGCGCCGAGGACCAGCAGCAGGGGCACGTAGACGTACAGGTACCAGAGGTGGAACGCCGCCTCGACCGAGCCGGACAGCGCCGCGGCGGCGTCCTCGGGGGTCCCCCGCCAGGCCACGTACAACAGCGTCCACAGGGCCATGGGCCGCACGATCCGGTCGGCCCGCCGCAGCAGCTGCCCCTCGCCGCGCACCGGGGAGGCCGCCAGCGCCGCCCAGCCGGCCATGGCGAAGAAGGCGGGCACCGCGAAACGGGTGAGGGCGTCGGCGGCGTGGCCCGTCGTGCGGTGGCCGGCGTCGACGAAGACGGCCGCGGTGTGGCACAGCACCACGGCCGCCGTGCACACCACCCGGAGCAGGTCGACGTCGTGCCGCCGCTCGCGGACCGGTGCCGCGCCGGAGGACAGGGGGGTGGTCACGGTCATGCCCCGCACCCAACAACCCGCGGATGACGCGCACCCCACGACGACATGAACGCCGCGAGCCGCTCCCGGGGAGGAGCGGCTCGCGGTGTGGGGCGTCGGACGACCGGACGACTACGCGGAGGGCAGCTTCCGGAGCTGCTCGGTGATCCGCGCGATGTCCTCCTCGGCCTTGGCGAGGCGGGCGCGGATCTTCTCCACGACCGGCTCCGGGGCCTTGCCGAGGAAGGCCTCGTTGCCCAGCTTGCCGTTGGCCTGCGCCTTCTCCTTCTCGGCGGCGGCGAGGTCCTTGGAGAGCCGCTTGCGCTCGGCCTCGAAGTCGATCGCGCCGGACAGGTCCAGCTCGACCGTGGCGCCGGCCACCGGCAGGCTGGCGGTGGCGGAGAAGCCCTCGCCCTCCGGCTGGAGGCGCAGCAGCTGGCGGATGGCCGGCTCGTGCGGGGCGAGCGCCGTGCCGCCCAGGGTGAGGCGGGCCGGGACGCGCTGGCCCGGCTGCAGGCCCTGGTCGCTGCGGAAGCGGCGGACCTCGGTGATCACCGACTGGAGGGTGGCGATCTCCCGCTCGGCGCCGGCGTCGCGGAAGCCGCTGTCGACGGGCCAGTCGGCGACGACGACGGACTCGCCGCCGGTCAGCGTGGTCCACAGCGTCTCGGTGACGAACGGCATGATCGGGTGGAGCAGCCGCAGCGTCACGTCCAGGACCTCGCCGAGGACGCGCTTGCTCGCCTCGGCGGCCGGGCCGCCCGCCATGAACGTCGTCTTCGACAGCTCGACGTACCAGTCGAAGACCTCGTCCCACGCGAAGTGGTAGAGCGCCTCGGACAGCTTGGAGAACTGGTAGTCCTCGTAGAAGGCGTCGACCTCGGCGACCACCGAGTTGAGCCGGGAGAGGATCCAGCGGTCGGTCGCCGACAGTTCGGCGGCGTCCGGCAGCGGGCCCTCGACGGTCGCGCCGTTCATCAGGGCGAACCGGGTGGCGTTCCAGATCTTGTTGGCGAAGTTGCGGGCCGCCTGGACCCAGTCCTCGCCGATCGGCACGTCGACGCCCGGGTTGGCGCCGCGCGCCAGGGTGAAGCGCAACGCGTCGGAGCCGTACTTGTCCATCCAGTCCAGCGGGTTGACGACGTTCCCGAAGGACTTCGACATCTTCTTGCCGTTCTGGTCACGGACCATGCCGTGCAGGACGATGGTGTGGAACGGCGGGGTGCCGTCCATCGCGTAGAGGCCGAACATCATCATCCGGGCGACCCAGAAGAAGAGGATGTCGTAGCCGGTGACCAGCACGGAGTTCGGGTAGAACTTCGCGAGGCTCTCGGTCTGCCCGGGCCAGCCCAGCGTGGAGAACGGCCACAGGCCGGAGGAGAACCAGGTGTCGAGGACGTCGCTGTCCTGGTGCCAGCCCTCGGCCTCGGTGCCCGGCGGCTGCTCGTCCGGGCCGACGCAGACCGTCTCGCCGTTCGGGCCGTACCAGACCGGGATGCGGTGGCCCCACCACAGCTGGCGCGAGATGCACCAGTCGTGGAGGTTGTCGACCCAGTCGAAGTACCGCTTCTCCATCTCCTGCGGGTGGATCGCGACCCTGCCGTCGCGGACCGCGTCGCCGGCGGCCTGGGCGAGCGGGCCGACCTTGACCCACCACTGCATGGACAGCCGCGGCTCGATGGTGGTCTTGCACCGCGAGCAGTGGCCGACGGAGTGGGTGTAGGGGCGCTTCTCGGCGACGATCCGGCCCTCGGCGCGCAGCGCGGCGACGATGGCGGAGCGGGCCTCGAGGCGGTCCAGGCCCTGGAAGGGACCGTGGACGGTGATGACGGCGTGCTCGTCCATCACGGCGATGGACGGCAGGTCGTGCCGCTGGCCGATCTCGAAGTCGTTCGGGTCGTGGGCCGGGGTGACCTTGACGGCGCCGGTGCCGAACTCCGGGTCGACGTGCGCGTCGGCGACGACCGGGATGGTGCGGTCGGTCAGCGGCAGCTTGATCTGCTTGCCGACCAGGTGCTTGTACCGCTCGTCGTCCGGGTGGACGGCGACCGCGGTGTCGCCGAGCATCGTCTCGGCGCGGGTGGTGGCGACGACGATGGTGTCCTCGCCGTCGCCGTACTTCATGGAGACGAGCTCGCCGTCGTCGTCCTGGTACTCGACCTCGATGTCGGAGATCGCGGTCAGGCAGCGCGGGCACCAGTTGATGATCCGCTCGGCGCGGTAGATCAGCTCGTCGTCGTAGAGCTTCTTGAAGATGGTCTGGACGGCCTGGGACAGGCCCTCGTCCATCGTGAAGCGCTCGCGCGACCAGGCGACGCCGTCGCCGAGGCGGCGCATCTGGCCCGAGATCTGGCCGCCGGACTCGGCCTTCCACTGCCAGACCCGCTCGACGAACGCCTCGCGGCCCAGGTCGTGGCGGGACTTGCCCTCCTTGCCGAGCTCGCGCTCGACGACGTTCTGGGTCGCGATGCCGGCGTGGTCCATGCCCGGCTGCCACAGCGTCTCGTAGCCCTGCATCCGCTTGCGGCGGGTCAGGGAGTCGATCAGCGTGTGCTCGAAGGCGTGCCCCAGGTGGAGCGAACCGGTGACGTTCGGCGGGGGGATGACGACGGTGAAGGGCTGCTTGTCGCTCGTGGCGTCCGCCTCGAAGTAACCGCGGTCTACCCAGCGCTCGTACAGCGGCCCCTCTACGTCGGCCGGCGTGTATTGGGTCGGCAGTTCGGTTTCGGGCGCTGTGGGCTGCTGAGAGTTCTCGGTCACGCCGGTCATTTTAGGGGTGTCGCCATCCTGTTCCGAAACGCGATTACTAGGTAACGGTCTGCGCCCGGGGGCGCACGCCGGGGCCGCCGTAAGGAAGGATGGCGCGGGACAGCATCAGGGAGGGAAACCAGCCATGAGTTACAACCAGCCGGGCCCGTACGGCCAGCAGCCCCAGCAGCCCGGGCCCTACGGACAGCCGGGGGCTCAGCAGCCTGGCCCCTACGGCCAGCCCGGCGGCCAGCAGCCCGGCCCGTACGGCGCCCCGCAGCAGCCGCAGCCCGGGTACGGCTACCCGCAGCAGCCCCAGGGCCAGCCGCAGTACGGCTACCCGCAGCAGCCCGGCGTTCCGCCGCAGGCGGGCCCGTACGGCCAGCAGCCGGGCCAGCCCGGCCAGCCGCCGTACGGCATGCCCCCGCAGGGGGCGCCCGGCGGCGGTGGCGGCGGCAAGAAGACGGGCCTGATCATCGGCGGCGCGGCCGTGGTGGTCGCGATCGCGGTGGGCGCCTACTTCCTCATCGGCGGTGGCGGCGGCGCCTCCGTCGCCGACGACGGCCCGCACAAGCTGACCACGCCCGCGACGGTCCTCGGCGACTACAAGAAGGCGGAGACCGGCGCGGCCAACAGCGGCGGCGGCTTCACCGAGGAGGACCTGAAGGAGGCCGAGAAGCACGGCGTCAACAACGCCAAGGACGTGCAGGCCCAGTACCAGGCCGGTGACAAGACCGACCCGATGGCCCTCAAGATGCTCCAGTTCATGGGCGTCTACGGCGAGATCGAGGACCCGGAGAGCGTCGTCGACGGCATGTTCGACGAGATGAAGAAGAACGCCTCCGAGGAGGAGGGCGAGACCGTCGGCTCCCCGCAGGACTTCACCACCGACAAGATGGTGCTGAAGTGCCAGGAGATCCTGGTGAAGAGCGACGAGGCCGCCGCCGGGCAGCCCGCCGAGATCCACATGGCGACCTGCATCTGGGCCGACCGCTCCACCCTGGGCGTGGTCATCCCGATCAACCTGTCCGACATGATGAGCGGCAAGGGCGTCGACCTGAAGTCGGCGTCCGACCTGGCGAGCAAGCTCCGCGCCGAGGTGCGCGTCAAGGCCTGACGGCCGTCCCGCACGCGACAGGGGCCCCGGTCACGCCGACCGGGGCCCCTGCGCGTGAACGCTCCTGCGGTCAGGCCGACTTCTGCTCGCCGCCGCCCCGGCCGCCGCGGGCGTCGCGCGGGATCAGGGTCGGGTTGACGTTGGAGTGGACCACGTCGGCGGTGATGACCACGCGGCCGACGTCCGTGCGGGAGGGCACCTCGTACATCACCGACATCAGGACCTCCTCCATGATGGCGCGCAGTCCGCGCGCGCCGGTCTGGCGGAGGATGGCCTGGTCGGCGATGGCCTCCAGCGCCTCGCGCTCGAAGTCCAGCTCGACGCCGTCGAGTTCGAACAGCCGCTGGTACTGCTTCACCAGCGCGTTCTTCGGCTCGACCAGGATCTGCAGCAGCGCCTCGCGGTCCAGGTTGTGCACCGAGGTGATCACCGGCAGACGGCCGATGAACTCGGGGATCATGCCGAACTTGACCAGGTCCTCGGGCATGACGTCCTCGAACTGGTCCTTGGCCGCCAGCTCGCGCTTGGAGCGGATGGTCGCGCCGAAGCCGATGCCCTTGGCGCCGGCCCGCGACTCGATGATCTTCTCCAGCCCGGAGAAGGCGCCGCCCACGATGAACAGGACGTTCGTCGTGTCGATCTGGATGAACTCCTGGTGCGGGTGCTTGCGCCCGCCCTGCGGCGGCACCGAGGCGGTGGTGCCCTCGAGGATCTTCAGCAGGGCCTGCTGGACGCCCTCGCCGCTGACGTCGCGGGTGATCGACGGGTTCTCGCTCTTGCGGGCGACCTTGTCGATCTCGTCGATGTAGATGATCCCGGTCTCGGCCTTCTTGACGTCGTAGTCGGCCGCCTGGATCAGCTTGAGCAGGATGTTCTCGACGTCCTCGCCGACGTAGCCGGCCTCGGTCAGCGCGGTCGCGTCGGCGATGGCGAACGGCACGTTCAGCATCCGCGCGAGCGTCTGGGCGAGGAGCGTCTTGCCGGAGCCCGTGGGGCCCAGCAGGAGGATGTTGGACTTGGCCAGCTCGATGGAGTCCTCGCGGCCCTGGCCGCCGCCGTTCTCACCGGCCTGGACCCGCTTGTAGTGGTTGTACACCGCCACCGAGAGGGCCTTCTTGGCGGCCTCCTGGCCGACCACGTAGCTCTCGAGGAACTGGTAGATCTCCCGCGGCTTGGGGAGTTCCTCCCAGCGGGTCTCGCTCGACTCGGCGAGCTCCTCCTCGATGATCTCGTTGCAGAGATCGATGCACTCGTCGCAGATGTACACACCGGGGCCTGCGATGAGCTTCTTGACCTGCTTCTGGCTCTTGCCGCAGAACGAGCACTTGAGCAGATCGCCGCCGTCACCGATGCGTGCCACGGTGTGCTTCCCCTTCGCCTGGGATCCCACGGACGCCTGTACGTCCCCGGTCTCCACGGTGCTGCCTTATGTCGACGGTACCTTGCCTGGCCCCCCGTTCGGGCCCCCCTTGGCAGGGTCCGCTCCGGAACGCATCCGGGCGAACCCCGCCAAGGGGCGGCAGACGTCATGCCGCCGGCGTGAAAATCGCGGCGTCAGCGGACGCTGGCGTTGTTCATCTTGCGGGTCGAGATGATCTGGTCGATCAGCCCGTACTGGAGCGCGTCCTCGGCGGTGAGGATCTTGTCGCGCTCGATGTCCTCGCGGATCTTCTCGATCGAGGTGGTGGAGTGCTTGGCCAGCATCTCCTCGAGCTGCGAGCGCATCCGCAGGATCTCGTTGGCGGCGATCTCCAGGTCGGAGACCTGGCCGCGCCCGGTCTCGCTGTAGGGCTGGTGGATCAGCACGCGGGCGTTCGGGAGCGCCATGCGCTTGCCGGGCGTGCCGGCCGCGAGCAGGACGGCGGCCGCGGAGGCGGCCTGGCCCATGCACACGGTCTGGACGTCCGGCTTCACGAACTGCATCGTGTCGTAGATCGCCGTCAGCGCCGTGAAGGAGCCGCCGGGGCTGTTGATGTAGATCGAGATGTCGCGGTCCGGGTCCATCGACTCCAGGCACAGCAGCTGCGCCATGACGTCGTTGGCGGAGGCGTCGTCGATCTGCACGCCCAGGAAGATCACGCGCTCCTCGAAGAGCTTCGCGTACGGGTCGTACTCGCGCACGCCCTGGGAGGTGCGCTCGACGAAGCGCGGGATCACGTAACGGGACTCGGCGACCGGAGCGGTCAGCTCGGCGCGCGTGCGGTCGTACAGGCCGCTGCCGGGGAAGTCGTTCATTCTCTGTCTCCTGGAAGGCGGGGCGTGGGAGGGCCGGTGTGCGGGTGCGGGAATCAGGCCCCGGTGCCGCCGCCGCCCGGCATGTTGGCGGCCGTGGTGATGACCTCGTCGATGAGGCCGTAGTCCTTGGCCTCCTGGGCGTCGAACCAGCGGTCCCGGTCGGAGTCGCGGGTGATCTGCTCGACCGACTGACCGGTGTGGAAGGCGGTCAGCTCCGCCATCTTCTTCTTGGTGTGCAGCAGGCGCTCGGCGTGGATCTTGATGTCCGACGCGGAACCGGCCAGACCGGCCGACGGCTGGTGGATCAGGATCTCGGCGTTGGGCAGCGCGAAGCGCTTGCCGGGCGTGCCGGCGCTCAGCAGGAACTGGCCCATCGAGGCGGCGAGGCCCATCGCGATCGTCACCACGTCGTTCTTGATGTACTGCATGGTGTCGTAGATCGCCATGCCGGCCGTGATCGAGCCGCCGGGGCTGTTGATGTAGAGGTAGATGTCCTTGTCCGGGTCGGCGGCAAGGAGCAGCAGCTGTGCGGTGATCTTGTTGGCGATGTCGTCGTCGACCGGCTGGCCGAGGAAGATGATCCGCTCGTTGAGCAGCCGGTTGTAGACCTGGTCGCCGAGGCCACCACCGATGGAAGGCTCGCCGGCGGCGGAGGGCATCAGATTCGTCACGTATCCACCTGCTCGTCTTACGACGGCGCCGGGCCGTCTCACGTGTTCTGCCGGGGCGGGGGGTGGTGCTCTTGCCCCTGCAGCGCGCCGCGATGATCGGCGGCGACGGGGACTCCCCTGCCCTCGTATTCATGGACCCTAACGCGCAGGCAGTCACGTGCCATCCCGGTTCCTGGGGTGTTCGCTGTGAGCGCATGGGACCGGGACGGCGCTCCGCTCCCCCGCCGGCCGCGGGCGGGCGGGAAACGGGCCGGGCCCCGGTTCCGTGCTGGGCGGCGCGGAACCGGGGCCCGGGAAGAGCTCGGGGAGCGGGAGGGTCAGCCCTCCTTGGACTCCTCGGCGGCGGCCTCGGTGGTCCCGGCGGTCTCGCCGGCCTCCGTGGTCTCCTCCTCCTCGTCGTCGCTCAGGTCGACGACCTCGCCGTTGGTGTCCTTGACCGTGGCGGACTCGACGACCAGGGCCAGCGCCTTGCCGCGGGCGACCTCGCCGACCAGCATCGGGACCTGGTTGCCCTGGACGACCGCCTGGGCGAACTGGTCGGGGGACATGCCGGAGGACGCCGCGCGCCGCATGAGGTGCTCGGTGAGCTCCTCCTGGTTGACGTTCAGCTTCTCGCGGTTGACCAGGGCGTCGAGGACGAACTGGGTCTTGATGCCCTTGACCGCGGCCTCGCGGGTCTCGGTGTCGAACTCCTCGGCGGTCTTGCCCTGGATCTCGAGGTACTTCTCGAGGTCGAGGCCCATCTGGCCGAGCTGGTGGTGCTCCAGGTTGTGCTTGCGGGTCTGGATCTCGTCCTCGAGCAGCTTCTCGGGGATCGGGACCTCGATCAGCTCGAGGAGCTTGTCGAGCACGCGCTCCTGGGCCTGCGTGGCCTGGTCGTACTGCTTCATGTTCTCGAGGCGCTTGCGGCTGTCCGCCTTGAGCTCCTCGAGCGTGTCGAACTCGGAGGCGAGCTGGGCGAACTCGTCGTCCAGCTCGGGCAGCTCGCGCTTGGCGACCTGGCTGACCTTGACGGTGATCTCGGCCTGCTTGCCGGCGGCGGAGCCGCCCTTGAGCTCGGAGGTGAAGATGGCCTCGCCACCGGCCTCGACGCCCTTGACGGCCTCGTCGATGCCGTCGAGCAGCTCGCCGGAACCGATGGTGTAGCTGACGTCCTTCGCGACGCCGTCCTCGAGGACCTCGCCGTCGACCTTGGCCTCGAGGTCCAGGGTCACGACGTCGCCGTCCTCGGCGGCGCGCTCCACCGGGGAGGTGGTGGCGAAGCGCTCACGGAGCTGCTCGACGGACTTGTCGAGGTCCTCGTCCGTCACCTCGATGGCGTCGACCTCGACCTCGATGTTCGAGAAGTCCTCGGGGAGCTCGACCTCCGGGCGGATGTCCACCTCGGCGGTGAAGCTGAGCAGCTCACCGTCCTTGAGGTCCTTGATGTCGACCTCGGGCTGGCCCAGGACGTCGATCTCGGCCTCGTCGACGGCCTGCGTGTAGAACTTCGGGAGGGCGTCGTTGATCGCCTCCTCGAGAACCGCACCGCGGCCGAACCGCTGGTCGATGACGCGGGCCGGGATCTTGCCCTTGCGGAAGCCCTTCACCGTGACCTGCTGGTTGATCTTCTTGTACGCCGCGTCGAGGCTGTCCTTGAGCTCCTCGAAGGGCACCTCGACAGTGAGCCGAACCCGAGTCGGGTTCAGGGTCTCCACGGCGCTCTTCACGGTTCGGTCTCCTTGTGGCTGACTGCTTGGGTTGGCCGGGACCAGAACGGTCCGGCGACTCGCGCACCGGGGCGGCTTCGGCGTCAGGCTTCGAAGGCTTCACGGCTGACTGCACACGGGCGCGCTTGCATAGTAACCGCAGCCGCCACACCACCCAAAAGGCGATCACCGGACCCCAGTGGGGCGTCCGGTGATCGTCGGTGTCGGGGTGGCGGGATTTGAACCCACGGCCTTCCGCTCCCAAAGCGGACGCGCTGCCAAGCTGCGCCACACCCCGTCTGGTGCGATCCGTAGGGTACACGCGGCGGGCCCTCGGGGCCGCCGGTTCACGCGCCGCCGCACCGCCGCGCCAGGCAGTCGGGGCCGGGCAGGGACGGGCTCGGGGGAGGGCGCCGGCGGTGATCCGCCGGAGACCCGGCGGAGGCGGAGAGGGGTGTCGGGCGGAAGGGAGGTGCAGTCGGGTGCGACGACCCGCTAACATGCCTTCTGTCGCCGTGGCCCTGCCACCGGCGCACCCTCGCGGGCGTAGCTCAATGGTAGAGCCCTAGTCTTCCAAACTAGCTACGCGGGTTCGATTCCCGTCGCCCGCTCCAACGGCCCGGGGCCGGTCCGGAGGTTCACCCTCCCGACCGGCCCCGGCGCCTTTTCCCCGGCCTCTCCCGGCGGCGGTTCAGAAGTTGATCGAATTGATCATCGACGCCACGGAATCGAGGAACCTCTGGATGTCGTCGGCCATCCCCGTCGAGGCGAGGAAGAAGCCGAAGAGCATGGCGACGATCGCCGGCCCGGCCTTGAGGGATCCACCCCGGATCAGGACGACGAGGACGATCCCCAGCAGAAGCACCACGGACAACGAAATGGCCACGACTGATCACACCCTCGTTCGGTCCCGCTTGCCGCCATGGGATGTACCCGGCCCATCCCCGGCCAACCCATCGTCGCACCCAACTCACCCCGGGCGTACGGCGGGTGAGGCCGCGGCGGCACCCTCCGGGAGCATGTTCGAAGCGCGAAGGAAAAGTCCGATCGTATCGACGGAACGCTTCGGCAATTCCCTCGAAAGGCCATGCAGATAATTCCCGCACATTCGTTTCCGCGTAGGCACAGACCCCCCGCAGCTCCCCCCTACGGTCATGGGCGCCATGCCCGATCTGTCAATATTTGACAGTAAATAGGGACACCTAAAAGGGACGCCTGTTCCCATCAGGGCCGTTCCCGCCCGCTGTGCCGATCGTCACAAAAATCGATGACATCGCAGGTGGGTAAGGGGGTATCCGATCGCGAGGCGGTAATGCACCGACCCTGCGTTTTTACGGATTCGTACAACCGACGCTAGGGTGCCTCAGATGTTTCACGTTGCCTCGTCCCCCTCACGTGCGACGACGAACATCCGGACCTTCCGCCCCTGCCCGCGGGGTGGTCACCGGTGAACGCGCCGCAGCCGCACAGCAGCCAGCAGACCCCGCGCAGACCGCTCCCCGCGGTCGGACAGCGCGACTCGTTCTTCGACAACGCCAAGTACCTGGCCATCGTCCTGGTGGCCCTGGGACACGTCTGGGAACCGCTGCGTGACGGCAGCCGCACCATGGGCGTGCTCTACATGGTGGTGTACGCCTTCCACATGCCGGCGTTCATCGTGATCTCGGGCTACTTCTCGCGCTCGTTCGCGTTCAAGCCCCACCAGATCAAGCGCCTGATCAGCGGTGTGGTGGTCCCGTACATCGTCTTCGAGACCGCCTACTCCCTCTTCCGGCGGTGGCTCCACGACCCGGACGCCCCCATCAGCCTGCTGGATCCGTGGTACCTCACCTGGTTCCTCGCGGCCCTCTTCGTCTGGCGGCTGACCACCCCGATCTGGCGCTCGCTGCGGTACCCGCTGGCCGTCGCCCTGGCGATCGCCATGCTGGCGACCGTCTCGCCGAAGATCGGCAACGACCTCGACATGCAGCGCGCCCTGCAGTTCCTGCCCTACTTCGTGCTGGGCCTGTGCCTGAAGCCGGAGCACTTCAAGCTGGTGCGCACCCGTCGGATGCGCATCCTGGCCGTCCCGGTCTTCGCCGCCGCGCTGGCGGTCGGCTGGTGGGCCAAGGGCAACATGACGACCGCGTGGTTCTACCACCGCGACGCGGCCCAGGAGCTGGGCGGCGCCTGGTGGATCGGCCCGCTGATGACGCTCGGCATGTTCGGCTGCGCCGTGGTGCTCACGGCGTGCTTCTTCGCCTGGGTGCCCGGACGGCGGCTGTGGTTCACCGCGCTCGGCGCGGGCACCATCTCCGGCTACCTGCTGCACGGCTTCCTGGTGAAGGGCGGCATCTGGCTCGGCTGGTTCGACCAGGGCTGGGCCGAGGGCCCGCTGGGCGCCCTGCTGTGCACCGTGGCCGCGGGAACCGTGGTGACCCTGCTGTGCACGCCTCCGGTGCTCAAGGCGCTGAAGGTCGTGCTGGAGCCGAACCTGGACCGCTTCTTCCGCCCGGACGAGAACGCGGCGAAGGCCGCGAAGACCGGCGCGCCCGCCGAGGGCGCGGAGAACCGCGGGAAGGTCCCGGCCGGCGTCTGAGACGCCGCCCCGACGGAGGCGATTCCGACAGAGGCACCGCGACCGGGCCCCGCCGCGCAGGAGACGCGCGGCGGGGCCCGGTCGTGTCGTGCGGGGAGGACGACCGGTCGCCCGGCGGGCCGGCCGGTGCGGGAGACCCGGCGGTCGGCCGGTGCGGGAGACCAGGCGGTCGGCCGGTGCGGGAGACCCGGCGGGTCAGCCGGTGCGGGAGATGAGGAGGAGCGCCCGGTCGTCGTTGACGTCCTTGGCGACCGCCTCGATGAGGTGCCAGGCGGCGCCGTGGAAGCCGCCGACCACATAGCGGTCGGCCTCTCCGGTGAGGCGGTCGATGCCCTCCACCAGGTCCCGTTCGGCCGTCTCGACCAGTCCGTCGGTGAAGAGCATCAGCACGTCGCCGGGGCGCAGCGAGCCCTTGCAGGGGTCGAAGGAGGCGCCGTCGTAGACCCCGAGCAGCGGGCCCTCGGCCGTCTTCTCCTCCCAGCGGCCGGTGCCGGCGCACAGCTGGAGGCCCGGCGGGTGGCCCGCCGAGTAGAGCTCGTAGTCGCCGGTCTCCAGGTCGAGGACGAGGTGGATGGAGGTGGCGAAGCCCTCCTCCCAGTCCTGCCGGAGCAGGTAGCCGTTGGCCGCCGGGAGGAAGTCGTGCGGCGGCAGGGAGCCCAGCAGGCCGCCGAACGCGCCGGAGAGCAGCAGCGCCCGGGACCCGGCGTCCATGCCCTTGCCGGAGACGTCGGTGAGGACCACCTCGAGGGTGCGGCCCTCGTTGGTGCGGGCCGCGACCACGAAGTCGCCGGAGAACGACTGGCCGCCGGCCGGCCGCAGCGCCATCTCCCGGTGCCAGCCCTCCGGCAGGTCCGGCAGCGCGCTCTGCGCCCGGATCCGCTCGCGCAGGTCGAAGAGCATGGTGCCGCCGCGCCGCCAGGGGACGCCCACCCGGCTGCGGAACTGGGCCACCATCAGGCCGACGAACCCGCACGCGGCCACCACCAGCACGACGCCCGGCGTGACCCGGGCGAACCCGTCCGGGTAGGGCCGCAGGGCCAGCGCCTCCACGATCAGCGCGGTGGCCGCGGCCGCGTAGAGGGCGAGCAGACTGGCGGGCCGCAGCAGCAGCCCGCCCACCACGATGGGCAGCACCAGCGCCGCCGGGGTGAACCAGACGGCGTTGGCGAGGGTCAGGCTCGCGATCAGGGGAATGGTGAGCAGCAGGGCGGCGAAGGCGATCCAGTCGGACCCGTCGCCGCGGAAGTAGTCGACGGCGGCCTTGCGCAGGCCGATGCGGGCCCGGTGGACCTGCTTCTTCATCCGGGCCGTGAACGTGTCGGCGGCCGACCGCCCCTCTCGTCCTGCTGCCATCGCTTGGGACCCTATCCAGCGGACCCCCTCCCTGGCACGGGAGGTCCCACTTGTCCCCCGTCCGGGGCCCGATTCGGGCCCAAGGTCCCTGGTGCCGCGGCCGCTCACGCGCCGGGTGCGTTCGCGGGCTGGCAGCCGGGGCACCAGAAGAGGTTGCGCGCGGCCAGCTCGGCGGTGCGCACGGCCTCCCCGCAGACGTGGCAGGCCTGGCCGGTGCGGCGGTAGACGTAGACCTCGCCGCCGTGGTCGTCGACGCGGGGCGCGCGTCCCATGGCGTCGGGGGTGTGCTCGGGGCGCACGGTGTCGATCCGGTTGTTCCGGACGCCCTCGCGCATCAGCTCCACCAGGTCGGCCCAGATCGCGTCCCACCGGTCGCGGGTGAGCTCCCGGCCGGGCAGGTAGGGGTCGACGCCGTGCCGGAAGAGGACCTCGGCGCGGTAGACGTTGCCCACGCCGGCGACGACCTTCTGGTCCATCAGCAGGGCGGCGACGGTGGTGCGGCTGCGGGAGATCCGGTGCCAGGCGGCGCCGGGGTCGGCGTCCCGGCGGAGCGGGTCGGGGCCGAGGCGGTCGTGTATCGCCTGCTTCTCGCCGGGGGTGATCAGCGCGCAGGCGGTGGGGCCGCGCAGGTCCATGACGGCCGAGGGTCCGAGCAGGCGCAGGCGGACGGTGTCGGTGGGCGGGGGCGGCGGGGCGGCGCCGAAGGCGACCTTGCCGAACAGCCCGAGGTGGATGTGGACCCAGTCGGCGTCCCGGAAGCGGAGGAAGAGGTGCTTGCCGTGCGCCTCGGCGGCGGTCATCCGGGCGCCGTCGAGCAGGGCGGCGCCGTCGGCGAACTTGCCCTGCGGGCTGCTGACGCGCACCGGGGCGTGCAGGAAGCGCTCGGCGCAGTCCTGGGCGAGCCGGTGGATGGTGTGCCCTTCCGGCACGGGTCGTTCTCCGTTCTGCCCCGCTCCACGGCGCGGCCCCCGTACGGTCGTACGGGGGCCGGCGAGGTCCTGGGGCGTGGTGCGGCCGCGGTCGCCCGCGGCCGGTCCTACTGCTGGGGGTGGTGCGCCGGGATCGGCGGGAGGTCGCCGGTCTTCTCGTAGTCGGCCAGCATCTCGATGCGGCGGATGTGGCGCTCGTCGCCGGAGAACGGCGTGCTCAGGAAGATCTCGACGAACTTGGTCGCCTCCTCCTCCGTGTGCATGCGGGCGCCGACGGCCACCACGTTCGCGTTGTTGTGCTCGCGGCCGAGGGCGGCGGTCTGCTCGCTCCAGGCCAGCGCGGCGCGCACGCCGGCGACCTTGTTGGCGGCGATCTGCTCGCCGTTGCCCGAGCCGCCGATCACCACGCCGAGGGAGCCCTCGTCCGCGGCCGTGCGCTCCGCGGCGCGGAGGCAGAACGGCGGGTAGTCGTCCTGGGCGTCGTAGATGTGCGGGCCGCAGTCCACCGGCTCGTGGCCGGCGGCCTTGAGCCACTCGACGAGGTGGTTCTTCAGTTCGTAACCGGCGTGGTCGGAGCCGAGGTAGACGCGCATGGTCCGAGTGTGACACGAGCGCGTGCGCGGGACACGCACGGGGGGCATCGGCCGGGGAGAACCTCAATTTCGTGCAAACTGTGACGTCCGCCATAGGAGCAGAGGCAAAGGCGCGATAAAAATCCGGAACCCAAGGTTCCATGGAGGCTTCTCCTCCGATTCACTGAACCGTCGCTCCGGCGACTCCCCCGGTGCCTCACGAGGGCGGACGGGAACCCCCACGCACACCCGCGCAAAGGAACGGCTTCATGACTTCTGGAGGACATGAGGGCTCCGGCCTTCAGGCAGGCCTCAAGAACCGGCATCTGACGATGATCGCCATCGGCGGTGTCATCGGCGCCGGGCTCTTCGTGGGTTCCAGCAGTGGCATCGCGGCCGCCGGCCCCGGCATCCTGCTGTCCTACGCCCTGGTGGGCGCGCTCGTCGTCTTCGTGATGCGGATGCTCGGCGAGATGTCGGTCGCCAACCCCACCTCGGGCTCCTTCTCCGCGCACGCCGACCGCGCGCTGGGCCGCTGGGCCGGGTTCTCCATCGGCTGGCTCTACTGGTTCTTCTGGGTCGTCGTGCTCGCGGTCGAGGCGACCGCGGGCGCGGTGATCCTGGAGGGCTGGATCCCGGCCGTGCCGCAGTGGGCCTGGGCGCTGATCGTGATGGTCGTGCTCACCGCCACCAACCTGGCCTCGGTCGGCAACTACGGCGAGTTCGAGTTCTGGTTCGCGGGCATCAAGGTCGTCGCGATCGGCGCGTTCATCGCGATCGGCCTGCTGGCGGTCTTCGGCGTGCTGCCGGGCGTCGACGCGGAGCAGGCTTCCTGGTCCAACCTGACCGAGCACGGCGGGTTTCTGCCGAACGGCGCCGGCGCCATCATGATCGGCGTCCTGATGGTCGTCTTCTCGTTCATGGGCTCCGAGATCCCGACCCTGGCCGCCGGTGAGGCCGAGGACCCGCAGAAGGCGGTCACCCAGGCCACCAACAGCATCATCTGGCGCATCGGCGTCTTCTACCTGGGCTCGATCCTGGTGGTCGTCACGCTGCTGCCGTGGGACTCCGAGAAGATCGCCGAGGACGGCTCGTACGTGGCCGCCCTGGAGTCGCTCGGCATCCCGTACGCCGGGCAGATCATGAACTTCATCATCCTGACGTCGGTCCTGTCCTGCCTGAACTCCGGGCTCTACACGGCCTCCCGGATGGCCTTCTCGCTGGGCCTGCGGGGCGACGCGCCGAAGTCCTTCGCCACCACCACCCGCAGCGGTGTGCCGCGGGTCGCGATCCTCGCCTCGGTGGCCTTCGGCTTCGTGGCGGTCTTCTTCAACTACGTCTCCCCGGACAAGGTCTTCCACTTCCTGCTGAGTTCCTCGGGCGCCGTGGCGCTGTTCGTGTGGCTGGTGATCTGCGCGTCGCAGCTGCGGATGCGCAAGATCGTCATGCGTGAGGCGCCGGAGAAGCTGGTCGTGAAGATGTGGCTGTTCCCGTACCTGACCTGGGCGTGCATCGCGTTCATCGTCTTCGTGATCGGCTACATGCTGTTCGACACGGAGTACGGCAACCAGGAGATCATGCTGCTGACGCTGCTGGTGGCGGCGATCGTGGTCGGCATCGCGCTGATCCGCGGGCGCCGGAAGCCCCCGGCGCCGGCCGCCCCGGCCGAGGACTCCCCCACCACGGACCTCACCAAGGCGTAACCTCCACCGCCCCTCCACGGGACCCCTCGTCGCCCCACCGGGCGGCGGGGGGTCTTCCCGTTGCCGCCGGGGGACGGCCCGGGGCCGCCGCGAGGGCGGAGGGGGCGCGGGCGGCGGCGGGGGCTTCGCGTTGCCGGCCGACCGGGGGCGGGCGGGAGCGGTGGTGGGGGTCAGCGGGGGAGGGCCAGGAGGGTGGGGGGGACGTCCTGGGGGGCCGCGGTCAGCGCGGTGCGGATCAGGGCGGCCTGGTGCTCCATGCCGTGCGGGGTGGTGAGGCGGACGCGGGGCACGCGGATCACGGTGATCCCGAGCCGCTCGAGGCGGTCCCGCTTGCCCGCGTCCCCCGGCGCGTCGAGCTCCACCGCCACCCCCCGCTCCGGCCAGTACGCGTCCACCGCGCCCAGCGACGGCCCCTCCGGCAGCCGGAGCTCGACGTTCCACACCGGGTCGGGCAGCCGGTGCTCCCAGGCCATCCGGTACAGCCGCTCCTCCGCCGCCGCGCGCCCCTCGGCCACCAGGACCTCCATCGCCTCGGCCACCCGGGGCCGCCCCGTCACCCGGACCCGGCGCAGCTCCCGCAGGAGCGCGGACGGCTCGCAGTGGCCGTCCTGGACCGCCTCGGCGAACAGGCGCCGGACGACGAGCGGGTCGGACTCCTCCGGCAGGTGCGCCACCGCGTCGGCGACCGCCCGCTCGACCGGGGCGACCGGTACCCCGGCGGCCAGGTCCGGGACGGGCATCCGGGCGGTGCGCAGCACCCGCGCGTACCCGGCGGAGCGGACCCGGCGGTTGCGCGGGACCAGCACCTCGACGGCGTCGAGCAGGGCGAGCGCGGGCACGGAGGCGAAGTCGCGCAGGGCGAGCGCGGCCGCACCGGTGACCACGGTGTCGGCGTGGAGCGGGTCGTCGCGCCGCGGCTGGGCGGGGACCACGGTGGCCTCCCGCCGCGCGTCCGCCGCGCCGGCGGCCGGTTCGCGGCGGGAGGCGTAGAGCAGGGCCGCGTGCAGGCGTTCCTCCCCGGTGGGCGCCCCCTGGCGGAGCAGGTAGACGCCGGGCAGCAGCCGCTGCCAGGGCCCGCCCGGCCGGCACCGCTCCGCGGCCTGGGCGGGCGTCACGCCGTGGGCGCGCAGCTCCGCGACCGTGACGAGCAGGCGTGCCCCGGAGGAGGCGGCGACGGGGCTCCCCCCTGCTCGGACGGAGCCGAGGGCCTGAGGGAGGGAGGGAAGCAAGGGGTCCACGGGGAAGTCGTGCGTCATGCCCCCTTGCTTCCCCCGTACGGAGCAGCAGCCGACGCCTGTTACAGGGCCGTCGACGAATGCTGACCGTTCCACCATGTTCCGGCGAACAGGTGCGCGATACAGCGCGTCGGGTCAGGGCGCGGTGCGCCGGTTCCGCCGCTGCCACGCATACCCCGCCGCGGCCAGGATCAGCGTCAGCGCACCGGTGGAGAGGACCTGGACGCGGGTGCCGGGCTCCAGCAGCATCAGTACGAAGATCGTGACGATGCCCGCCGCGGCGACCCAGGTGAGCCACGGGAAGGCCCACATGCGGACGGTGAGCCGGCCGGGCTCCTCGCGCTCGAGCCGGCGGCGCAGCACCAGCTGCGAGGCGGCGACGAACAGCCAGACCACCAGGATGACCGCGCCGATCATGTTCAGCAGCCAGGGGAACACGTCGTCCGGCCGCCAGTAGCTGAGCAGCACGCAGAGGAAGCCGAAGCCGGAGGAGGCCAGCACCGCCGGGCGCGGCACCCCGCGGCGGACCCGTCCGAGCGCCTTGGGTCCCTGGCCGCGGCGGACCAGGGAGTAGACCAGGCGGGAGGCGGTGTAGATGTTGGCGTTCATCGCGGACAGCAGCGCGATCAGGATGACCACGTTCATGATCTGGCCGGCGCCGGGGATGCCGAGGGTGTCCAGCGTGGCCACGTAGGGGCCCTTCTCCACCAGGTCGGGCGAGTTCCACGGCACCAGGAGCACGATCACGGCCATGGAGCCGATGTAGAAGAGGCCGATCCGCCACATCGCCGTGCGCACGGCGCTCGCGACGCCGCGCACCGGGTCCTCGGACTCGGCGGCGGCGACGGTCACGGACTCGATGCCGCCGTAGGCGAAGACGGAGGCCAGCAGGCCGATGATCAGGCCCTGCACCCCGCCGGGCATGATCTCGGACAGGGCCGCGGTGTTCGCGCCGTCGCTGCCCGGCAGCAGCCCGGCGACGGCGAGCACGCCCAGCACCAGGAAGGCGACGATGGCGACCACCTTGAGCGCGGCGAACCAGAACTCGAACTCGCCGAAGTTCTTCACGGCGGCCAGGTTGGTGCCGGTGAAGATCACCATGAAGAGCGCGACCCAGAGCCACTCCGGAGTGCCCGGCAGCCAGCCGGTCACGATCTTCGCCGCTCCGATGCCCTCCAGGCCGACGGCGGTGGTGAGCATGACCCAGAACGCCCAGCCGGAGGTGAAGCCCGCCCAGGGGCCTATCGCACGCTCCGCGTGCGAGGAGAAGGAGCCGGAGGAGGGGTACGCGGCGGAGAGCTCGCCCAGCATCCGCATGACCAGCATGACCAGCAGGCCGGAGATCGCGTAGGCGATCACGATCGACGGGCCGGCGGCGGCGATGCCGGCGCCGGATCCGACGAACAGGCCGGCGCCGATGACGCCGCCGAGGGCGATCATCGACAGGTGACGCTGCTTGAGCCCGTGGCCCAGGGAGCCGGACTCGGGCGCGGGCGCGGACGGATCGGACGGGGTGACCGCCGACGACGTGGCGGACGGCGTGCCGTCCGGGGACGCCGAGGCCTCGGGGGTGGTGCGTGACATGCAGCGAGTCTGGCCGATGCCGGCCCGGCCCAGGGCGTCGGACCGGAATGCGAACGACCACAATTCGGAGGGTGAGACTCCGTTTACCGTTCGGGGTCGTTTGGCGGGTTCCCACAAGCCCCCGAGGTGAGCAGCGTCACTCTTCGTCCTGCTCGGGGACGGGTAATTTGTGCGATGCCGACGACGACGTCGTTCCGGCCTTTGTCGAGCACGGACGGTGAAGCCGTCGAACGCTCTGGGATAGCGTCGTCGTGTTCGAACAAGTCCGGTGTCGCGCCGGCGCTTGCCGAACCGGCCCGAGCCCGACCCACCACCTCGCGGAGAGACCTATGAGCACCGCCGCCGCCCCCGCCCGCTCCGGGCGGGTCCTCGCCGATCTGCTGCCCGCCTCCCGCGTCCGGGACGCCGCCCTGGTCCTCGGCGGCGCCGTGCTGACCGGCGTGGCCGCCCAGATCGCCGTGCCGATCCCGGGCTCCCCGGTCCCGGTGACCGGCCAGACCTTCGCCGTGCTCCTCGTCGGCAGCGCGCTCGGCGCCGGGCGCGGTCTGCTCTCGATGGTGCTCTACCTGCTGGCCGGCATGGCGGGCGTGCCGTGGTTCGCCGAGGGCGTCTCCGGTGTCGCCGCGCCGTCCCTCGGCTACGTCTTCGGCATGGTCGTGGCCTCGGCGATGGTGGGCGCGCTGGCCCGCCGCGGCGCCGACCGCACCCCGCTGCGGATGGCGGGGACCATGCTGCTGGGCTCCGCGGTGATCTACGCGGTGGGCCTGCCGTACCTGTCCTTCGCGCTGGACCTCTCGGCGGGCGCGACCGTGGCGGCCGGCCTCACCCCGTTCCTGCTGGGCGACGTGCTGAAGGCGGCGCTGGCCATGGGCGTGCTGCCCACCGCCTGGAAGCTGCTCGAGCGCCGCTGACCGGACCACCGGCCCGCGAGGAAGGCCCCGGCTCCCGAGGAGCCGGGGCCTTCCGCTGCGCGCGCCCTCATTCTGCGAACGATGTGCAATAAGGTGGGGCGCAGGAAACGGCGGGCCGTCCTGCCGCGGTCGTCTTCTCACACGTACGGCAGGACGGCCGGTCCTCCGGCGCGCGGCCGTCGGACAGGGGTGGGCCGGACCAGGTCGCCACGGACCAGGCCGGGCGGACCATGTCGGGCCGGGTCGGACGTGGCGGGGTCGGACGTGGCGGGGGTCAGACCAGGTTGGAGAAGTCCGGGCCCTTGGTGCGGGTGCGCTTGATCTCGTAGAAGCCCGGTACCGAGGCCACCGCCAGGGTGCCGTCCCACAGCCGGGCCGCCTCCTCGCCCTGCGGGGCGGGGGTGACGACCGGGCCGAAGAAGGCGATCTGCTCGCCGTCCGCGCCGGGAACCGCGATCACCGGGGTGCCGACCTCCTGGCCGACCTTGTCGATGCCTTCCTTGTGCGAGGCGCGCAGCTCGGCGTCGAAGGCGAAGTCCTCCTGGTCGTGGTACTCGATCAGCTCGGCCGGCAGGCCCGCGTCGGCCAGCGCGGCCGCCACGGTCTCGCGGGTCACGCCCTCGTCCTGGTTGTGGAAGCGGGTGCCGAGCGCGGTGTAGAGCGGGCCGAGCACGTCCTGGCCGTGCTTCTGCCAGGCGGCCGTCACGACGCGGACCGGGCCCCATGCCTTCTCGGCGAGCAGCTCCCGGTACTCCGCCGGGAGTTCGTCCAGCTTGTCCTCGTTGAGCACGGCCAGGCTCATCACGTGCCAGCGCACCTCGACGTCCCGGACCTTCTCGACCTCCAGCATCCAGCGGGAGGTCATCCAGGCCCAGGGGCACAGCGGGTCGAACCAGAAGTCCACCGGAGTCTTGGCGGTGGTCTCGGACATGGCGCTCCTCAGGTGCGAGTGACGGTGTTCTGTGGGGTCTTCACTGCGGCGTTCACGCGGCGTTCACCGCGGTCCTGCGTGCGTGCTTCCTCGGAGACGCCAACACGCCGCCGCGGCCCCGGATTCCCGCATGACCCTCCCGAGTGCCCCGTGCGAGGATCGTGACCGGTCAGGACACCCCCTGATCACCACCATGGCCAGACCCGGAGGAGACGACCCTTGCCCGGTGAGAACCTGTCCCGCGAGGAGGCCCGCGAGCGGGCCGCGCTGCTGTCCGTCGACGCCTACGAGGTGTCGCTGGACCTGCGCTCGGCCCTCGGCGAGGCCGAGGGCGACGGCCCGCGGACGTTCCGCTCCGTCACCACCATCCGCTTCCGCTGCGCCGAACCGGGTGCGAGCAGCTTCGCGGACCTGATCGCGCCGAGCGTCACCGCGGTCTCCCTGAACGGGCGCGACCTGGACCCGGGCGCCGTCTTCGACGGTTCGCGCGTCCAGCTCGAGGACCTGGCCGCCGAGAACGAGCTGATCGTGGACGCGCGGTGCGCCTACTCGCGCACCGGCGAGGGCATGCACCGCTTCGTCGACCCCGAGGACGGCGAGGTCTACCTCTACACCCAGTACGAGCCCGCCGACTCCCGGCGCGTCTTCGCCAACTTCGAGCAGCCCGACCTCAAGGCGCCCTTCCGGTTCGAGGTCCGCGCCCCCGAGGGCTGGACGGTGTGGAGCAACGGCGCGGGCGAACTCACCGACGGCGTCTGGCGGTTCGCGGAGACCAAGCCGATCTCCACGTACATCACGGCGATCGTGGCCGGCCCCTACCACTACGTCACCGACAGCTACAGCCGTGAACTGCCCGACGGCACGCGGCTGGAGATCCCGCTGGGCGCGATGTGCCGCAAGGGCCTGGCCCCGTACTTCGACGCCGACGACATCTTCCTGATCACCAAGCAGGGCCTGGACTTCTTCCACGAGCACTTCGACTACCCGTATCCGTTCGGGAAGTACGACCAGGCCTTCGTGCCCGAGTACAACCTCGGGGCCATGGAGAACCCGGGCATGGTGACCTTCCGCGAGGAGTACATCTACCGCGGCAAGGTCACCCGGACCTCCTACGAGCGGCGGGCCACCACCATCCTCCACGAGATGGCCCACATGTGGTTCGGCGACCTGGTGACCATGGAGTGGTGGGACGACCTGTGGCTCAAGGAGTCCTTCGCGGACTTCATGGGGACCTTCTCCCTGGTCGAGGCCACCCGGTTCACCGACGGCTGGATCAGCTTCGCCAACATGCGCAAGGCGTGGGCCTACCGCGCCGACCAGCTGCCCTCCACCCATCCGATCACCGCGGACATCCGGGACCTGGAGGACGCCAAGCTCAACTTCGACGGCATCACCTACGCCAAGGGCGCCAGCGTGCTCAAGCAGCTGGTGGCCTACGCGGGCCGGGACGCCTTCCTCGAGGGCGCCCGCCGCTACTTCAAGCGCCACGCCTACGGCAACACCCGGCTGGGCGACCTGCTCACGGTGCTCGGCGAGACCAGCGGCCGGGACATGACCTCGTGGGCGAAGGCCTGGCTGCAGACCGCGGGCGTGAACGCGCTCACCCCGCAGGTGCTGCTGGGCGGCGACGGCACGGTCGAGGAGCTGGCGGTGGTCCAGGAGGCCGCCGAGTCGCACCCGACGCTGCGGCCGCACCGGGTCGCGATCGGCCTCTACCGCGTCGACGGCGGCGAACTGGTCCGCTACGCGCGGGCGGAGGTCGACGTGGCCGGGGCACGGACGGTGATCGGCGAGCTGGCGGGCGCCGACGCCCCGGACCTGGTGCTGGTCAACGACGACGACCTCACCTACTGCAAGGCCCGCTTCGACGAGACCTCGCTGGCCACCCTGCGCGAGCACCTGGGCTCGCTCACGGACCCGCTGGCGCGGGCGCTGTGCTGGTCGGCGCTGTGGAACATGACGCGGGACGGCCTGCTGCCGGCCCGCGAGTTCGCGGCGCTGGTGGACCGGTTCGGCGGGGTCGAGACGGAGATCGGCGTCCTGCAGATGCTGCACGCCTGGGTGCGGACCGCGCTGGTGCGGTACGCGGCGCCGGTGTGGCGGCCGGAGGGTGAGCGGCTGCTGGCCGACTGCGCGCTGCGGGAGCTGCGGGCGGCGGAGGCGGGCAGCGAGCACCAGCTCGCCTGGGCCCGGTTCCTCGCGTCCGTGGCCTCCGGCGAGGGCGAGTTCGCGCTGCTGCGGGGGCTGCTGGACGGCACCGAGAAGATCGACGGCCTGGAGATCGACCAGGAGCTGCGCTGGGACTTCCTGGAGCCGCTCGCCGCGCACGGTCTGGCCGACGAGTCGGTGCTGGCCGGGGAGCGGGCCCGGGACAACACGGCCTCCGGCGAGCGGCGGCAGACGCTGTGCCTGGCGGCGCGGCCGTCGGAGGCGGTCAAGGCGCAGGCCTGGGCGGCGGTCGTGGAGTCCGACGCGCTGTCCAACGCGCTGGTGGAGGCCACGATCGGGGGGTTCGCGCAGCCCTCGCAGCGGGGGCTGCTCGCGCCGTACGCGGAGAAGTACTTCGCGATGATCGAGCGGGTGTGGGCCGAGCGGTCCATCCAGATCGGGCAGCACCTGGTGTCGGGTCTGTACCCGTGGCTGCAGGACTCGCCGGGGACGCTGGAGGCGACCGACGCGTGGCTGTCGGCGCACGAGGACGCCGCCCCGGCGCTGCGACGCCTGGTGCTGGAGGCGCGGGACGACCTGGCGCGTGCGCTCCGTGCGCAGGAGTGCGACGCGGCGGCCTGATCCCGGCCACGCGGCCCGCGCGGACCCCCGCCGCGCGGGCCCCGCACGGATGCCACCGCCCCGCACCGGTGGCTCCGCCCCGCGCCGCGCGACGGCCCGCGAGGCGCGCGACGCGCGCGCCGCGGGAACCGGCCGAGCGGCGCCAGGGCCGCGACCCCACCGGGCCGGGACCGGGGCCGCGGCCCCACCGGCCCCGGGCCGGGGCGCGGGCCAACCGGCCCGGGGTCGGGGGCGCCCCGTGGGAGGGGCGCCCCCGGGGGTCACCGGGAGGCGGCGGCTGCCTCGTCGGCGGCCTGGGCGCGCAGGGCGCGCTCGACGCCCGCGCGGGACTCGGTGACCACGCGGCGCAGGGCCGCGTTCGGCTCGGCGGAGCCCAGCCACTCGTCCGTGCGGGCGAGGGTGTCCTCGGAGACCTGGATGCCCGGGTAGAGGCCCACCGCGATCTGCGAGGCGAGCTCGAAGGAGCGGGACTCCCAGACGCCCTTCAGCGCCTCGAAGTACTTCGCCGTGTACGGCGCCAGCAGCTCCCGCTGCTCGCTCTGGACGAAGCCCATGATCACGGCCTCCTGGACCGCGTTCGGCAGCTTGTCGGACTCCACGACGGCCGCCCACGCCTCGGCCTTGGCCTGCTCCGTCGGCCGGGCCGCACGGGCCGTGGCCGCGTGCCGCTCGCCGGCCGCCGTGCGGTCGCGCTCGTACTCGGCGGCGATCTCCGCCTCGTCGAACCGGCCGGTGGCCGCCAGCCGCTGGACCAGCGCCCACCGCAGCTCCGCGTCGACCGCGAGGCCGTCGACGCTCTGCGAGCCGTCGAGCAGCGCCTCCAGCAGGTCGAGCTGCTCCGGCGTGCGGGCGGCGTCGGCGAAGGCGCGGGCCCAGGCGAGCTGGTGGTCGCTGCCCGGCTCGGCGGACCGCAGGTGCGCCAGCGTGGCGTCCGTCCAGCGGGCCAGCAGCGCGTCCCGGTCGGCCGGGGCCGCGTACGTCTCCAGCGCCAGCTTCAGCTGCCGGTGCAGCGACTGCACCACGCCGATGTCGGACTCCTTGCCGATGCCGGAGAGCACCAGCTCCAGGTAGTCGCGGGTGGCGAGCTCGCCGTCGCGGGTCATGTCCCAGGCGGAGGCCCAGCACAGGGCGCGCGGCAGGGAGGACTCGAAGTCGCCGAGGTGCTCGGTGACGAAGGCCAGCGACCGCTCGTCCAGGCGGACCTTGGCGTACGACAGGTCGTCGTCGTTGAGCAGGACCACGTCCGGGCGGGCCTTGCCGGCCAGCTGCGGGACGGCGGTGAGCTCGCCGTCGACGTCCAGCTCCAGGCGCTCGGTGCGCACCAGCTTGCCGCCGGCCGCGTCGAGGGAGTAGAAGCCGATCGCGATGCGGTGCGGGCGCAGCAGCGCCTCGCCCTTGGCGCCGGCGGGCAGCGCGGGGGCCTCCTGGCGGACCGCGAAGGAGGTGATGACTCCGGCCTCGTCGGTCTCGACCTCCGGGCGGAGGATGTTGATGCCGGCCGTCTCCAGCCACTTCGTCGACCAGTTCTTCAGGTCCCGGCCGGAGGTCTCCTCCAGGGCGCCCAGCAGGTCGGCCAACCGCGTGTTGCCGAAGGCGTGCCGCTTGAAGTAGGCCTGCACGCCGCGGAAGAACTCGTCCTCGCCGACGTACGCCACCAGCTGCTTCAGGACGCTGGCGCCCTTGGCGTAGGTGATGCCGTCGAAGTTGACCATGACGTCTTCGAGGTCGCGGATGTCCGCCATGATCGGGTGGGTGGACGGCAGCTGGTCCTGCCGGTACGCCCAGGTCTTCTCGGAGTTGGCGAACGTCGTCCAGGCGTGCGGCCAGCGGGAGCCGGGGGCGGCGGCCTGGCAGGCGACCGAGGTGTACGTCGCGAACGACTCGTTCAGCCAGAGGTCGTTCCACCACTCCATGGTGACCAGGTCGCCGAACCACATGTGGGCCAGCTCGTGGAGGATGGTCTCGGCGCGGCGCTCGTAGGCGGCGTCGGTGACCTTGGAGCGGAAGACGTACTGGTCGCGGATGGTGACCGCGCCCGCGTTCTCCATGGCGCCGGCGTTGAACTCGGGCACGAAGAGCTGGTCGTACTTGGCGAACGGGTACGGGTGGTCGAACTTCTCCTCGAACCACGCGAAGCCGAGGCGGGTGACCTCGAAGATGTGGTCGGCGTCGAGGTGCTCGGCGAGCGACGGGCGGCAGTAGATGCCGAGCGGGACCGTCCGGCCGTCCTTCTCGTAGGTGCTGTGCACCGAGTGGTACGGGCCGGCGATCAGTGCCGTGATGTAGGACGAGACCCGGGGGGTCGGCTCGAAGGCCCAGACGCCGTCCTTGGGCTCCGGGGTGGGCGAGTTGGAGATCACGCTCCACCCGGCGGGGGCCTTCACGGTGAACTGGAAGGTGGCCTTCAGGTCGGGCTGCTCGAAGGAGGCGAAGACGCGGCGCGCGTCCGGTACCTCGAACTGCGTGTAGAGGTAGGTCTGGTCGTCGACCGGGTCCACGAAGCGGTGGAGGCCCTCGCCGGTGTTGGTGTAGGCGCAGTCCGCGACCACGCGCAGCACGTTCGGGCCCTCCAGCAGGCCGGGCAGCGCGATCCGCGAGTCCTGGAACACCTCGGCCGGGTCCAGCGCGTCGCCGTTGAGGGTGACCTCCTGGACGGTGGGCGCGACCAGGTCGATGAAGGAGTCCGCGTCGCGCGCGGACCGGAAGCGCACCGTGGTGACGGACCGGTAGGTCGTCTCCCCCTCCGGAGCGCCGGAGATGTCGAGTTCGATCTCGTACGAGTCAACGGTGAGCAGCTCGGCCCGCTGCTGTGCCTCTTCGCGGGTCAGATTGGTGCCAGGCACGCGGTCATCTCCTCGTTATGCGTAGGTTGCGCCATCCTTCCACGGGGTCCGGGCTCCGCGCGATCAGGTAGTTCCGCCTGTGGAGAACCGCACGGAAGCGGACCGAAACGGACGCGGTTCCTGTGGACGGGCCAGGGCGAACGCCGCGAGGCGGTCACCCGTGCGGGTGACCGCCTCGCGGGACGGGAAGGCTGCCGGCTACTTCGCGGAGAGCTCCTCGGCGACCAGCTCGGCGATCTGGACGGCGTTGAGCGCGGCGCCCTTGCGGAGGTTGTCGTTGGAGACGAACAGCGCGAGGCCGTTCTCCACCGTCTCGTCGCGGCGGACGCGGCCCACGTACGACGGGTCCTGGCCGGCCGCCTGGAGCGGGGTGGGGATGTCGGTGACGACCACGCCGGGGGCGTTCTCCAGCAGCTCGACGGCGCGCTCGGGGCTGAGCGGCCGGGCGAAGCGGGCGTTCACCTGGAGGGAGTGGCCGGTGAAGACCGGGACGCGCACGCAGGTGCCGGACACCTTCAGCGCGGGGATCTCGAGGATCTTGCGGGACTCGTTGCGGAGCTTCTGCTCCTCGTCGGTCTCGTTGAGGCCGTCCTCGACGAGGTTGCCGGCGAAGGGGAGCACGTTGAAGGCGATGGGCCGCTTGTAGACGTCCGGCTCGGGGAACTCCACCGCGGAGCCGTCGTGGGCGAGCTTGTCGGCCTGGTCGACGACCTTGCGGACCTGGCCGTGGAGCTCGGCGACACCGTTCACGCCGGAGCCGGAGACGGCCTGGTAGGTGGTGGCGACCAGGGCCTCCAGCCCGGCCTCGGCGTGCAGCACCTTCAGCACGGGCATGGCGGCCATCGTGGTGCAGTTCGGGTTGGCGATGATGCCCTTGGGGCGGTTCGCGACCGCGTGCGGGTTGACCTCGGAGACGACCAGCGGGACCTCGGGGTCCATGCGCCAGGCGGAGGAGTTGTCGATCACCACGGCGCCCTGGGAGGCGACCTTCTCGGCCAGCGCCCGGGAGGTGGCGCCGCCCGCGGAGAACAGGACGATGTCCAGGCCGGAGTAGTCGGCGGTGGCGGCGTCCTCGACCGTGACGCCGTCCAGGTCACGGCCCGCGGACCGGGCGGAGGCGAACAGGCGCAGCTCGGTGACGGGGAAGTTCCGCTCCGCGAGGATCCTGCGCATGACCGTGCCGACCTGTCCGGTGGCTCCGACGATTCCGACCCTCACGGTACGACTCCCTTACGTGTCTGTGTGCGGACCGCGCGTGGTGTGGTGCGCGATGTCCGGTTTCCATCATGCGGCGGCCACCGGGTGGCCTGTCCAATCCTTTGCCCGCCCTCTCGCCGGCCGGACACGGACCGCGGGGTGTGACCGGCGGCGATCCTGCGGTGCCTACCCGCCGCCCCGTACACGAATCCTGCGATCGGGGCCCGGAGGCGGAAGCCCTGCGGAGGGCGGACGGCGATGTGACGAACGCCATTTTCCGGCCGCGGCGAACGTTTCCGCGCCGTCCGGCGTCGTAGGGGGGACGGGGTGTGACGGGAGGGGCGGCGTGCTGCGCGGACGGGTGCGGTTCTCGGGCAGGGCGGGGGCGGACCCCGCCGACCCGCTCGAGCCCGAGCAGGAGCGGCGGGTGCGCGCGGTGCTGGCGCTCGGCGGGGTGCCGCAGGCGGATCTGCCGGACGGGGTCCAGCACGTGCGGCTGCGGCTGCTGGAGCGGGCCGCGGCCGGCAAGGAGGCCCCGCGGGACGTGTCCGCGTGGGCGGCGGTGGTGGCGTCCAACTGGGCGATGGACTGGCACCGCGCCCGCCGCCGTCAGGAGCGGGTCGGGGAGCGGCTGGCGTCGCTGCGGCCCGCCGAGCAGCCGTCCGGGGAGGAGTCCAGCGTGCTGGCGCTCGCCGTGGCGCACGGTCTGGACGAGTTGTCCGACACCCAGCGGCAGGTGCTGACCCTGCGGTTCTACGCGGACCTGGCGGTCCGGGACATCGCGGCGGAACTGGGGGTGCCGGAGGGCACGGTGAAGAGCCGGCTGCACAGTGCGGTGCGCGCCCTGCGCGCCCGTCTGCACGACGACGAGGTGGTGTGAGGATGCCCGCCGGATACGAGGACGACCCGCTGCTGGCGGTGCTCGCCGGGGAGCCCCTGCCGCCGGACGCGGATCCCGCGGCGCGGGCCGCGCACGAGGCGGCGCTGGAGGACGTGCGGCTCCTGCGCGGCGCGCTGCGGGAGATCGGCGACACGCTGGCCGCGGAGCCCGTGCCGGTCCCGGCGCCGGAACCCCGGCCGGTCGCCGCGGCCCCGGCGCGGGTGCGCCGCCGGGCGGGGCGTCGCGCGGCCGGGCTGTGGGCCGCCGGGCTCACCGCGGCGGCGGCGGTGTTCACCGGCGTGATGTACGTCGGCGCGCTGGGCGGAGCCGGGTCCGACGCGAGCTTCTCGATGGACGGGGCCAAGTCCGCGCCGGAGGGCGCGCCGGGGCGGAGCGACGAGAAGGCCGCCGCGCCGGAATCCACCGCCGACCGGCCCCGCGTCGCCTGCGCGAGCCTGGCGGTCCAGGGGACGGTGGTGAGCGTGCGGCCGCTGACCGAGGGCTCGGTGCGGGTGGTGCTGGAGGCCGAGCGGTACTGGGCTCCCGAGCAGGAGGCCGCCGACGCGCCCACCGCCGTGGCCGTGCTCCCGGAGTCCGCCGGCGCGGAGCTCCGCCCCGGCACCCGCGCCCTGGTCGCCCTCACCCCCGGCGCCGCCTGGTGGGCCACCGGCGACCGCCTCACCACCGAACTCGAGGAACTGGACGCCCCGCACCCCGAGCCGGACGACCGCCCCTGCCGGTGACACCGGCGCCCTGCCGGAGGCACCCGGGCACCGGGCGGGCCGCCTCAAGTTCCCCTCAGCCTGGGCGAGGGGACGCTCACCGTGCATGTCGAGCCGGTCGGCCTCGCCCTTCCCCAGCGGTGCGTCGGCCACGAGGTCACCGAGACCCTCCACCGCTTCGACCTGAGCATGCCCGTCGAGGGATCGGTGCGGGTGGAGGCGCCGTCCGGCGTCCGGTGGGCGCTGACCGTGGCCCAGTGATCCGCCGTGGACCGGTGGGCCGCCGTGGACCGGTGGGCCCGGGCCGGAGCCGAGGCCGGGGGTAAAGCAGGGCGGGCGCCCGTTGCCGGACGCCCGCCCCTCCTGGTCATCGGTCGAGGACTACTCGACGACCGTGCCGATCTTCACGCTGCCGACGCCCGCGGGGGTGCCGTTGGCGTTGACGAGCTGGACCTCGCCGAAGAACTCGCGTCCCTCGGGGGCCTGCGCGCCGACGGTGACGGTGCCCGAGAAGGACGCCGTGCCGCCCTCGGCGAGCTTGACCGCGGTGTCGTCCACCGCGACGGTGCCGAGCGCCTCGGAGAAGAACACGTCGAGGTAGTCGTAGGCGGTCGATCCGCTCGGGACCGAGTAGCCGTCGACCTCGACGGTGTAGGTGCCGGCCGCCGGGTTCTTGACGGACACGGACTCCTCGGAGTCACCGTCCGCCGAGGCGCCGACCTGGGTGCCGGCCGCGTTCTTGACCACCAGGTCGAGGTCCGCGGCGGTGTCCGAGACGTTGCCGATGGCGACGTTCAGCGCCTCGGCGCCCGCGGGCACCTCGACGGTGAAGGTCTGCACCTCGTGGTTGGCGATGGTCGGGCGGTCCGTCTTGGAGGAACCGAGCGACCCGCCGACCAGCTTGCCCTCGAAGGCGGCGAACTTGTTCTCGACCGTCCACTCGGCCGCGGCGGGCTCGCCGACCTTGGCCTCGGGGATCTCCAGGGTCTCCGGCTCGAACGTGGCGCCGAGCATGGTGACGTCCAGCTCGTACGGGTTGTTCAGCAGCGGCGAGGTGCGCCGCGACTCGACCTCGATCTCCCAGACGCCCGGGGTGGGCGCGTAGAAGCGGGCCCCCGGCTTGCAGCCGCCGTCGCCGCCCGCGTAGTTCGGGTAGCAGTTGACGGTCGACGTCGGGTCGGACGGGACGCCGTACGGGTGGATCGAGATGAAGCGGGTCTGGCTGCCCTCGGCGAGGCCGCCGAGCGCGACCTCGAGCGAGGTGGCGCCCTCGGGAACGGTCACGAAGTAGGACTTGTGGCTGTTCCGCTGGACGGAGCCCTCGGCCGAGAAGGAGTGCTTCAGCTCGGAGGCGGCGATCACGGAGGTCATGATCTGCTTGTCGACGCCCTCGGTGAACGGGTCGTTCACCTCGAGGATCGCGCTGTGCATGCCCAGCGAGCCGGGCTTCGCGGCGACCTTGACGGTGACCGGCTTGTTCAGCGGAAGGAGGACCAGCCCGCTGCCCACGATGTCGAAGGTGCGGCCGTGGTTGTTCTTCAGCGACAGCTTGTGCAGCACGCTCGCCTTGGAGCCGGAGGTGCGGGTGACGACGATGTCGTACACCTTGCGCTCGCCGACCTTGACGCCGCCCTCACGGTCGTACAGGCCGGTGCCGAAGCCCGGCTCGGCCAGCGCCCAGTCGATGTTGGTGTCGACCGGGGCCTTGACCGTGTAGTCGTGGGCCTTGGCGTTGTCCTTGATGGACTCCCAGGCGTCGACGATGTCGATCAGGCCGGAGCCCTGCTCGTAGGCCTGGACGCCGGGGATCTGGTTCGCCGTCGAGGTCAGCGCGGTGCGCAGCTTCGCCGGGGTGAGGTCGATCCGCTTCTGCTTGGCGGCGCTGATCAGCAGCGCGGAGGCGCCGGCGGCCTGCGGGGAGGCCATCGAGGTGCCCTGCAGCATGGAGTAGCCGGGCGGCAGCGCGTAGCCCGCCTCGGCGACCGGGCCGCCGGGGGTCCAGGTCTGGCTGGCGTTGATCGCCGCACCCGGGGCGGAGATGGTCGGCGTGAAGCCGCCGTCCTCACGCGGACCGCGCGAGGAGAACGGCATCATCGCGTAGGACTTCTCCACGGCCGAGCCGTAGTTGGCGGCCCAGGTCTCCTTGGAGATGGTGGCGCCGACCGAGATGACCTTGTCGGAGAGGGCGGGGTCGCCGATGGTGTTGACGCCGGGGCCGGAGTTGCCCGCGGAGATCACCAGCTGGACGCCGTACTCGTCGATGAGGCGGGTGTAGAGGCGCGAGCGGTCGTTGTCGCCGTTGTTCAGCGCCGGGAGGCCGCCGATCGACATGTTGACGATGTCGACGCCGCGGTTGACGACCAGGTCCATCATGCCCTCGGTGAGGGCGACGGCCGTGCAGCCGCCGGTCCAGGTGCAGGCGCGGGAGGAGACCAGCTTGGCGCCGGGGGCGGCGCCGTCCATCTTGCCGCCGAACAGGCCGTTGGCGGCGGTGATGCCGGCCACGTGCGTGCCGTGGGTGGACTCGATGACGCCGATGTTGACGAAGTCGCGCTTCTGACCGATCCAGGTGCCCCCGTAGGGGTCCATGGGCACGTCCTTGCGGATCTCCACCACGAACGGCTGGCGCTCGGCGACGGCCGTGTCCGGGTTGTCGGTGCCGAACCAGCCGACCTGGTGGTCCTCCTTGTACGGCTTCATCACGGTGTCGTCCGTGAAGTCGCCGTTGTTGTTCAGGTCCACGGTGACGGTGCCGGCGTCCGCGTCGTACAGCAGGCCCCACCGGTCGGTGGTGTCGCCGTCGCGGTTGGCGTCGCCCGCGGCGTCGCCGCCGGCGGTGGAGGACTCGCTGAACATCTGGACGCTGTAGTCGCCCGCGGGAGCGGTCCAGGTGCGGCCGCCGTAGGTGAAGGACGGGCCCGAGACCGGGTTGACCATCGCTCGCCAGGTGGCGTCGCTGTCCACGATCGGGTCGGTGGCGGTCACCCAGTCGACGATCTTGCGCTCGCCGGTGGTGGTCTTCTGGAGCGCCGGGTGGCTCAGGTCCACACCGGAGTCCAGGATGCCGATGGTGACGCCGCGGCCGTCCGCCTTCGGGTTCTTCTTCACGAAGTCGACGGCGCCCGTCTCGTGGGACGGGTTGTACGGGTTCTTCGCCGGGGTGCTCGCGTCCGGGGCGGGGTAGCTGCCGGTCGCCTCGGCGCCGGAGCTCTTCTTGCCGGCGTCCGGGCGCGGGTCGTCCAGCTTGATCTCCTTGTCCAGGTCGATGCCCTGGACGGAGGAGAGCTTGGCCGCGGCCGCGATGGCCGCCTCAGCCTTGCCGGTGGGGAGCGTGGCCCGGACGTAGCCGAGCTTGTCGTAGGACTTGCCCACGGAAGCGCCCTTGACCGCTTCGAGCTGCTCGGCGACCTTCTCGGTCTGCCCGGGCTCGGTGATCACCATCATGGTGACGTTCTTCTCGCCGTCGGCCTGGGCCTGGGCGAGGAGTTCGGCGTCTTCCGAACCCAGCTTGCCGTGGGCGGACTTGCCCGCCGCGGGCTGGTCGGCGGCCGGAGCGGCCTCGGCGGCGAAGGCCAGGGGTATCGGCCCGGCCGCGGAGAGCGCCGCCACCAGACCCGCGGCGACGGCTATCCGTGCCGCACGTCTCGCGCCCGATATCTGGGTGCGCTCGGGATGAGAGGTCATCGGTTTCCCTTGCGAGTGAAGGAAAGTGAGGAGGGCGTATCACGCGGGCGGAAACGCCCGGGATCGCCGACGTCCGGAAAAAGGTCCGGATGACCGCTCAGCTTTGCCTATGAGTCCGGAGTTTGGGGAGAGTTGCCCGAGGCGTATTGCTGCCATGGCGTAAAACCGCCACGCCGTGTGACTGGCGTGTCGGGTGTGACGGCGCTTCCGGCCGGCGCCTCCCGGCGCGGCGTCGGCCCCGTTCGCACCGCCGGGGTCGGAGCCCTGCCGTAACGTCTGGGTATGCATGAGGAGTTGAGGGTGGCGGCCTACGCCGTCTGCGTGCGGGACGACCAGGTGCTGCTGGCGCGGTGGGTCGCGGGGGACGGGACGAAGCGGTGGACGCTGCCGGGGGGCGGCATGGACCACGGTGAGGACCCGTAC
Source organism: Streptomyces sp. NPDC047130 (assembly GCF_040643475.1). NCBI lineage: Bacteria > Bacillati > Actinomycetota > Actinomycetes > Kitasatosporales > Streptomycetaceae > Streptomyces > Streptomyces sp. NPDC047130. The sequence continues at coordinate 377,717 of NZ_JBEYUK010000004.1, read as the reverse complement.
GACACGGTGGTGCGGGAGGTGGAGGAGGAGACCGGCCACACGGTCGAGCCGGTGTCGCTCCTCGGCGTCGACTCGGTCCGCCGGTCGTACCCCCGGCGGCTGGGCGCGCGGGCCGACTTCCACGGGCTGCGGGTGGTGTACGAGGCCCGGATCACCGGGGGCACGCTGCGCAACGAGGTCGGCGGCTCCACGGACATGGCGGCGTGGCATCCGCTGGACGCGGTGGAGGACCTGGAGCGGGTCGAGCTGGTCGACGTGGGCCTGCGGCTCTGGCGCGAACGCCCCCGCACCGGCCACCTCTTCCGCGCCGAACGCCCCACCAGCGGCTAGCGGTCGGCGGTTCCACCGGGCGCGACCGCCCGGGGGCGACCGTGCGCGGGCCCTCGCTGCGGGGGGGGGCGCGGATGCGGGGGGCGGGGGCGGCCCTGCCCGGGCCCTCGCTGCACGGGGCGTGGCTGCGCGGGCGTGGCTGCCCTGGCGCGGCTGCGCGGGCCTGGCTGCGCGGGGCGTGGCTGCGCGGGGGGCGGGGGCGCGGGGGCGGGGGCGACCCCGCCCGGGCCCTCGCTGCACGGGGCGTGGCTGCACAGTGTGTCTGCCCCAGGTGTGGCTGCGCGTGGGCCTGCCTGCGCAAGGCGCGGCTGCCTGGGGGCGACCGTGCCCGGGCCTCGCTGCCGGGCATCGTCACGCGGACACCGCCGCTAGGCATCGTGACCGCACGGACATCACCGAGCGGGCACCGCTGTGCGGGTATCACCGCGAGGGCGGGACTGCCGGGGTATCACCGCGAGGGCGGGACCGAGCGGGCCCAACTGCATGGGCCGAAGTGGGTGAGCCGGAGTGCACGGGCCGGAGTGGGCACGCCTGAGTGCGCGGACCCAACTGCGTGGGCCGAAGTGAGCAGGCCGGAGTGCACGGGCCGAGATGCGCGGGTCGAAATGCCCAGGCCGGAGCGCACGGACCCAACTGCGTAAGCCGAAATGCCCAGGCCGGAGCGCACGGACCCAACTGCGTAAGCCGAAATGAGCGGGCCGGAGTGCGCGGGCCGGAGTGGGGTGGGCCCAAGAGCCCGGGCCGAAGTGGGGCGGTGCCGGCGCGGTGTGGCCCGCGCGGGGACCGGGCGCCCGCGGAAGGGTCGCACCCGCGGGCGTGCCACCGACCGGCACCGGCGGGCGCAGGCCCTCACCTCCGTACGGCGCGGGCACCGGACTCCGCCGGGCCCCCGGTGACGAGGCGGGCTCCCGCGGCGGCCCGGGGAGACCACTGGCCCGCCACCGTCGCCGCGAGCGCCACCGCCATGCCGGCGACCTGCACCGCCGTGAGGGATTCGCCGAGGAACCCCCACCCCAGCACCGTCGCCGTCAGCGGCGACAGCGGCACCAGGAACGTGACGCCGGTCGCGGTCATCCGCCCCGTCCCGCGGAACCACAGCCAGTACGCCAGCGCCGTGTTGACGAGCGCGAGGTACCCGTACCCGGCGACCCCCGCCGCGTCGATCGCCGGCGGCGCGCCCTCGACGGCCACCGCGAGGGGCGCGATCACCAGCCCGCCCGCCGTCAGCTGCCATCCCGTCAGGGCCAGCGGGCCGGCCCCCGCCGGCCTCCCCCACCGCTTGCCCAGCACCGTGCCCAGCGACATCGCCCCGGCGGACCCGAACGCCGCGGCGACGCCCACCGCGTCCACCGAGCCGAGGCCGGGGACCATCACCAGCGTCACCCCGGCCACCGCCACCAGCCCCGTCACCACCGTCCGGGCCCGCACCCGTTCGGACAGCAGCACCGCTCCGAGACCGGCCACCAGCAGCGGGCCCACCGACCCGGCGACCGCGGCCATCCCGCCCGGCATCCGGTAGGCGGCGAGGAACAGCAGCGGGAAGAACGCGCCGATGTTCAGCGCCCCCAGTACCGACGCCCGCCACCACCAGTCGCCCCGGGGCAGCACCCGGGTGACCGCCAGCAGCAGGAGCCCGGCGGGGAGCGCCCGCACCAGCGCCGTGAACAGCGGCCGGTCCGGCGGAAGGAACTCCGTGGTCACCAGGTAGGTGCTGCCCCAGAACACCTGGGCCAGCCCGGTGGCCGCGACCGTGCCCGCCGCCCCCGTCACGCCTTCGCCGCCTTCGCCTGCGCCGGTCCGGCGACCGGACCGACCGGACCGACCGGACCACCGGGATCGACCGCATCGGCCGCGTCGACAGCACCGACAGCACCGACAGCACCAACAGCACCAACAGCACCAACAGGCTCGACCGCATCGACCCGCACCGCCGTCTCGGGCAGTCGGCGCTCCACCGCCACCAGCAGCCCCGCCGCCACCAGCGAGGTCCCGATCAGGAAGACCCACGGCACCCGCCCGTCCACCGCCAGCAGCGTGGTGAACAGGACGGGGGCCAGCGCCTTCCCCAGCGACCAGGAGAGCTGGTACACGGCCATGTACCGTCCCCGCACCGCGGGCGGCGCGGCGGAGACCGCGAGCATGTCCGCGGCCGGACTGTGCACCAGTTCGCCCGTCGTGTAGACCACCACCCCCGCGATCAGCGCCGTCACCAGCACCGCCGACGAGTCCGGCCGGGCCACCGCCAGCGCGAACTGCGCCAGGAACCCCGCCGCGAACAGCAGCGAGCCCAGCGCCGCCGCCCGGGTCCGCCGCGCCCCGCTGCGCCGCACCAGGCGCCCTACGTACGTCCCGGCCGTCGCGCAGAGCACCGTGTTGACGGCGAAGGAGACGCCGGTGAGCGCGTCGGGGCCGCCCAGCGAGACCACGAAGAGCGGGAACAGCACCGACAGCGCCGTGTAGCTGAGGACGTTGAAGAAGTTGGCGCCGGTGAGCACCAGGAACGGACGGTCCCGCAGGATGCGCCGGTAGCCCGGTGCCGCGCCCTGTTCCGCCTCCGCGCCGGTCTCCTCCGCCCGCACCGGTCGCACCGCGCTCAGCAGGTACGCCGCGACGGCGTAGGACGCCGCGTTGGCCAGCGCCGTCCAGGTGTATCCGCCGGGGCCCACCAGGCCGACGACCAGGGAGGCGATCAGCGTTCCCGCGCCGAGCCCGGCGTTGCCCACGGCCCGCAGGGCGGCCTGCAGCCGGTCCCGGTCGGCGCCCCGCGCCACCTCGCCCACCAGCACCGTCTGGACGCCGACGTAGGCGCGCTCGGCGGTCACCGTCAGCAGCGCGACGCCCGCGAACGCGCCGAGCGAGTCGGCCAGCGGGTAGGCCAGGAAGCCGGTGAACCGGACGGCGTGGAAGACCATCAGCATCCGCCGCGCCCCGTAGCGGTCCACCGCCGTGCCGATGAACGGGACCAGCCCCATCCCGCCGAGGCCCGCCAGGGTCAGCACGGCCCCCACCACCGTGTAGGAGAGCCCCGTGACGTGGTGGAAGAACACCAGGCTGAACGGGATGTACATCCCGGAGCCGACGCCGTTCACCACCGCGGAGGCGGTCAGCCGCCGCTCCCCCGGCACCCGGCGCCCCGTCGTCCCGCCTCCGGCTCCGCCCCTGCCCCTGCCCCTGCCCCTGCCCTCACGCATGCCGCATTCCCCGCCCGATCCCGTCAGGACTACCCCTTGCCGGGAAGTAGCTTAGCCGTAAGCTACTTACTTGCGAGCTGCTTTTTGGTCAGAAACCGTTCCGACGCCGATACTCGGCACATGAGTACTCGTGAGCCCGGGCGCGGAGATGCCGTCGACGCCATCATCGAGCAGTGGAACCGGGAGCGGCCCGATCTCCGGACGCCGGGGATGGAGATCTTCGGGCGGATCTACCAGCTGTCCCGCGCGATGGGCGAACGGACCGAGAAGGCGTACGCGGCGTACGGCATCTCCCGCGGGGAGTTCGACGTGCTGGCCACGCTCCGGCGGGCCGGGGAGCCGTACACGCTGGCGCCCCGGGAGCTCTCGGGCACGCTGATGCTCACCACCGGAGGCATGACGGGCCGGCTCGACAAGCTGGAGAGGGCGGGGCTGCTCAGCCGCTCGCCCGACCCCGACGACCGGCGGGCGCTGCGGGTCTCGCTCACCGAGCGGGGGCTGGCCCTGGTGAACGAGGCGGTGACGGCAGGTCTGGCGGTCCAGAACGAGGCGGTGAGGGCGGCGCTGGACGAGGACGGGGCGGCCGAACTCGCCGCGCTGCTGCGGCGGTTGCTGGCCGCCACGGAACACTGACGAACCCCGCCCCGCCGCCCGCGCCAAGGGCCCGAGCACCGGAGGGCGCCGCGCACGCGAAGGGCCCGAGCACCGCAAGGCCCCGCGCACGCGAAGGGCCCGCCCGCTCGTTCGGCGGTGACGGGGGCCCGGACCCTCGCCGCGAGCGCGCGTCACCCCACGTGGATGTCCAGCGCCTCCCGCACCCGCTCGGCGGTGGCCGCCTCCGCGGCCCAGGCGACATGGCCGTCGGGGCGCACCAGGACCGCCGTGTCGCGCGGGGCGGCCCACCGCTCGACCGCCAGGCGCGCGCCCCGCGGCGCGACCTCGAGGCCGGGCGGCGCCAGCAGGACGAACCGGCCGCCGCGCAGGGCCTCGTAGAGCCGGCCCCCGCTCGCCAGCGGCACGTCCGGCACCCGGGCGCCGACGGAGCGGTGGGCGCCGCGCGGCCGGCGGTAGCGGATGCCGACGCCGCTGACCATGGCGGTGCCGCGCCGCCGGAGCGGGCCCACCCGGTCGGCCGTGGCCAGCACGGCGGCCCGCAGGGCGCGGCTCGCCGGGCCGTGGGCCAGCGCTCCGCGGATCAGGGCGCCGCTGGCGAGCAGGACCATCCGCCCGACCGGGTGCCGTTCCGCGTGGTACGTGTCGAGCAGCGCCTCGTCCGCGTGCCCGCCGAGCACGGCGGCCAGCTTCCAGCCGAGGTTGGCGGCGTCCTGCAGGCCGGTGTTCATGCCCTGCCCGCCCGCCGGGGAGTGCACGTGCGCGGCGTCGCCCGCCAGGAGGACCCGGCCGACCCGGTAGGCGGGCACCTGGCGTTCGTCGCTGTGGAAGCGGGACATCCAGCGCGGGTCGTGCATCCCGAAGTCGCTGCCGAGCGCCCCGCGGACGATCTCCCGGACCTCCTCGAGGCCGACCGGGTCGCTGTCCGGGCGGTCGTTCCCCCGCCGCCAGCCGGTCATCCGGTGGTAGCCGTCGCCGAAGGGGGCGAGCAGCGCGAAGCCGTCCGGCCCGGCGTCGGCGGTGAGCGCCGAGCCGAGGTCCTCGGCGAGCCGGACGTCGGCGAGGACCAGGGAGCGGATCACCGAGCGGCCCGGGAACGGCAGTCCCACCAGGCGGCGGACGGCGCTGTGCGCGCCGTCGGTCCCGACCGCGTAGGCGGCGCGCAGCTCCTCGGTGCCCCGGTGGGTGGCGACCTCGAGCGTCACCCCGTGGTCGTCCTGGCGCAGGCCGGTCACCTCGGTGTCGTGGGCGAAGCGCACCCCCGCCTCGACGGCCCGCCGCTCCAGCAGGCGCTCCACCTCGTACTGCGGGACGACCAGCACGTACGGGAAGCGGGTGGGCAGCGGGCCCAGCCCCAGGGTGAGGCCGCCGAAGAGCCGGAGGTCGCGCAGCGGGCGGCCGATCGCGGCGAGCTCGTCGGCGAGCCCTCGCGCGTCGAGCTGCTCCAGGGTGCGGGCGTGCACCACCAGGGCGCGGGAGAGGTTGCTGATCCCGTGCGGCCGCTTCTCGACGAGCGTGACGGGGACGCCCGCCTCGGCCAGGTCCCCGGCCAGCAGCAGCCCGGTGGGGCCGGCGCCGACGACGGCCACGGAGCGGGCCGGGTCGTCGTGGTCGCGTTCGGTGGTGCCGTGCATGGCGGTCATGGTGGCCTCCCGAATCGGTGGCACAGGGGCGACCTGGTAGGTCAACACCTGTTGGCCAACGCTTGTTGACAACGCTAGAGGCGCAGGTCTGGACGGTCAACACTCGTTGGCCTACGTTTGTTGACATGACCGAGAACAGTCCGCAGAGTCCCCCGGCGGCCCCCGCCCCACCGCCCCCGCGCCGTTCGGACGCGACCCGCGCGGCGATCCTCGAGGCGGCCGTCGCCCGGTTCGCGGCGGACGGCTACGAGCGCGCCACCATCCGCGCCATCGCCCGGGACGCGGGCATCGACCCGGCCATGGTGATGCGCTACTACGGCAACAAGGAGGGGCTGTACCGGGCCGCGTCGGAGATCGATCTGCGGATGCCGGACTTCGCCGACGTGCCCCTCGAAGGGGCCGGCGAGGCTCTGGTGCGGCACTTCCTCCACCGCTGGGAGGAGGACGGCACCCTGGCCGCGATGATCCGCGTGGGGCTCGCCTCGGGGCTGGACGGGGGGCGGCAGCAGGCCCTGCTGGCGGGGCAACTGGGTCCGGCGGTGGCCCGGTTCTGCGCCGACCCGGCCGAGGTGCCGCGCCGCACGGCCCTGGTGGCGTCGCAGGTCCTCGGCATGGCGGTGCTGCGGTACCTGGTCGAGGTCCCGGCGGTCACGGCGATGAGCCGCGACGAGATCGTGGCCTGGCTCGCGCCGACGGTCCAGCGCTACCTCACCGAGGAGTCCCGCCCGCCGGAGGCCGGACCGGCACCCCGCACCAGCCCTTCGGGGTGAACGCACGACGAGGGTGCCGTCCGCGCGCCAGGACGTCCGCCGTGGCGCGAGGGCGGCACCCTCGTCGATCTGCCGGTGTGCCGGCCGGGGATCCGGACGGCCGACCGGGTCAGGAGTTCTTGGTCCGGATGTTGGTCGACGTCACCCGGTGCTCTTCCTTGGACTTGTCCAGGACCATCACCGCGCCGGCGATCGCCGCGAACAGCACGAGCGGGGCGACCACGAAGAGACCCAACGTCTCGACGACGCTCAGGCCGGTCCCGGGGTCGTCGCCGTCGTCGCGCACCAGCGCGAACGCGGGGGACGACATGAGCAGCATCATCAGCGTCGTGCCGGCGGCCAGGGCGCCGGTGCGCAGGGCGTTCTTCTTGTCCACGGCGCCCAAGGTACCCAACCCGGCGCGGGCCCGCGCGGCCGGGGTGCCGTACGGCCGCGCGTGTCAGCCTCACGGGTCCTGACGGGGCGGCTCCTCCAGGCCCGCCAGCAGCGCGTGCAGCCGGGGGGAGGAGGAGAGCTCCTCCAGGGTGACGGGGCGGCACTCGCCGTCGGCGACCGGCAGCCGCCAGTTGGGGTACTCGTCGGAGGTCCCGGGCACGTTCTGGGGCCGCCGGTCGCCCACCCCGTCGGGGAGCCAGACGCCGACCAGGCGGGCCGGGGTCCGCCACAGGAAGCGGTGCAGGGCCAGGATCACGTCCTCCTCGCGGGTGCCGTCCAGCAGTCCGCGCCGGTCCAGTTCGGCCAGCCACTCGCCGAGTTCGGCCGCCGCCTCCTCCCGCTCGCGCTCCACCGGGCGGGTGAGCAGGCCCAGCCGTGCCCGCAGGTCGACGTGGTCGTGGGCGATCCGGGAGGCGGTGGGCGGCAGGTCGTGGGTGGTGACGGTGGCCAGGCAGTCGGAGCGCCAGCTCTCCGGGGCGAGGGGGCGGCCGTCGCTCTCCCAGCCGCGCTCGAACCAGAGCACCGAGGTGCCCAGGACGCCCCGCTCCCGCAGCGCCTCGCGGACGCCGGGTTCCACCGTGCCGAGGTCCTCGCCGATGACGGCGGCGCCGGCCCGGTGCGCCTCCAGGGCGAGCACCGCCAGCATGGCCTCGGCGTCGTAGTGGACGTAGGTGCCCTCCGTGGGCGGGCGGCCCTGGGGGACCCACCAGAGGCGGAAGAGGCCCATCACGTGGTCGACGCGGAGCGCCCCGGCGTGTCGGAAGCAGGCGCGCAGCAGGTCGCGCAGCGGGGCGTACCCGGTCTCGGCGAGCCGGTCGGGCCGCCAGGGCGGCAGGCCCCAGTCCTGGCCGCGGGCGTTGAACGCGTCGGGCGGGGCGCCCACCGACATGCCGGTGGCGAAGCAGTCGCGCAGCGCCCAGGTGTCGGCGCCGCCGGGGTGGACGCCGACGGCGAGGTCGTGGATCAGGCCCACGCCCATCCCGGCCTCGCGCGCGGCGCGCTGGGCGCCGGCGAGCTGGTCGTCGGCGAGCCAGGTCAGCCACCGGTGGAGGTCGACGCGGTCGGCGAGTTCGCGCCGGGCCCTGGCCGTCTCCGGGGACCTGGGGTCGCGCAGCCGCTCGGGCCAGCGGTGCCAGTCGGGGCCGTGCACCTCGGCGAGGGCGTTCCAGGTGGCGTGGTCGTCCAGGGCGCGGCCCTCGCGGGCCAGGAAGCCGGAGTAGGCGGCGCGGCGGCCGGGCGCGAGGGGCACCGTGCGCAGCAGTTCGAGGGCGCGGCGCTTGAGGTCCCAGACGGCGTCGCGGTCGATCAGCGCCTCCTTGGCCAGCACGCCCTCGCGCAGCCGGGCGGCCTGTTCGGCCAGGGCCCGCAGGCGGGTGCGGTCCTCCTCGGTGACGTGGGCGTACTCGGGGATCTCCTCGACGCGCAGGTACACGGGGTCCGGGAAGCGGCGGGAGGAGGGCCGGTAGGGCGAGGGGTCCACCGGCGGTCCGGGGACGCTCGCGTGGAGCGGGTTGAGCTGGACGAATCCGACGCCCAGGGCGCGGCCCGCCCAGCCGGCCAGGTCGGCCAGGTCACCGAGGTCGCCCATGCCCCAGGAGCGGTGGGAGAGCAGCGAGTAGAGCTGGACCATCAGTCCGCGGTGCCGGCCCTCGACGCCGGGCGCGCGGTCGGGGGCGACGATCAGGTGGGACTCGCCGGTGCGGCCGTCGGGCGCCGTCACGGTGAGCCGGTGGACGCCGTACGGGAGGCCGTCCAGGCCGTGGCGGGCCTCCCCCTCCTCCGTGACCACGCGGACCACGGTCCCCTCGGGCAGGGCGGGCAGCCCGCGCGGCGTGAGCACCACGGTGGGGGGCAGCAGGCGCCGTGCCGTCTCCGCCTCCCGCGCCGCCAGGGCGGCGGCCGGGTCGGCCGTGTCCACGCCCAGCGCGGCGAGCGCTGCGGTCACCGCCTCCGCCGGCACGGTGACCACGCGGTCCGGCGCGGGCCGGTACTCGGTCGCCACCCCGTACAGCTCCGCCAGCCGCGCCAGCGGCTCCCCCGGTACCGGTCCGGCCACGGTTCCTCCTCGATGAGGTCGAGCACGCCCTGACAGTGGCTACCCAACGAGGCCCGCACCAGACATCGCAATCCGCCGAACGGGTGCCGGCCGCAGGCCGCGCGACCGTGCTCCGGTGGAGGCGCCCGGTGACGACGGAGGCCCGGACCGAGTCAGGCGGATACGCCGTCGATCCGGGCCAGGGCCTCGTCCGCGCCGTACGGCCGCAGGTACGGCAGCCAGCGCGGGTCCCGGTGGCCGGTGCCGATGATGCGCCAGGCCAGACCGGTGGGCGGGGCCGGTTTGTGCCGCAGCCTCCAGCCCAGCTCGCCGAGGTGCCGGTCGGCCTTGGTGTGGTTGCAGCGCCGGCAGGAGGCCACCACGTTGTCCCAGACGTGCTGCCCGCCGCGGCTGCGCGGGATGACGTGGTCGACGCTGGTGGCGACGCCGCCGCAGTACATGCAGCGGCCGCCGTCGCGGGCGAACAGGGCCCGGCGGGTCAGCGGCACGGGCCCCCGGTAGGGCACCCGGACGAAGCGCTTGAGCCGTACCACGCTGGGTGCGGGCAGGGACAGGGTCGCGCTGTGCAGGTGGGCGCCGGACTCCTCGAGGCAGACGGCCTTGTTCTCGAGGACGAGGACGAGCGCGCGGCGGAGCGGTACGACGCCGAGCGGCTCGTACGACGCGTTGAGGACCAGGACATGCGGCACGGTGCCTCCTTGTACGCCGGCGGCGCGTGGCTCGCGCCGGGACGATCTGCAGTCAGTTTCCCCTCTGCCCTGGTCGCGGCGCCACCACGTGGGAACAACGGGGTGGTCCCGAGGGCCCGTGGTGTTGGCCACAACGCCGCCCCGTCCGCCCCTTCCGTCCCGCCGGCACCCGCCTCGTCACGGCGCGCGGGGTCACCGCTTATCTCTTCCTCATCCTCTGGTGAGGCCCGTCTCTCTTCCCCCCGAAGCGGCGAAGCAACCCGGTTTGCCCCGTTAGTGTGGTGAGGCTGCTCCTCGGCCCCCGCTCCGTCGCCGTGCCCGTCCCGCCGGGGCAGCCACGCACCTGGAGGTATCCCCCGTGTCCCTGTCCGTCGCCCTCCCGGCCGCCGGCCCGGACCCGTCCTCGTCGCCCTCGACCGGCACCTCGCCGGATCCGAGGCCGACCGTCCCGTCCCTCGAGGAGGCCCAGCAGCGGGCGACCGAGGCGGCCGGCTGGTTCCAGGAGAACTGGGCCTCCTGGCTCGCCGTCGGTCTGCGGATCATCATGATCGTCGTGATCGCGCTGGTGCTGCGGATGCTGGTGCGCCGGGCGATCACCCGGCTGATCGACCGGATGAACCGCAACACCTCCGCCAGCGAGGGCAGCTCCCTGGGCGGCCTGCTGGTCAACGCCGAGCGCCGGCGTCAGCGCTCGCAGGCGATCGGCTCGGTGCTGCGCTCGGTGGCGTCGTTCGTGATCCTCGGCACCGCCTTCCTGATGGTGCTCGGCGCGTTCCAGATCAATCTGGCGCCGCTGCTCGCCTCGGCCGGTGTGGCCGGTGTGGCGATCGGTTTCGGCGCCCGGAACCTGGTCACCGACTTCCTCTCCGGCGTCTTCATGATCCTCGAGGACCAGTACGGCGTCGGCGACACCATCGACGCGGGCGTGGCCACCGGAGAGGTCATCGAGGTGGGCCTGCGGGTCACCAAGCTGCGCGGCGAGAACGGCGAGATCTGGTACGTCCGCAACGGTGAGATCAAGCGGATCGGCAACGCCTCCCAGGGCTGGGCCACCGCCGGGGTGAACGTGACCGTGCGGCCCGAGGAGGACCTGGACAAGGTCCGGTCGGTGCTCACCGAGGTCGCGGAGCGGATCGCCAAGGAGGAGCCCTGGAACGAGATCCTCTGGGGCCCGGTCGAGGTCCTGGGCCTGGAGGACGTGCTGCTGGACTCCATGGTGGTCCGGGTCACCGCGAAGACCATGCCGGGCAAGGCCCTGAGCGTGGAGCGGGAGCTGCGCTGGCGGATGAAGCGGGCGCTGGACGCGGCCGGCATCCGGATGATCGGCGTGCCGGAGCAGGCCACCGCCGAGCCCGCCGCCGCCGACCCGACGGCGGCGATGGCCGCGCCGTCCGCCTTCGCCAGCAGCAACTCGCCGCAGTCGATGGCCGCGTCGCCGATCCCGCCGAAGACGCTGTAGCGCCGACGACGCCGCCCCGCCCGAGCGGGCGGAGCGGCACCCCGACGCCCGAGGGGCGGAGCCCCGGAGTCTCGTCTCCGGTGCTCCGCCCCTCGGGCGTTGCCCCTCCCCCGCGCGGTGGCTCAGGACGTGCCGCGGCACTCCCGCCGGGACCTGCACCACGTACATGTACTGAGTGAACAGTCGGCCGCGGAATCACGGCGGGCGCCTTGTTGAGCGGCGCCCCGGGGCGTGCGAACGTGGGCGCGGCCGACCGCAGTCCGAAAGGGGCGCTCCCTGTGCGCATCGATCTCAACGCCGACCTCGCCGAGGGCTTCGGGCGGTGGGAACTCGGGGACGACGACGCGCTGCTCACCGTCGTGACCAGCGCCAACGTGGCCTGCGGTTTCCACGCGGGCGATCCGACGGTGATCCGCCGGGCGTGCGCGCGGGCCGCCGCCGAGGGCGTCGCGGTGGGCGCGCAGGTCGGGTACCGGGACCTGGCCGGGTTCGGGCGGCGCTTCGTCGACGTGGAGCCGCGGCACCTGGCGGACGAGGTGCTGTACCAGATCGGCGCCCTGGACGGCCTGGCCCGCGCCTCGGGCACCACGGTGCGGTACGTGAAGCCGCACGGGGCCCTGTACAACGCGATCGTCCACCACGAGGCGCAGGCCGCGGCGGTGGTCGAGGCCGTGCGGGACTGGGACCCGGCGGGCGCGGTGCTGGGGCTGCCCGGGTCGCGGTGGCTGGCGCTGGCGGAGGAGGCGGGACTGCGGGTGTTCCGCGAGGCGTTCGCCGACCGGGCGTACACCCCGGAGGGCACCCTCGTCCCCCGGCGCGAGCCGGGGGCGGTGCTGCACGACCCGGCGGAGATCGCCGACCGCTGCGTACGGATCGCGCGCGGCGAGCCGGTGCCGGCGGTGGACGGCACGCCGCTGCGGATCGAGGCGGACTCGCTGTGCGTCCACGGCGACAGCCCCGGCGCGGTGACGGTGGCCCGCGCGGTGCGGGCACGACTCGCCGCGGCGGGCGTCGCCCTGCGCGCCTTCACCGCGGGCGGGGAGGGCTGAGGGTGCGGTTCCTGCCGTGCGGCGACCAGGGCCTGCTGGTGGAGGTCGCCACGCTGGACGAGGCGCTGGGCCTCTACCGGTCCCTGGAGCGGCGTCCGCCCCGGGGCGTGACCGACCTGGTCCCGGCGGCCCGGACGGTCCTGCTGCGGCTGGCCCCGGGAACGGACCTGTCCGCCGTGGAACGGGCGGTGCGGGGCGCGGACATGTCCGCCCGCCAGGACGGACCCGGGCCCCTGGTGCGCGTTCCGGTCCGCTACGACGGTGAGGACCTCCCGGAGGTGGCCGAGTTGACCGGACTCCCGGCCCGCGAGGTGGTGCGCCTGCACACCGGCTGCGAATGGACCGTCGCCTTCGGCGGTTTCGCGCCCGGATTCGCCTATCTGACCGGCGGACCGCCGGAGTTGCGGGTGCCGCGGCGGGCCGAGTCGCGGACCCGGGTGCCGGCCGGCGCGGTGGGCCTGGCCGGGGAGTTCAGCGGCGTGTACCCGCGCAGCTCGCCGGGCGGCTGGCAGGTGATCGGGCGGACGGACCTGGCGGTGTGGCGGGAGGACCGCGACCCTCCCGCCCTGCTGCGGCCGGGGGCGCGGGTGCGGTTCGAGGAGGTGGGGCGGTCGTGACGGCGGCGCTGCGGGTGCTGGCGACGGGTCCGCTGGCCACCGTGCAGGACCTGGGGCGGCCCGGGCTCGCCGCGGTGGGCGTGGGCCGCTCCGGCGCCGCCGACCGCGGGGCGCTGCGGCTCGCCAACCGGCTGGTGGGCAACGAGGAGGGCGCCGCGGCGGTGGAGGTCACCTTCGGCGGCCTCTCGGTGCGGGCGCTGCGGCCGGTGACCGTCGCCGTGACCGGGGCGGCGTGTCCGCTGAGCGTGGGCGCGGTCGACTCGGTGGTGCACCTGGCGGCGGGCAGGCAGCTCACCCTCGGAGCCCCGGCGGCGGGACTGCGGAGCTACCTCGCGGTACGCGGCGGGATCGCCGTGCCCGAGGTGCTGGGGTCCCGTTCCCGCGACGTGCTGGCGGGGCTCGGTCCGGCGCCGCTCGCGGTCGGGGACGTCCTGCCCGCGGGACCGCCGCCCGCTGAACCGCCGCGGGTCGACCTGGCGCCGGTGGCCGCGCCGGAGTCCGGCGAGGTGGTGCTGCGGGTGCGGCCGGGCCCCCGGGACGACTGGTTCACCCCGGGCGCCGTACGGGAGTTGCTGTCCGCCGCCTGGACGGTGGGCGCGGCCTCGGACCGGGTGGGGATGCGGCTGGACGGTCCCGCGCTGGAGCGGGCGGTCGGGGGCGAACTGCCCAGCGAGGGCGTGGTCCCGGGATCCCTCCAGGTGCCGCCCGGCGGCCGCCCGGTCCTCTTCCTCGCCGACCACCCGGTCACCGGCGGCTACCCGGTGATCGCCGTGGTCCTCGCCGACGACCTCGACCGCGCCGCCCAGGCCCGCCCGGGCCGGACGCTGCGGTTCACCACGGCCCGGCGGCCCGCGCCTCCTCGGCGGTGACCGGCGGTCCGCCCTGCCTGCACGGTGACCGGCGGTCCGCACTTCCCTTCACGGTGACCGGCGGTCCGCGGTCCGCACTTCCCTTCACGGTGACCGGCGGTCCGCGGTCCGCACTTCCCTTCACGGTGACCGGCGGTCCGCGGTCCGCGCCTCCTTCGCGGTGACCGGCGGTCGCACCCCGGCGCGGGAACCGCGGTCCGCGCGCCCGGCGTGTTCCGGGCGGAGGCGGACGCGTTGCGGGCGGACGCGCTGCGGACGGACGCGCTCCGGACGGACGCGCTCCGGACGGACGCGCTGCGGGCGCAGGCCGACGGCTGCGGGCCGGGGCGGCCGGGCGCAGGCGGACGCCGACGGGTGCGGACCGGCGCGGACCGGTGCGGACGGCGGGATCCCGCAACGCCCGTGCGTAATCGCGCCGTCACGGCGATACTTGCGGCGACACGATGACCCCGGGGGAGGTCTCATGACACATCCACAGGCGCCCGGCGCCGCGCCGCCGCCCGTCGCGCCACCGCCACCGCCCCCGGCGCCCCCCGCGCCGGCGGCCGCGCCGCCGCGTCGCGCGCCCGCGCTCGTGGAGACGGCCGCCCGGGTGCGGGCCGCCGCGACCACCGAGCCGGGCCGGCTGCGGATCATCGGCGCCGTCCTCGCGCTGCTGGTCGTGGCGTTCGGCGGCGTGACCACCTGGCAGACGACGGCCCGCAGTTCGGCCGCCGACGCCGTGCTGCGCCACAGCGGGCCGCTGAGTTCGGCCGCCGCCGAGGTTCACCGGTCCCTGGCCGGGGCCAACACCGCGGCGTCCGGCGGACTGCTGGCGGGCGGCAACGAGACGCCGGACAGCCGCAGGCGGTACGAGGAGGACATCCGTACCGCCGCGTCGGGCCTGGCCACCGCCGCCGCCAGCTCCGACCCCGACTCCGCCTCCGGCCGGACCGTCGCCCGCCTCAACGAACTCCTGCCGCGGTACAAGGGACTCGTCGAGCGGGCCCGCGCCAACAACCGGATGGGCTACCCGCTGGCCGGCGCCTACCTGCGGTACGCGGACGACCTGATGCGGCAGGAGATGCTGCCGGCCGCCGAGAACCTGTACGAGCAGGAACAGGGCCGCCTGCGCGAGGACTACGCGGACGCCGCCCCCTACCCCTGGTTCGCCCTGGGCCTCGGCGTCACCGCGCTCGCCGCGCTCGGGTGGGCGCAGCGCCGGGAGTACCGCCGCACCAACCGGGTGCTGAGCCCCGGCCTGGTGACGGCGACCGCGGCCACGGCCCTGGTGCTGCTGTGGCTGCCGGTCGGGCACTCCCTGGCCCGGGCCGGACTGGACGACTCGTACGAGCACGGCGTGGAGTCCCTGGCCCTGCTGAACGACGCCCGGACCGCCTCCCTCCAGGCCCGCGGCGCGGAGAACCTGACCCTGGTCAACCGGGGCGCGGAGACCACGCAGATGCCGGACGGCAGTTTCCGCGACAAGTTCGAGGTGGCCTTCCAGGAGTCGATGACGGGCCTGTCCCGCGCCCTGGACGCGGCGGCCGGGGTGGCGCGGGACCCGCAGGTCGACCGGCCGGTCGAGACGGCGCGGAGCAGCATGCTGGAGTGGCGCGAGCGTCACCGGGAGGCCCGCGAGGCAGACGACGCGGGCGACTACCAGGAGGCCCTCGACCGGATCATCGGACCGGACGACAAGTCACCCACCCGAGTCTGCTTCGACAACGTCGACCGGTCCCTCCGGCAGGCGCTGGAGCACGAGGAGAGGGAGTTCGAGCGCGCCGCGGCCGACGGACGGGCCGCGCTCACCGGCCTGCCCGCCGGGGCGGCCGCGCTGGCGGCCCTGGCCGCCGTGGCGGCGCTGCTGGGGATCGGCCGCAGGCTTTCGGAGTACCGGTGAACGGGGGAACGGCGATGCGACGACGGCACGACGAGGACCTGGACCGGCGGCGGCCGAGCCGCGGCCGGCGCGTCGTGGGCGCCCTGGCCGGTCTCTGCGCGCTCACCGCGGCCGGCGCCCTGCTGCTGCCCCGGCCGCACGACGCCGGGCGCCACGACCGGGACGCGGCGGGCGCACCGTCCGGCACGGCGGACGGCCGGCACGCCGCCCCTCACGTCCCGGCCTCCCGGACCGCCCCGGCCACCCCGGCCGCCCGTCCCGCCGCGGCCGACGACGACTGCGAGCGCCCCGAGGCGCAGAGCCTCTCCCCGTCCACCGCCGAGAGCGGCCCGACGATCCGGGCGATCAAGGAACGCGGCTACCTGCGGGTCGGCGTCGACCAGAACAGCTACGGCTGGGGCTACCGCGACCCCAACAGCGCCGAGGACCAGGTGGAGCTCTCCGGCTTCGACATCGACCTGGCCCGCCGGACGGCCGACGAGATCCTCGGCCCGCGGGCGGACGGGCAGTCCCCCAACATCCGCTTCCACGCGATCCCCACCAACCAGCGCATCCCGGCCGTGCGGGAGGGCCGCGTCGACATGGTGGTCCGCACCATGACCATCACCTGCGACCGGCTGGAGGAGGTGTCGTTCTCCGCCCCCTACTTCACCACCGGCCAGCAGGTACTCGCCCCGGCGCGGTCGTCGGTCACCGGCTACGACCGCAGCCTGGCGGGCCTGAGGATCTGCAGCGCGGCGGGATCCACCGCGCACAGCCGGCTCGAGGAGGACCGGAGGAACGGCGTGCCGGCGGTCGCCGAGGCGGACATCGCCACCACGGTGCCCAACCAGCTCGACTGCCTGGTGCGGCTCCAGCTCGGCGAGGTGGACGCGGTGGTCACCGACAGCGCCCTGGCCGCCAGCCAGGCCGCGCAGGACCCGTCGGTGGCGCTGAAGGGGGAGGAGTTCACCGAGGAGTACTACGGCGTGGCCATGGCCGAGGACGCCGACGACCTGGTCCGCCGGGTCAACGCCGTGCTGCGCGACTACGTCGCGGACGGCGGCTGGAAGCGGGCCTACGACCGGTGGCTGGCGTCGACCATGCCGAAGCCGGCCGACCCCCCGCCCGCCGTCTACCGCGACTGACCCCGGCCCGCCCTGGGCAGGGTCCCACCGGCGAGGCCGTGAGCCCGCGCCGACCGACCGCACGCACCGACTGCGCACTGAGAGGTGATCGATGGGCGACACGGGACACGCCTTGGGTCCGGTGATGGACCGGGACGAGGTGGACCGTGCGCTGGCGCGGCTCGGCGCGGAGCACGAGGCCATCGAGTCCTCGCTCCTCGCGCTGCAGGACCACGCGGGGCGCAGACTCCTCGAAGGGGCCGGGCTGACCGGCGCCACCCAGCAGCGGTGGCGGGCCACGGAGGCCTCGATCAGCCTGCTGTGGACCTTCTTCGACGCCTACACGGACACCCTGCGATCCGCCCGCGACCTGCGGGCCCGCCGCCGCTGGGCCGGGCGCGAGGACCTGGTGGCCCTCACCGAACTGCTGCGGGGCCCCAGCGTCACGGTCGCGGGGACCGCCGCCGCGGAGAGCGGCGGGCTCGCCGGGACGTCCTCGGTGCGCCTCAGCCGCCGCTACACGCTGTCCGCGCTCGTCGACCGGATGAACGAGCTGTACGCCGCCGCGCTGGACGTGGTGGTGGCCGCCGACGCGGTCTGGTCGGCGCTGCCGGCCCGGATCGACATGCTCTCCGCCGAGCTGCGCCGCACCCGGGACCTCGCCCGCTCGGTGGGCGTGCGGCCCGGCGAACACCCGGCCGGGGACGACCTGGAGCGGATCACCGGCGCCCTGACCCGGCTGCGCGAGCGGGTCATCTCCGACCCGCTGTCCTTCTGGACGCCCGCCGAGGGGAGTTCGGCGCCCGGCGCGGGCCGCCCGGACACCACCGCCTACGACCGGTACGCGCGCGAACTGGAGGACGCCCGCCGCGAGATCGAGGCGGTTCTGACGGTCCGCCAGGACGCCGAGTCCCGGCTCGTGCGGCTGCGCGACGTGCTGAGCCGCGCGGACCGCACGCTGGCCGAGGCCCGGCTGGCGCGCGGCGAGGTGCTGGCGAAGATCGCGGCCACCGAGGTGCCCGCGGTGAGCGGCCCGCCGACGGTGCTGCAGGAGCGGGTGTCGACGGCGGCGGAGTACCGGCGGCAGGGCCTGTGGCACCGGCTGTCGCCGCTGCTGGACGAGCTGGAGCGCAAGGCGGAGGACGAACTGGTGCGCGCCCGCGAGTCGTTGACGGCGGTCACCGCGCCGCTGGCGATCCGCGCCGAGCTGCGCGGCCGGCTGGACGCCTACCGGGCGAAGGTGTCCCGGCACGGGCTGGCGGAGGACCCGCTGCTGGTCGAGCGGTACGACATCGCCCGGCGGATGCTGTGGAGCGCGCCCTGCGACCTGCGCGTCGCCGAGCAGGCCGTGCTGCGCTACCAGCAGGCCGCGGTGGAGCAGTTGCGGCCCGTGATGCCCACGCAGGACGGGGCGGGACGGCCGGAGGGGGCCCAGGCGTGAGCGCCGACGGAGGGGGAGCTGTGCGGAGGGACGGGGCGTGATGGAGCCGAGGTGCCAGCGGCCGGGCTGCGAGGGCGCGTACGAGGACGTCGGCGGGGGTGAGCTGTACTGCGACCACTGCGGGCTGGCGCCGGTGGTGTCCCCGGACGGCATGGTGGGCGCCACCCCCACCGGTGTCGCGGGACGCCCGCCGGGCAACTCCGGCCGGCCCACCGGCCCGGGCGGCGCGGGCTCCGGCGGCGCGGGCGGTCCGGGCTTCGGCGGCGCGGGCGGCGCGGGCGGCGCGGGCTCCGACGGCGCGGGCGGCGCGGGCGGTCCGGGCTTCGGCGGCACGGGCGGCTCGGGCTCCTCCGGCGCGGGCAGCCCGGTCGGCCCGGGGGATCCGGCGGGCTCCGAGGGGTCCTCGCGTCCGTCCCACGCGTCGTCGCGCTCGTCGTCCCGCTCGTCGTCGCGGTCCCGGCGCTCGGTCTCCGGCCGGCTGTCGGGGACGCTGAGCGGCGCGGCCACGGTCGGCGCGGTGTCGGTCCGCAGCTCCGGCGCGCAGTCCGGCGGCTCCCACCGGGGACGGCTGGGCGCCGGGCTGGTCGACGTCCCGGCCGTGCCCCGTCCCGACCCGCGGGCCATGGTGCTGGACGACCCGCGGGTGCCGGAGCGCAAGCGGTTCTGCTCCCGTTCCGACTGCGGCGCGCCGGTCGGCCGGGCCCGTGGCGACCGCCCCGGCCGCACCGAGGGCTTCTGCACCAAGTGCGGCCACCCCTACTCCTTCGTGCCCAAACTGCGCGGCGGGGACGTGGTGCACGGCCAGTACGAGGTCGCGGGCTGCCTGGCGCACGGCGGACTGGGCTGGATCTACCTGGCGGTGGACCGCGCGGTGTCCGACCGGTGGGTGGTCCTCAAGGGCCTGCTGGACACCGGCGACCAGGACGCGATGGCCGCCGCCATCTCCGAGCGTCGGTTCCTGGCCGAGATCGAGCACGCCAACATCGTGCGGATCTACAACTTCGTCGAGCACCTGGACCAGCGGACCGGCTCCCTCGACGGCTACATCGTCATGGAGTACGTCGGCGGCAAGTCGCTGAAGGACATCGCCAACGGACGCCGCACCCCGGACGGCCGCCGCGACCCGCTGCCGGTCGAGCAGGCCTGCGCGTACGGCATCGAGGCGCTGGAGGCCCTGGGCCACCTGCACAGCCGCAACCTGCTGTACTGCGACTTCAAGGTCGACAACGCGATACAGACCGAGGACCAGCTGAAGCTGATCGACATGGGCGCGGTCCGCCGCATGGACGACTACGAGTCGGCCATCTACGGCACGGTCGGCTACCAGGCCCCCGAGGTCGCCACGGTCGGCCCGTCGGTCGCCTCCGACCTGTACACGGTGGCCCGCACCCTGGCCGTGCTCACCATCGACTTCCACGGCTACACCACCGTCCACGCGGACTCGCTGCCGGACCCGGACGAGATCGAGGTGTTCCGGCGGTACGAGTCCTTCTACCGGCTGCTGGTCCGGGCCACCGACCCCGACCCGGCGCGGCGGTTCGCCTCGGCGCAGGAGATGGCGGAACAGCTCACCGGCGTGCTGCGCGAGGTGGTCGCGCTGGGCACCGGCCGCCCGCGGCCCGCCCTGTCCACCCTCTTCGGCCCCGAACTGCGGGTCACGGACGCGAGGTTGTTCGACGACACGGAGCCTGAGGTGTCCCGGCTCGGGGCCCGGCGGAACCCTCCTGGCCGGCTGTTCGCCCGGCGGGCCGCGGCGTCCGGCGCCCCCACCGCGGACACCGCGCCGCCCGTCACCCTGCCCGCCGTGCCGCCGCTCGCGCGGTCCGCGCCGTCCGTGGCCCCGCCGTACGCGCAGTCCGTGCCGTCCGTGCTGCCGGCGGCCCCGCCGCACGGGCCGGTCGTCGCGTCGCCGCACGGGCCGGCCCTCGCGTCGCCGTACGGGCCGGCCCTCGCGTCGCCGCCCGCCGCCCCGCCCGGAACCGCGCCACCGGTGTTCCCCGCCCAGCGCGGGTCCTCCCCCATGCCCGCCGCGGGCGCTCCGCACACCCCTCCGGTGTCACCCGGAACGGTGAAACCCGTGGACGCCGCGGCCGCCGCGCTGGCCCTGCCGGTGCCGCGGGTGGACCCCGACGACCCCAACGCCGGTTTCCTGGCCGCGCTGATGACGGCGGCGCCCCAGGAACTGCTCGTCGCGCTGTCCGGGGCCCCCGCCGCCTCGCCGGAGTCCCGGCTGCGGCTGGTGCGCGCACGGCTGGAGGCGGGCGAGGCGGGGGCCGCCGTCGAGGAGCTGAGGAGTCTGGCCGCCGAGGAGCCCGACGACTGGCGGGTCGTCTGGTACCGGGGCGTGACCTCCCTGGTCACCGGCGAGTACGTGGCCTCCGCGCTCGCCTTCGACGCGCTCTACGACGCCTTCCCGGGCGAGCCCGCGCCCAAGCTGGCGCTGGGTCTGTGCGCCGAGGTGCTGGGGCAGTTGGACAACGCCGCCGAGTACTACCGGCTGGTGTGGACGACCGACCCGAGCTATGTGAGCGCCGCCTTCGGGCTGGCCCGCGTGCGGCTCGCCGCCGGCGACCGGGAGGGCGCGGTCGCCGCCCTGGAGTCGGTGCCGGAGGCGTCCATCCACTACACCGCGGCCCGGGTCGCCGCCGTCCGGGCACGGCTGCGGGGGCGTACCGTGGTGGGCGCCGACACGCCGTTCCTCGACGATCTGACCGCCGCCGCCGCGCAGGTGGAGGCGCTGGGCGGATACGGACTGGACGCCGTGCGGCGCGAGCGGCTGTCCGCGGAGGTGCTGGGCTGCGCGCTCGACTGGGTACTCTCCGGAGGCCGGGGTTCCGTACCGGTGGCCTCCGGACGCGGGGTGCTCGGCGAAGTACTGGACGAGCGGGGACTCCGCCTCGGCCTGGAACGTTCGTACCGCACGCTGGCCCGTCTCGCGGACGGCGGCGAGGAGAGGATCGACCTGGTGGAACGCGCCAACCGTTACCGTCCCCGGACGTGGGTGTAGTGGTGCCGCCGATGACTGCCGACACGCACCGCCTGTCCGCCTGCCCCGGCTGCACCGAGCCGGTGGAGCCGGCCGACCTCTACTGCGGCGCCTGTGGCCTGCACCTGTCGGCGGCGGCCGCCCCGTTGTCCGACACGCCGACGGTCGCCCTGCAGACGCGCGACGACACGCCGTCCGCCCCGCCCACCGCCCGCGAGGCCGCGGGCGCGGACACGACGGACGGTTTCCACCTTCAGCCGCCCGCCCCGCCCTCCCCGCGCGCCGCCGACCCGCGGTCCGCCGCGGTGGACCCGGCCGGCGCCGACGCCACCCCGGCGGGCGCCGGGAAGGCCTGCGTGGCCTGCCGGGCCGGACGGGTCGACGGCGACGGATACTGCGAGAACTGCGGCCACGCCCAGCCGCGCGAACGGGACCACATGGAACTGGAGTCGGGGCCCGTCGCCGCGGTCAGCGACCGCGGACTGCGCCACCACCGCAACGAGGACGCCTTCGCCCTCGCCCAGGCCGCCCTTCCCGACGGCACACCCGTCTCGGTGGCCGTGGTCTGCGACGGCGTGTCGTCCGCGACCCGCCCGGACGAGGCCTCCGCGGCCGCCTCCCGGACCGCCGCCGACGCGCTCACCGAGGCGCTGCCCCGCGGCGTCCACCCGCAGACCGCCATGCACGAGGCGATCCAGGCCGCCGCCCGCGCCGTCGACGCGCTGGCCGGCGACCCCGCCCGGCCCCGCGAACACGCGCCGCAGGAGAACGCGCCGGCCTGCACCCTGGTCGCCGCCCTGGTCGCCGACGGCCTGCTGGTCGTCGGCTGGGTCGGCGACAGCCGCGTCTACTGGGTGCCCGACGACCGCTCCGCCCCCGCCCGGCTCACCGAGGACGACTCCTGGGCCGCCCAGATGGTCGCCGCCGGGCTGATGAGCGAGGCCCAGGCCTACGCGGACGAGCGCGCCCACGCCATCACCGGCTGGCTGGGCGCGGACGCCTACGAACTCGATCCGCACACCGCCTCGTTCAAGCCGGACCGCCCCGGCGTGGTGGTGGTCTGCACGGACGGCCTGTGGAACTACGCGGAGACCGCGGAGCAGATGGCCGAGGTCGTCCCGGCCGACGCCGCCACCCGCCCGCTGCACAGCGCCCGCGTCCTGGTCGGCCACGCCCTCGACGGAGGGGGCCACGACAACGTAACAGTGGCGGTGGTGCCGTTCCCGGGCCCCGCCCAGGGGGCAGGATCCGGCTGAGGCGCGTCAGGCCGAGGGAGCCGCGGGCGCGCGAGGGGGCGAAGGACGCATGGCGATTCTCTCGAAACCGGACGTGCCGCGGTTCTCCGTGGACGTCTACCAGAACGCGTACCTGCCGGAGGGGGCGCGCGAGGTCAACGCGGTCGTCACCGTGACGGCGAGCGGCGGCGCCACGCTGAGCGGCCCCGCCGGGTCCGGCGGTTCCGGCGGGGGGCCGGACGCCGCCGTGGTGATCATGGTGGACTGCTCCGGCTCCATGGACTACCCGCCGGCCAAGATGCGCGGCGCCCGCGAGGCGACCGCCGCGGCGATCGACACCCTCCGGGACGGCGTCCGGTTCGCGGTCGTCGCCGGCACCCACGTCGCCCGGGAGGTCTACCCGGGGGACGGCCGGCTCGCCGCGGCCGGCCCGGAGACCCGCGCCCAGGCCCAGCAGGCGCTGCGCCGCCTGACCGCGGGCGGCGGCACCGCCATCGGCGCCTGGCTCCGGCTCGCGGACCGCCTGCTGTCCTCCGCGGACGCCACCATCCGGCACGGCGTCCTGCTCACCGACGGCCGCAACGAGCACGAGACGCCCGAACGGCTGACGGCCGCCCTGGAGCACTGCGCCGGCCGCTTCACCTGCGACGCGCGCGGCGTGGGCACCGACTGGGAGGTCAAGGAGGTCACCCAGATCGCCTCGGCCCTGCTGGGCACGGCCGACATCGTGGCCGACCCGGAGCACCTGGCCGCCGACTTCACCTCGATGATGGAGACGGCGATGGGCAAGGGCGTCGCCGACGTGGCGCTGCGCCTGTGGACCCCGGCGGGCGCGCGCGTCCGCTTCGTCAAGCAGGTCGCGCCCTCGGTCGAGGACCTGACGGACCGTCGCACCGAGGCCGGGCCGCGGGCCGGTGACTACCCGACCGGGTCATGGGGCGACGAGTCGCGGGACTACCACGTCTGTGTGGAAGTCCCGCCCGCCGACATCGGCCGGGAGATGCTCGCCGCCCGGGTCTCACTGGTGGTGCCCCACGCCGACGGCGGCGCCGACGCCCTGGGCGCCCAGGGCCTGGTGCGGGCCGTGTGGACCGACGACCTGGCCGCCTCCACCTCCCTCGATCCGCAGGTCGCCCACTACACGGGGCAGGCGGAGCTGGCCGAGGCGATCCAGCAGGGCCTGGAGGCCCGCAAGGCGGGTGACATGGACGCGGCGACCGCCAAGCTGGGCCGTGCCGTGCAGCTGGCCGGGCTGTCCGGAAACGCCGATACGGCGAAACTCCTTTCGAAGGTGGTGGACGTGGTCGACGAAGCGGCAGGTACTGTGCGACTGAAGACGAAGGTCGCGGAAGCCGACGAGATGACGCTCGAGACACGGTCCACCAAGACCGTGCGCGTCACACGGCGACCGAACGAGCAGTGAACGAGCCGGCCCGACGAACGGCCGGAAGGGAGAGGGGGAAGCGCCGACATGCCGACCTGCCCGAACGGACACCAGTCGGGTTCCGACGACTGGTGCGAGGTCTGCGGTCACCGCATGGCGGGTGCCGTGCCCCCGCCGCCTCCCCCGCCGCCCTCCGGGGGCTACGGCTTCCCGCCCCCCGGCGGCCAGGGCGGCCGGGCCCCGGAGCTCTGCCCGCAGTGCCGCACGCCGCGTGAGGGGCTGGCGCCCTTCTGCGAGGAGTGCCGGTGGAACTTCCTCACCAACTCGGCGACCTCCTACACGCCGCCGCCCCCGTCCTTCGGCGGTCCGGGCGGTCCCGGCGGAGGCCCGGTGCCCCCGCCGCCCGGCGGGCGGTCGTACCAGCCCGACCCGTCGGAGTACCAGGCCTCCCGGCCCTCGCAGCTGAATCGTCCCGCCGAGCCGCTCGGCGGCGGGCAGGGCGGGGCGCCCGCCTCCTTCCAGCAGGGGCACGCGGGCGGGCCGCCGCCGGCCTTCTTCGAGGGCGGCGGCCGCCCCGGCGCCCCGGCCGGCGACGACTGGACCCTCCCTCCGCCGACCTCGCCGGGCCCGGGTGCGCCCGGGGGCCCCGGTGGCCCGGGGGGCTTCGGCGGTCCGGGCGGTGCGGGCGAGCGCGGTGGCTTCCCCGGCGGCCCGGGCGGTCCGGGCGGGCCCGACGGTCCCGGTGAACGCGGCGGCTTCCCCGGCAGCCCGGGCGGGCCCGGCGGTCCCGGTGAGCGCGGCGGCTTCCCCGGCAGCCCGGGCGGGCCCGGCGGTCCCGGTGAGCGCGGCGGCTTCCCCGGCGGCCAGGGCGGTCCGGGCGGCCCTGGTGCCCCGGGCGGTCAGGGTGACCGAGGCGGCTTCGGCGGTCCCGGTGGTCCCGGCGGTCCGGGCGGTCCCGGCGAACGCGGCGGCTTCGGTGGCCCGGGCGGTCCCGGCGAAGGCGGCGGCTTCCCCGGACCCGGCGGTCCCGGTGGACCTGGCGGACCGGGCGACCGAGGCGGTTTCGGCGGACCGGGCGGCCCCGGTGGCCCCGGTGGCCCCGGCGGCTTCAACAGCCCTGCCGGCCCCGGTCGTCCCGACGACCACGGCGGCTTCGGTGGCCCGGGCGGCCCCGGCAACCCGGGCGAGCGAGGCGGCTTCCCCGGCGGCCCGGGCAACCCGGGTGGCCAGGGTGCTCCCGGTGGCCCCGGCGGCCCGGGTGGCCCGGGTGGCCCGGGTGCCCCCGGCGAGCGCGGCGGCTTCCCCGGCGGACCCGGCAACCCCGGTGGCCAGGGTGCTCCCGGCGGCCCCGGCGTGCACGAGGGCTTCGGCGGCCCGAACGGCCCCGGCGGTTACCCCGGCCCGGCCGGCCCCGGCGGCTTCGGCGGCCCGGGTGGCCCGGGTGCCCCCGGCGGCGCCCCCGGTGACCGCGGCGGCGCCCCCGGCACGCCCCCGGGCCTGGCACCGTGGCCCGCGTCCCCGGGCACACCCGGCGGACCCGGCGCTCCCGGCGCCCCGGGCCCCGGCGGCGGTTACGGCTACCCGCAGCCCGGCGCGCCCCGCCAGGAGACCTGGACGGCGACCATCGGCCCGGACCGCGCCTACTTCATGGCGATGATGCAACGCTCCGGCCCCGAGGCCGCCGGGCTCAACCTCCCCGCGTACTCCCCGGAGCAGCAGCGGACCCTCACCGGTCCGCAGGTGACCATCGGCCGCCGCCGCCACTCCACCGGCGACACCCCGGACATCGACCTGTCGGTGCCGCCGGAGGACCCGGGCGTCTCGCACCAGCACGCGATGCTGGTGCAGCAGGCGGACGGAAGCTGGGCGGTCATCGACCAGAACTCCACCAACGGCACCACGGTGAACGGCGCCGAGGAACCGATCCAGCCGTTCGTCCCGGTCCCGCTGCGGGACGGCGACCGCGTGCACGTCGGCGCCTGGACGACGATCACCGTCCGCCGCGGCTGACCCCCGGCCGAGCGGACCGTGCCGGTCGAGCCACGACCGGGCAACGACCGAGCCGCAACCGAGCACGACCCGACCGGCACCCGGTCCGCAGGACCTCTGGCCCGTCCACAGGTCTTGAGGACCGGGTGCCGCCGTCTGAGACGATGGAGACGTGAAAGAGATTCGGCGAGGCACACTGCAGACGGAGACCTTCTACGAGCAGGTCGGGGGCGAGGAGACGTTCACCCGCCTGGTCCGCCGCTTCTACGAAGGGGTCGCCGAGGACCCGGCGCTCCGGGCCATGTACCCGGAGGAGGACCTGGGCCCGGCCGAGGAGCGTCTGCGGCTCTTCCTGATCCAGTACTGGGGCGGACCCACGACGTACAGCGAGCAGCGCGGCCACCCGCGGCTGCGCATGCGGCACGCCCCGTTCAAGGTCGACCGCGCGGCGCACGACGCCTGGCTGCGGCACATGCGGGCGGCCGTCGACGACCTCGGCCTCTCCGAGGAGCACGAGCACACGCTGTGGAGCTACCTGACGTACGCCGCGGCCTCCATGGTGAACACCCCCGACGAGGTGTGACGCACGTCGGGGTGACGCGCGTGGGGGGTGACGCGCCTCGGAGGGCGACGGGGGCCGAGGGGTGAGGAGGCTCCGCGGCGCCGGTCAGGCGACGCCGACGCCCAGTCCGCCGAGGCGGCCGGCGCGGCGGACGGCGACGGAGCCGTAGGGGGTGCGCAGCCTCAGCCAGGACCCGCAGGACAGGATCTGCGGGCCGGGACCGGGGTGCAGGAAGCCCAGGGACTGCGCGGCGTGCACGGCCCGGACGGGCAGCCCGGTGCCGTCGACGGTCCGGGACCAGATCTGACGCCCGGTGCTGTCGAGCGCGGCGCGGGTCCGCGCCTCCGGGGGGATCTCCTCGACCCGTCGGCGGAACTCGGCGACCGCGGCGGCCACCAGCCCCCGCAGCGCCTCCCCGGGCAGCGCGCCCTCGGCCTGCCAGCCGCCGCGCGGCGGCAGCAGCCCGGCCCAGGCCGGCCCGGTGACCGCGGAGGGCACGACGGCCTCGGCGGCGTCCTCGTCGACGGACTCCAGCAGTTCGCCCGCGGAGACCGTGACGTCGAGGGAGTCGGCGGGCTCCGCGAGCCGGACGGCCCGCACCGCGAGCACGTCGAAGGAGGCGGGGCTGCCGTAGACGGCCAGCGCCCGGCCCGCGCCCTGGAGCCGGACGGCGGCGGCGCGGTCGTAGTGCAGGAGCCGGGTGAGGAAGCCGCAGAGGTCCGCGGCCTCGCCCGCGTCGGCGAAGCGGAGCTTGCTCATCGGCCGGCGGCCTCGTCGTCCTGGTACTTCTGCAGGAAGTACCGCTCGCCCTCGGTCAGACGCCGCGGTTGCTGGAGCGTGAAGTCGAAGGGCGCCATCACCGTCGACGCCCTGGCGTACACCAGGTCCGGCTCGTCGCCGGACCCGGTGTCCTTGACCTCGTAGGCGAGGGTGAAGGAGGCCGCGCGGACCTTCGTCACCCACACCTCGACGTCCACCGGCGCGTGCCGGTGGACCAGCTGACGCCTGTAGTCGATCTCGTGGCGCGCCACCACCGTGCCCCGCGCGAAGGCATGGTCCTGCTCCGGGTGGAACAGCATGTCCACCCGGGCTTCCTCCAGGTAGCGCAGGAACACGACGTTGTTGACGTGCCCGTACGCGTCCATGTCGCTCCAGCGCAGGGGGCAGCGGTAGAGGTGGCGCACGCGTCGATCAGTCCCGGGTCAGCTTCTTGTAGGTGGCGCGGTGCGGACGCGCCGCGTCCGGGCCGAGCCGCTCGATCTTGTTCTTCTCGTAGGACTCGAAGTTGCCCTCGAACCAGAACCACTTGGACTCGCCCTCGTAGGCGAGGATGTGCGTCGCCACGCGGTCCAGGAACCACCGGTCGTGGGAGACGACCACGGCGCAGCCCGGGAACTCGAGCAGCGCGTTCTCCAGCGAGGACAGGGTCTCGACGTCGAGGTCGTTGGTCGGCTCGTCGAGGAGCAGCAGGTTGCCGCCCTGCTTCAGGGTGAGCGCCAGGTTCAGGCGGTTGCGCTCACCGCCGGAGAGCACACCGGCCGGCTTCTGCTGGTCCGGGCCCTTGAAGCCGAACGCCGAGACGTAGGCGCGGGAGGGCATCTCGACCTGGCCGACGTTGATGTAGTCGAGACCGTCGGAGACGACCTCCCACAGCGTCTTCTTGGCGTCGATGTTGGCGCGGCTCTGGTCGACGTAGCTGATCTTGACCGTCTCGCCGACCTTGATGTTGCCGGAGTCCGGCTCCTCGATGCCCTGGATCATCTTGAACAGCGTGGTCTTGCCCGCGCCGTTCGGACCGATGATGCCCACGATGCCGTTGCGCGGCAGCGTGAAGGACAGGTCGTCGATCAGGACCTTCTCACCGAAGGCCTTGCGGAGGTTCTGCACCTCGACGACCACGTTGCCCAGACGCGGGCCCGGCGGGATCTGGATCTCCTCGAAGTCCAGCTTCCGCATCTTGTCGGCCTCGGCGGCCATCTCCTCGTAGCGGGCCAGACGCGCCTTGGACTTGGCCTGCCGCCCCTTGGCGTTGGAGCGGACCCACTCCAGCTCCTCCTTGAGGCGCTTGGCGCGCTTGGCGTCCTTCTGCCCCTCGACCTTCAGACGCGTGGCCTTGGTCTCGAGGTACTTGGAGTAGTTGCCCTCGTAGCCGTGCAGGCGACCGCGGTCGACCTCGCAGATCCAGCCCGCGACGTTGTCCAGGAAGTACCGGTCGTGGGTCACGGCGACGACGGTTCCGGCGTACTGGGCGAGGTGCTGCTCCAGCCAGTTGACCGACTCGGCGTCGAGGTGGTTGGTGGGCTCGTCGAGGAGCAGCAGGTCGGGCGCCTCGAGCAGCAGCTTGCACAGCGCGACGCGGCGCCGCTCACCACCGGAGAGGTTGCTGACCGGCCAGTCGCCGGGCGGGCAGCCCAGCGCGTCCATGGCCTGCTCCAGCTGGGCGTCCAGGTCCCACGCGTTGGCGTGGTCCAGGTCGTCCTGGAGCTTGCCCATCTCCTCCATGAGCTCGTCGGAGTAGTCGGTCGCCATCAGCTCGGCGATCTCGTTGAACCGGTCGAGCTTGCCCTTGACCTCGGCGACGCCCTCCTGGACGTTCTCCAGGACCGTCTTGTCCTCGCTGAGCGGGGGCTCCTGCAGCAGGATGCCGACCGTGTAGCCGGGCGTCAGGAACGCGTCACCGTTCGACGGCTGCTCCAGACCGGCCATGATCTTCAGGACGGTCGACTTTCCGGCGCCGTTCGGGCCGACGACGCCGATCTTCGCCCCGGGGAGGAAGGAAAGGGTGACGTCGTCGAGGATCACCTTGTCGCCGTGCGCCTTGCGCGCCTTGCGCATGGTGTAAATGAACTCAGCCAAGAGAAACCGTCCGGCAGCTTGAAACTCGCGGTGGGCAGATACACCCCATCTTGCCGTACCGCCACCCCAGGACGAAAACGACCGGTCCCCGGGGCGCAGCGGAACGTGATGGGCGACTCACTCCTGGTGGGCGTCCCGGCGGCGCTGCCTGGCCACGCTGAGCACCGCGGCGCCGACGACGACCAGGCCCGCGCCGATCGAGGCGGCGAGTTCGGCGCCGCCGCCTCCACCGGTGGTGGCGAGGTCCTCGCCCCCGGGGGACGGCGGCGAGACGGAGGGCAGCGGGCTCGGCGGCTGGTGGGCCGTCTGCGTCCGCAGGGCGGCCGCGGCGCTGTCCGTGAGGCAGTCCAGCACCCCGCTGAACACCACGGGCCGGTTCTCCTTCGAGCCGGAGGCGGCCTCGACGCCGACGGTGTACGCCTCGTCCTCCGCGAGCGGCTGCGAGACCGTGCGCCGCTCCCCCGGGGCGAGCAGGTAGTCGGTGCCGGCCACCCGGTAGGTGAAGTCCTCGTCCCCCCGGTTGAGCAGGGTCACGTCGAGGCCGGACGTCCGGTCGGAGCCGGACGCCTCGCAGCGCTCCCGCGCCCACAGCCCCGGCACGGCGCCGTCCTGCCGCCACACGGTGGTGGCGGTGGCCCGCACCGTGGTCTCGCTGGAGGCGGCGACCACCTGGGTCTGGCTGCGGCTGTCGGAGGTGAGCGCCCGCCCGACGGGGACGGTGGTGGTGGCCTCCACCGTGAGCGTGGCGGCGCCGTCGTCGGCGTCGTGCGGGATGTCGACGTACAGCCGGCCGCCGTCGTCCACCGTCTCGACGGCCTTGCCGTTCTTGTCGGTGATCCACGCCGGGCTGGTGTCGGCGGGCGGCAGCACCGTCACGTCGTCGGCGCCGGTGCGGACGGTGATCGGGCCTATTCGGGTGCCGGGGCGCCCGGCCGCGGCGGGCGGCTCCAGCCTGAGGGAGGCGCGCGGCTCGTCCTGGGCCCGGGCGTGCTTCACCAGGTAGTCGGCCAGCCGCTCGGCCTGCGGGTCGGTGGCGGTGACGTCGGACCCGTCGGAGAGCCGCCAGACGGCGACCTGGGTGCCGGCGGCCGCGTCCTGCTCGGTGAGTCCCTTGGCCCCGGCCCGCGCGGCCAGTTCGGTCAGGTCGTCCACCTGGGGGTAGGAGTGGCGCAGCACCCAGACGATCCGCCCGGCGTCGCGGTTGCCGGCCAGCGAGGTGCCGCTCCAGTCGCTCTCCTGGTAGACGACCCCGGGCTGGGTGGTGCGTTCGATGTCCACGCCGTAGGTCTGCAGGGTCCCGCCGCCGTCCACGGAGAGCTCGAAGAGCCCGGCCGGCACCTCCCGTTCGCCGTCCGCCCCGCGGATCACCGCGGTGCCGAAGGCGCTCAGGTCGTCGGCGACGGCGGTGGCGCCGCCCGCGTTCCACTGCGGCGCCACGAGGCCGCCCACCTCCCCGGTGGCGGCGGACGCGCCGGTCGCCCCGGCCGCGGCCACCAGGCCGGACACCAGCGACACCACGGCGGCACGAACCGCACCGGACCGACGCGCGGACCTCGCGTGGAACGACGGAATCACGGAACTCCCCTCCGGTCACGGCCTACTGACGCGGGCCCTCGGGAGCCGTACACGGCGCCATCGACCCATGACCCACTCCGGCATCCTAGGGAAGGCGGCCGTCCGGCCCGGTGGCGAGCCGGGTCCCGGACGGTTTCCGACTCGTAATTGTTACCGCCCGAAACGCCACCAACCGGGGCCGATCCGGACGACTTCATGTGACATCACGTCAACAAGGGAGCACCCGCAGACGCTTGCACGCCCCACGGATCCGCCGGGGGCCCGGGCGGCGCCCCCTGGCCTGCCCGCACGGCCGCCTCGTACGTCTGCCGGACCGCCCCGCCGTCACCCGGCACGCCGCCCGCCTCGCCCCTGACGGTCCGCCGGAAGGCCGACGTGCCGCGCGCCAGGTCGTGGCCGACGGTGGCCGCCTCGATGTCGACGTCGGTCCGGGACTGGCCGTCCCGTGTGTCGGCGCGCACCTTCAGCCTGCCGTGGACCACCACCGGGTCCCCCACCGACACCGAGGCCGCCACGTTCGCCGCCAGGGAGCGGCGGGTCCACACCGTGAAGAAGTTGGTGTGCCCGTCCACCCACATGGCCTTCTCGCGGTCCCAGTAGCGGGGGGTGGCGGCCAGCCGGAACCGGGCGACCTGGCCCCGTTCGTCCTCCCTGTGCACCGGCTGCGTCGCCACGTTGCCGACCGCGCAGATCACCGTCTCGTTCATCGCTCGTCCCTTCACCACGGGCATCCGTGAGTACGCCGACGGGCCCGTCCCGTACGGCCTGCTCCCAGGGTGGGGCCGTTCGGGCGGGCCCGTGGCGGGCTGTGGACTCAGAGCGGGGTTGTGGACAACTGCCCCGCCCGTGCGGGTGAACGGGTGCCCCCGAGACCGCCGGGACCCCCCAGACCGCCGGGACCCCCCAGACCGCCGGAACCGACCGGGACGGCACCGCTGACCATGCCGTACTGCTCGCGCACCTCGCGGTGGCGGGCCACCTCCTCGACGACGGGCTCCAGCACGCGGATCCGGCCGCACTCCTCGGCGGCCTCCCGCAGCCGCAGTTCGGCCTCCAGGCCGTACCGCCGCGCGGGCGCCCGCGCCGCCGCCCGGCACGCCCACTCCACCGCCGGTCCGCCGACGATGCCGATCACCATCAGCAGCACCGGCAGGCCCAGGTCGGCCTCCAGCACCCCGACGATCTGCCCGGCCAGCCAGACGCCGCCGATCACCTGCACCAGCGTCATCGCCGCCTGCACCAGGACCGCCGCCGGCCACCAGAAGGGCCGCGGCGGCCTGCCGGGCAGGGCCGCCCGCCGGGACAGCTCGTCGAGTTCCTCCGGCAGCCCCTCGGCGCCGCGCAGCGCGGCCTCACGCACCGCCTGCGCCCAGGGCCCGGGCATGCCCTGGCAGGCGCGCTCGGTCACCCTCCGCACGGCCTGCTCCACCAGCTGGCGCGCGGTGGCCTCGTCGTCGGCGGGCCGGCCGACGGCGAGCCGCCGGGTGGTGAGCGGGGCCCGCCGCCCCTGGTACCAGCGCCACAGCCGCAGCCACGGCGTGCCGCAGGCCCGGTTGGCGCCGCGCATCCAGGCGCGTTCGGCGGCCTCCCCGGCGGCCCGGGATCCGACCGCGGCGGCCAGGCCGTCGGCGAACTCGTCGCGCGCCTCCTCGCTGAGGCCGGCCCGTGCGCCCGTGGTGTAGGCGGGGCGCAGCCGGGCCGCGGCGGCGTCCACGTCGGCCGCGATGCGCCGGGCGGCCGCCCCGCGTTCGCGGACGAACCGGCCGAGCGCGTCCTTCAGGTCGTCCACGCCGTCCCCGGTGAGGGCGGACAGCGCCAGCACGGTCGCACCGGGCTCGCCGTGCTCGCTGAGCGCGATGCCGTCCTCGTCGAGCAGCCGGCGCAGGTCGTCGAGGACCTGGTCGGCGGCGTCGCCGGACAGCCGGTCGATCTGGTTGAGCACGACGAAGGTGACCTCGGCGTGCCCGGCCATCGGCCGCAGGTACCGCTCGTGCAGCACCGCGTCGGCGTACTTCTCCGGGTCGACGACCCAGATCACCGCGTCCACCAGGGCGAGCAGCCGGTCCACCTGTTCACGGTGCTGGACGGCGGCCGAGTCGTGGTCGGGCAGGTCGACCAGGACCAGGCCGCGCAGCCGCTCCTCGTCCTCGGGGTTCTGCAGCGGGCGGCGCCGCAGCCGGCCCGGGATCCCGAGGCGGTCGATCAGCGGGGCGGCGCCGTCGCTCCAACTGCAGGTCAGGGCCGCGGCGGTGGTGGGCCGGCGCACCCCGGTCTCGGAGATGGCCACTCCGGCCAGGGCGTTGAAGAGCTGCGACTTGCCGCTGCCGCTGGCTCCGGCGATGGCGACGACGGTGTGCCGGCCGGAGAGCGAGCCGCGTTCGGCCGCGCGGTCGAGGACCTGGCCGGCCTCGGCGAGGGTCCTGCTGTCGACGCGTGCCCTGCTCATCCCGATCAGCTCGCGCAGCGCCTCCAGCCGGGCGCGCAGGTGGTTCCCGTAGACCGACTCGGCGGCGGGCTGCGGGGTGGAGGCGGAGGGGGCGGACACGTGGCGCGCGGCGAGGGGCTTCGCGGTGGCGAGCCCGGCGCGGCGCACCAGCGAGCCGCCCGGGCCGGGGAAACCGGGGGCGGCGGCGCCCCGGCGCAGCCCGATCCGTTCGTCGGCCCGCGTGCTCCCACCGGACCGGACCCGGGCGCGGTCCTCGCCCGCACCGTCCACCCGGACGCGCCGCACGTGGGCCCCGCCCGCGACCCCGGACTCCTCCTCCCCCTCCCCGGCCGCCGGGTCGGGGTCACCGGGCCGCCGCTCGGAATCGCCGGGCCGCCACCCGTCATCGCCGGGCCGCCGCTCCGTGCCGCCCGACCGCCGCTCCGTGTCGCGGTCGTGGACGGCCCGCTCCGCGCGCGGAGCGTCCGCCGTGGCGCCGTGGCCGGGCGGGGCGCCGTGGCCGGGCGGGGCGCCATGGCCGGGCGGGGCGGTGGTCGTGCCGTCGGCAGGGGGGCCGGCGGGGCCGTCCGCGGTGTGCCGGGCCGGTCCGTCGGGCCCGCTCCCCCGGGCGTCCCGGCCGCTGCCCGTCTCGTCGGGCCCGTCCCCCGGTCGGGGATCGGGCTGCTCGGGGCGGTCCGTGTGGTCCTCGTCAGTGACGGCGGTCACCGGTCACCTCTCCTTCTGCAGTACGGACAGCGCGGCGATCAGTTCGGCCTGCGGCTCGGCGTGCACGTCCAGCGCCTCCAGCGGGGAGAGCCGGCGTTCCCGTTCGGCCGCGATCACCCGGTCGACCAGCGAGGTGAGCAGCCGCGATCCCCGGTCCCGCAGGCGCAGCGCCCCGTGCGGACCGATCCGTTCGGCGAGCCGTTCGCCGGAGGAACGGGCCCGTCGGCCGCCCAGCAGCGCGGTGGCGGCCAGCGCGGCCACGGCCTCCGGGTCGGGCGCGCCGGAGCGTTCCAGCTCGCGGACCTCGTCCTCGGCGTACTCCTCGATCTCCCGCCGCCAGCGCCGCACGGCCATCCCGATGCGGTGCTCGGCGCTCTCGCCGCCGGACGCCTCGTCGTCGAGCAGGCCGGACGCCTCGGCGGCGGGTTCGCGGCGCCAGGTCTCGTCGGTGCGTTCGTCGGCGGCGGTCACGGCGCACAGCAGCAGTTCGGTCAGGCTGTCGCAGAGCGCGTCGAGCAGTTCGTCGGGTTCGCAGTCCAGCGGGTAGGCCCGCCACCGCTTCAACGCGTCCCCGGCGAGCGCCGCGCCGGCCTGGATCCGCCCGCGGACCCGCACGTGTTCGCTGTCGTACGCCTTCTCGACGGCGTTGGTGAGCCGCAGCGCGGCGGCGTACTGCGCGGCGGCCGCGCCGGCCAGCTCCGGCATCCGGGTCCGCAGCGAGTCCAGCACGCCCCGCGCGGTGCGGGCCACCGCGTACCCGCGGGCGGCGGGGTCCTCGGCGAGCCGGGTCAGCCACTCCCGCAGCGGGGCCACCGCAGTTCCCGGCAGCAGTCCGCCCCCGGAGGCCGACTCGGGCAGCTCCGGCACGGTGAACCGGGGCACCTCGCCGAGTCCGGCCTTGGTGAGCAGGGCCGCGTACTGGCGGGACACCTCGTTCACCACCTGGTGCGGCACCCGGTCGAGCACGGTGACCAGGGTGACGTCGTACTGCTTGGCGACGCGCAGCATGTTCCACGGCACCGCGTCCGCGTACCGGGACGCGGTGGTGACCATGATCCAGACGTCGGCGGCGCAGATCAGCTCGGCCGCCAGCACCCGGTTCTCGGCGACCAGCGAGTCGACGTCCGGGGCGTCGATCAGGGCCAGCCCGCGCGGCAGGGTCTCCGCCGTCTCGATCCTCAGCGCCCGCTGCGCGGCGCCGTCCCGCCCGCGCTCCCCCCGGCCGCCCCGCGCCCCGCGCACGCCGCGCCGCGCCGGTTCCTCGCCGGGGTCCCCGGTGTCGCCCTGTACGCGGGCGAGCCGGGGCAGCACCCGCATACCGCTGAACCAGTGACAGTCCTCCGGATGGCAGACCAGCACCGGGGTGCGCGTGGTCGGCCGCAGCACCCCGGCCTCGCTGACCTGACGTCCGACCAGGGAGTTGACCAGCGTCGACTTCCCCGCTCCGGTCGATCCGCCGATCACCGCGAGCAGCGGTGCCTCCGGATCCCGCAGGCGCGGCACCAGGTAGTCGTCGAGCTGCGCGAGCAGCTCCTCCCGGTTGGCCCGGGCCCGTGGGGCGCCCGCCAGCGGCAGCGGGAAGCGTGCGGCGGCGACGCGCTCACGCAGGGCGGAGAGTGCGTCGAGCAGCTGAGGCCGTACGTCCAAGGTCACCACATGTGAAGAATGCCCAATTTTACGGACTTTCTGAAGCATATGGGCATGTCTGCGTGCCGCCGGGTCCTGGAAGGGAAGGGACGGCCGGGCCGCATGCATAACGAGTGCACAACACCCGGCGCGTCAGGCGCGAAAAGCGCTGCGCGAATCAGCACTGCCTGGGATTATCGGGAATCGCTTCACCGAACCTCCACATCGAGCCACGGAGGCGAGGCGCTCGGGGCGCGAAGGATGGGACCCCTATCCTTGTCCCCGGCAACGTCAAGGACACGCCCGGACCCGGGCACCACGACAGAGGCCAGCACACCGGCCCCCGTAGCTCAGTGGATAGAGCAGGCGCCTTCTAAGCGCTTGGCCGCAGGTTCGAGTCCTGCCGGGGGCGCTCGAAAGGGCTGGTGACAGCCCTCCGGGCCCGGCGCGGCCCGCCCTCCCGACAGGGCGGGATCCGTGGACCGCGGCCAGGACCGCCCCGCGCACCCCGCCCGGCGGCCGGCCCCCGTACCGCTCACGCAGCCGGGCGAGCCGGCGCTTCCCCCGCCCCGTCCCGTCCGGCGGTCCCGCGCTGCGCGGACCCCGCACTCGCGGAACGAAGAGCCGATCTTCACGTCGCCACCCGGTCGCCCCGGAGGACACCGGCGTACGCCCCGGCACCGATTGAGCCCTTCCCCGGGACGACCACCGGGGCGGGGGCCCCTCACAGAGGCCCTCGCAAGGGCCCTTGCGAGGGCCCTTGCGAGGGCCCTTGCGCAGGCCGCATGTCGGCCACCACACCCCGGACCACCCCCCGCAGACCCTCCACAGGGGTGCGGGATGCGGCGAGGGCCGTTCGCCCTCCGCGCGGAGAGTTTCTGTTCCGCGGCCGAATTCACCCGTCCGGCGGTGGTGTTACGCCTGATCGGCGGCATGGTTCGTCCATCGGCGACGGCCCTCTGTTCAAAACGGGTGATTGCCTCGAACCATGCCGTTACCAGGACGACAGAGGCGCGTTGAAGGGGGAGTGCGGCGGCGTTGACCTGCTGTCGCCCTCACCGAGTAAGAAGGAGTACGTGATGTCTCGCATCGCGAAGGCTGCCGTTGTCGCGTTCGGCACGGGTGCCGTGGTTCTGGGCGGCGCCGGCATGGCGCTGGCGGACGCCGAGGCGGAGGGCCAGGCCGTTGGTTCGCCGGGTGTCATCTCCGGCAACGTGATCCAGGTTCCGATCCAGGTTCCGATCAACCTCTGCGGCAACACCATCGACATCATCGGCCTGCTGAACCCGGCCGCGGGCAACGTCTGCGCCATCGACAGCGAGTTCGAGAAGGACGACAAGGGCCACAACAAGGGCCACAACAAGGGCCACGGCTACGGCCACTGAGCCTGGCGTTCCGCTCTTGCGGTATTGCGACGAGGGCCTCGGCGGTTTCCCCGCCGGGGCCCTCCCGCGTGTCCGGGCGCAGGTGACGGCACGTCAAACGCCCCGCGCCCCCGCCGGGTGGCGGGGACCGGGGCGACGGCGCCGAGGGGGTGCCGGCGTCAGGCGGCGGCGTGGCCCCTCAGGCGTAGACGTAGATCTCGGCGACGTCCTCGACGTCGGCCGGGGTGGAGTTCCACGGCGGCAGCGGTTCGCCTCGGGCGACGATGCGGCCGTACTGGCTGTCGCGCGGCTCCGGGGGGCGTGCCGGCAGGTAGCGGGCGCCGCGGTGCCGCCGCTGCCAGCGGGTCCACAGCAGGTCGACGTAGGCGTGGTGGAGCCAGAACGCCGGGTCGTTGACGGACGCGGCGCCCAGCATGGTGCCGCCGATCCAGCGGTGCACCCGGTTGTGGTTGCGCCAGGATGCCTGACCCGCGCCGCGGCCCCAGCCTTCGATCCGGTTCCGGAAACCGCGTGGCGAGGTGGAGTCCCAGGGCGCCGTGTCGTACACCGGGTCCTCCATCGCCCAGGCGACGTCCCGGGCGGTGGGCAGGGTGATCGGGTCGTGGGACCGGCCCAGGTCGCGGGTGAGGTAGTCGGTGTCGGTGACGTTCACCTCGAGGATCCAGCCCTCGCGCCGGGCGAACGGCCCGGTGGTCACCTGGCGGTCGGAGCGCCGGCCGTTGCCGCCGAGCAGGCCCTCGGTCCACGGCGTCCCGGTGGCGCCGCGGTTCTTCGTCCAGTCCCAGTAGGGCAGCGTCACCGCGGGGTCGATCCGCTGCAGCGCCTCCTCGAACCGCAGCAGGAAGAGCCGGTGCCAGGGCAGGAACGAGGGCGTCATGTGCGCGGCGCGCAGACCGCTCTCCCCGTCGGGGGCGAAGTGTTCGATGTGCGTCAGGACGAACTCGTCGTACTCGCCGCGGCGTTTGAGTTCCAGGACGGCGCCGACGAACCGGCGGCGCTCTCCGTCGGTCAGGCGGCTGACGTCCTTACGGGTGTACGCCATGGCTCGCGCCCCTCCCCGTTCCCGGAGCGCCCCCGCCGGGAGCGCCCGCTCCCCCGGCGCCAGCTCCCGGAGCGCCCGCTGCCGGAGCGCCGTGGGACAGGCCGGTGAGCCGCTCTCCGGGCAGGAGTTGGTCCACGGCGGCCCGGGCGGCCGCCCGGGGGGTCGGGTAGGACCCGTAGTGGTCGATCATGCTCAGGTAGGAGCCGTCGGCGCGCCGCATCAGGTGCAGCGGCTGGTCGTCCACGGTGACGTGCCATTCCAGGGCCCCCTCGGCGAGGGCGGACCGGGCGTGGCTGCGGAATCCGCGGATCCGGCGGCCGCGGTAGACCTCGTCGAACAGGGCCTCGGCGACGCGTGACCCCTGTGCGCGGGGCGCTCCGTGCGCCTCGTGCGCCGCGTGCGTCTCGTGCCGGTGAGGGCGCCGGGGCGCCCGCGGGTCCTGCGCGTCGGTGGCGGGCAGCGGCCGGGATCGCGAGGCCGCCGCGGCGACCACCGGGGCGGTCACGGCGGTGAACGCCGTCGCCAGCAGAACGCGCAGCGCGCCCCGCCGGTTCCTCGGGACGGACATCGTGGTTCTCCAGTCCGGGGTGGGTGACGTGCTGCATGCCCCGGCCGAGGGCTGTGTGGGGGGCGGCCGGTGGGGCGGACAGGCGCGGGCCGGTCCCGCCGTCGCGGCGGAATCCGGCCCGGCCGGCGGTGCTCCCGGCGCGTCAGCCGAGGGGGAGGCCGCCGAGCAGTCCGCCGCCGCCCTGGTTGAGCTGCTCCGTCATGCCGTTCACGGCGTTGAGCGGGGAGCCCTCGGCCTCGGTGTTGAGGAGCGTCTCACCGCTCTGGTGCTGGATCGGCATCAGCGGACCGGCCAGCTCGGTGACCGTCCCCAGCGGGGAGGCGGGCGCCTCGGCGGCGGAGGCGGTCCCGGAGACACCGGCCGCGGCGGCCAGCGAACCGACGAGGACGGCGGCTGCCTTCAGAGACTTCATCGTGTTCCTTTCATGCCGCGGCGGCACGGCGACGCGCACCGCCACGACGGGCTTTCGACTCTCCGTGCCCAACGAGCCACCCCCTTCGGGGAAACCCCGTCGCACCGCTTCCGGCCGAAACCGCGCACCCGGAAGGCCCGGAACGGTCCGGAACGGTCCGGCCACCGTGCCCGGAACGAGGGCGGGCCGCCCTTCCGCGGGAAACGACGGAAGGACGGCCCACCCCGGGCAACCCGCCGGACCAGGGCCGGTACGTGATGCCGGGGCTGTCGGTGGACGCCGCGCACCTGGGGTGCCCGGCGCCCGAGGTGCCGTGGCGCGGTCAGGCGGCGACGCGTCCACGGCGGTAGAGGAGGGCACCGGCGCCGATGAGCGCGGCGGCCGCCGCGGCCGCGGCCGCGGTGCCCGCGGCACCGGTCTCGGCCAGCTGCGGGCCCTCGCCACCGTGGGGCACCGGGGCGGGCGGCACCGAGCGGTCGCCGGCCGGCGGCTGCTCCTGGTCGGTCGGCGGGTTCTCCTGGCCGGGGGCCGGAGGCTTGTCGTTGTTGTCGCCCGGCGGGTTGTGGCCCGGCGGGTTGTGGCCCGGCTCCTCGTGGCCGTAGCCGGGCGGGTTGCCGGGGTTGTGCGGGTTGTGCGGGTCACCGCCACCCGGCTTGCCGGGACCTTCGTGGTCCTCGTCCTCGACCTCGGTGTTGGTCAGGCAGGTGTTGCCGACCGCGGGGTTGAGGAGACCGATGACGTTGATCGAGTTGCCGCAGACGTTCACCGGCACGCTGATCGGCACCTGGATCGCATTGCCGGACAGGACACCGGGGGAACCGGCGGCCTGCGCCTCCGCCTCGGAGTCTGCGAACG
This sequence comes from Streptomyces sp. NPDC047130, assembly GCF_040643475.1. Taxonomy (NCBI): domain Bacteria; kingdom Bacillati; phylum Actinomycetota; class Actinomycetes; order Kitasatosporales; family Streptomycetaceae; genus Streptomyces; species Streptomyces sp. NPDC047130. Next base: position 337,942 of record NZ_JBEYUK010000004.1, on the reverse strand, counting down.
CTGGTGCGCCGTATGCGGCGAGGAGGCCGGTAGCGGCCGCGGCCATGGCCGCGCCCCTGCTCAGAGACTGTCGCACTGCTGATGATCTTCCTGCTCGAAGAATAGGAGAAGGCCGGCTCCGGCACGCCCCGTGGGCATGCCGGAGCCGGCCCGGGTGCAACCGAGTGGCCCGGTACGTCAGTCGATGACGCAGACGTTGCCGAAGGCCGGGTTGAGGATCCCGATGACGTTGATCGTGTTACCGCACAGGTTCACCGCGAGCTGGACCGGAACCTGGATGACGTTGCCGGAGACCACACCCGGGGAACCGACAGCCTGCCCCTCGGCCTCGGCGTCGGCGAAAGCCGGAGCGGCGATGGAAGCCGCCATCAGGGCGCCCGCGACGACAGCAACGCTCTTCTTCATGAAGTTTCCCTTCTCAACGGTCATGCCCCTGTGTCGGCCGGAACCGAGCGAGCTCACTGGAACGGCTCGCACCATGACCTGCCGAGAAGTAGAACGAGGCGATGGCCGGGAGGAAACTCCGCAGAACGCACCATCCCGGAATTCACCCGAATGCCCACTGTAGTGTGACAAGTCATCCAGGAAAGCGGGGAGTTGCGGCAGGCGGGTGCCTCAGGAGATCCCTCGGAGCGATGCGTCGGGAAGACGCGTCGGGCACATGCGTCGGGCAGACGATCAGGGCGTCTTCCGGTACAGCTCCTCGATCTGCTCCTTGTACGCCTCCGCCACCGCGTGCCGCTTGACCTTGAGGGACGGGGTGAGCAGCCCGTTGTCCTCGGTCCACTCCCCCTCGACGAGGACGAACGAGCGGACCGACTCCGCGCGGGAGACCGCCTGGTTGGCGTGGTCCACGGCCTTCTGGACCTCGGCCCTGATCCGCTCGTCGCGGACCACCTCCGACATGGGGGTGTCGGCCGGCCTGCCCCGCACGGAGAGCCAGTGGGCGACGGCCTCCGGGTCCAGCGTGATCAGCGCGCCGACGAACGGGCGGTTGTCGCCGACCACCATGCACTGGCCGATCGGCGGCCGGCTGCGCATGCGGTCCTCGAGCACCGCCGGGGCGACGTTCTTGCCGCCGGAGGTGACGATCAGGTCCTTCTTGCGGCCGGTGATGGTGAGGTAGCCGCCCTCGTCCAGGGCGCCGAGGTCCCCGGTGGCGAACCACCCGTCGCGCAGCACGGCGTCGGTGGCCTCCTGGTTGTTCCAGTAGGCGCCGAAGACGATGCCGCCCTTGACCAGCACCTCGCCGTCCTCGGCGATCCGGACGGCGGTGCCGGGGACCGGGCGGCCGACCGTGCCCGGACGCGGTTCCAGCGGCGGGACCACGGTGGCCGCGGCGGTGGTCTCGGTGAGGCCGTACCCCTCGTAGATGAGGACGCCGGCCGCGTAGAAGAAGAGGTTGAGCTCGCGGTCGAGCGGCGATCCGCCGCTGATGGCGTACCGCAGGCGGCCGCCGAGCTCCTTGCGGATGCGGCGGTAGACCAGCAGGTCGTACAGCGCCCAGCCGGCCCGCAGGCCGGGGCCGGGACCGTCGCCCCGGCCCAGGAAGCGGCGCAGGTGGGCCTCGGCGAAGCGGACGCCGAGGCGCTCGGCGCGGTCGAACGAGGCGCCGCGGCCGATCTTCTCCGCGGTGGCCCGGCCGGTGTCGCGGATCTTCTCGAACAGGTACGGCACGCCGACCAGGAAGGTGGGGCCGAACTCCCGGAACAGCGGGCGGAGTTCGTCGGGCTTGATGCTGGGGCAGTGCCCCAGCTCGATCCGGGCCATCTGGCAGGCGATCTGGATGGTCCGGCCCAGGATGTGCGCCAGCGGGAGGAAGAGCAGCGTGGAGGCCGCCTGACCGGTGGCCGCCTTGAACACCGGGTGGAGCAGCTCGACGGTGTTGGCGGCCTCGGCGTGCAGGTTGCCGTGGGTCAGCACGCAGCCCTTGGGGCGGCCGGTGGTGCCCGAGGTGTAGCAGAGGGTCGCGATGCTGTCCGGGCCGAGCGCGGCGCGGCGTTCGGCCACCGCGGAGTCGGGCGTCTCCCGCCCCAGCGCGGTGAGTTCGGCGACGCCTCCGCCGTCGAGCTCCCACAGCCGCACGGGTTCGGGGTGGTTGCCCTGCCGCACGGCGGCGGCGAGTTCGGCGGTCTCCACGACGGCGAGGCGGGCGCCGGAGTCGGCCAGGATCCACTCGACCTGCTCGGGCGAGGAGGTCGGGTACACGGGGACGGTTCTGCCGCCGGCCGCCCAGATCGCGAAGTCGAGCAGCGTCCACTCGTAGCGGGTCCGGGACATCACGGCGACGCCGCCGCCGGGTTCGAGGCCGGCGGCGATCAGGCCCTTGGCCACGGCGGTCACCTGGCGGGCGAACTCCTCCGCCGTCACCGGCGTCCACACCCCGCCCTCGCCGCGGCGGCGCAGCACCACGGCGTCCGGCGCCTCGGCGGCGTTGGTGAACGGCAGGTCCGCGATGCTGCCGCGAGTGGGCGGCGTGGCCAGTGCGGGGGTTCGGGCCTCGCGCACGACGCCGTGCTCGTCGCGGACGATCTCGACGGCCGCGGAGTGGCCGCCCATGCTCCGCCGTGCCCGCTTCATCTCCTTGCGTACGCCCATGTGCGCTCCTGGTCCGGCGGTCAGGGGGTGTCGGAACGCTAACTTACTCGCGCGTAAAGAAGAGTCAACGGGTCTGACGTGAAGGGGTGGCGGAGGCGGTCGCGGGGCGGGGCTCGAACGGTCCTGGGGCGGGGGCGGAGCGGGGACGGAGCCGGGGTGGAGGCCGGGGGGCGGAGGGGGAGGACGGGGGAAGGCGGCGGGAAACCGACTCGGGGATGTCGGTGCCGGGGACTAGAGTCGGGGCAGCGAGCCGGGTGCGGGCGGGCCCCGGCGGTACGGTCGGTCCGACGTCGGCGTGAGGTGGGGCGCATGAAGCTGCGGTACGCCGTGGCGTGGGTGGGGTGCACGGTGGCGGCGCTCGCGGTCACGTATGTCGCGGGGGCGGTTTCCGGGGGGTCCGCGCCCGTGGAGGTGCCGGGGGTCACGGCGGATCTGCCGGCGGGTGGGGTGGAGACCGAGGCGGCGCTCCCGCTTCCCACCGCGACGGCTCTCGCGGGCTGACGCCGCCTTCGCTGCCGCGGGGGTGACCCCTGTGTGCCGCGAGGGCCCTGCGGGCGGCTGAGGCTGTCGGCGACGCCTGCCATCGCGGCCGTGGCCGGGCTCCGACGGCTCGCCGCGGGGGCGGCGCCCTCCGTGGCGAGCGGCTCGCACCACCACGGGCCGGCCGACGGCACCGTGCGCACGGTGCCGCAGCGCATCGCGGCGCGAGGCAGCGCCCGGTGGACAGCACTGCCCCCCCGACCCGCCCCCTTCCCGGAGGGACCGAAGCCCGGTCGAGCGAGCCGCGGGGTGCGTACGCGCCGGACTGCGCCCGCCCTCCCCCACGCCCTCGCCCAAGCCCTCGCCCAGTGCGGGGTGGCGGCATGGAGGCCCGCATCGGTGCGAACCCGGTCTGCTGCGCGGGGCGGCGGTCCGGTGGCCGTACGGGGCCGGTCAGGGCCCGTCGGGGCCCGGGTGGGGTCAGTGGTGGTGGGGGAAGCCGAGGTTGACGCCGGTGGGGGTGTCGGCGGGGTCGGGCCAGCGGGTGGTGACGACCTTGCCGCGGGTGTAGAAGTGCGTGCCGTCGTTGCCGTAGACGTGGTGGCCGCCGAAGAGGGAGTCCTTCCAGCCGCCGAACGAGTGGTAGCCGACCGGCACCGGGATGGGGACGTTGACCCCGACCATGCCTGCCTGGACCTCGAGCTGGAAGCGCCGGGCGGCACCGCCGTCCCGCGTGAAGATCGCCGTGCCGTTGCCGAAGGGCGAGGCGTTGATCAGGGCCAGGCCCTCCTCGTAGGTGTCGGCGCGCAGCACGCAGAGCACGGGGCCGAAGATCTCGTCGCGGTAGGCGTCGGCGGTGACCGGGACCCGGTCGAGCAGCGAGATGCCGAGCCAGTGGCCGTCCTCGTAGCCCTCGACGGTGAAGCCGGTGCCGTCCAGGACGACCTCGGCGCCCTGCGCGGCGGCGCCCCGGACGTAGGAGGCGACCTTGTCGCGGTGGGCGCGGGTGATGAGCGGGCCCATCTCGGAGACCGGGTCGTGGCCGGGGCCGATCACGACCTTCTCGGCCCGCTCGCGGATGCGCCGCACCAGCTCGTCGCCGGTGCCGCCGACCGCGACCACCGCGGAGATCGCCATGCACCGTTCCCCCGCCGAGCCGTACGCGGCGGAGACCGCGGCGTCGGCGGCGGCGTCCAGGTCGGCGTCGGGCAGCACCAGCATGTGGTTCTTGGCGCCGCCGAGGGCCTGGACGCGCTTGCCGTGGGCGGAGGCGGTGGTGTGGATGTGCCGGGCGACGGGGGTGGAGCCGACGAAGGAGACGGCCTGCACGTCCGGGTGCTCGAGCAGGCGGTCCACGGCGGTCCCGTCGCCGTGGACGACGTTGAGGACGCCGTCCGGGAGGCCCGCCTCGGCGAGGAGCTCGGCGATCCGGACGGAGGCCGAGGGATCCTTCTCGGACGGCTTGAGGACGAAGGTGTTCCCGCAGGCGATGGCGATGGGGAACATCCACATCGGCACCATGGCGGGGAAGTTGAACGGTGTGATGCCGGCCACCACGCCCAGCGGTTGCCGGATCGCGGCCACGTCCACCCGGCTCGCCACCTCGGTGGACAGCTCGCCCTTGAGCTGGACGGGGATGCCGCAGGCCAGGTCGATGATCTCCAGGCCGCGGGCGACCTCGCCGAGGGCGTCGGAGTGGACCTTGCCGTGCTCGGCGGTGATCAGCCGGGCGAGCTCCTCGCGGTGGGCGTCGACCAGGGCGCGGAACGCGAAGAGGACGGTGGTGCGGGTGGCCAGTGAGGAACGGCCCCAGGTGGTGAACGCCTCCCGGGCGGCGGCCACGGCGGCGTCCACCTCCTGCACCGTGGCGAGGGGGACCCGCGTGGTGACGGCGCCGGTGGCGGGGTCGGTGACCGGGCCGTAGGCCCCCGAGGCGCCCTCGACGGCCTTGCCGCCGATCCAGTGAGGGAGGGTCTTGGTCATGCCTGGACTCCTTCGCGGTCGACCGGTTGCCCGACCAGTCCAGCAGCCCGGACACGCCCTGTCGACGGAGGCTTCTTGGATACATACCCCCAGGGGGTATAGTCTGGGTACCGGTGGACAACCGGTCCATCTCTTCGATCAGGAGTAACGACATGACCCAGTCGACCGACACCCAGGGCGCCGTCACCACCGTCTACAAGGTGACCGGCATGAGCTGCGGCCACTGCGAGGGCTCCGTCTCGGGCGAGATCTCCCAGATCCCGGGCGTGCAGTCGGTGAAGGCCGTCGCCTCGGCCGGGGAGGTCACCGTGGTCTCGGCCGCCCCGCTGGAGGAGGACGCCGTCCGCGCCGCCGTCGACGAGGCCGGGTTCGAGTACGCCGGCCTCGCCTGACCCCCGCGAAACCCCCCGTCACCCACCTGGAGGCCCGAATGTCCAGCACCGTCACCACGACCGGGACGGCGGATCCGGCCGCGGACGCGCCGCGCGCCGAGGTCGAGCTGCTGATCGGCGGCATGACCTGCGCCTCGTGCGCCGCCCGGATCGAGAAGAAACTCAACCGGATGGACGGCGTCGAGGCGACGGTCAACTACGCCACCGAGAAGGCGCGGGTCTCCTACCCCGAGGGGGTATCGGTCGAGGACCTGGTCGCCACCGTGGTGAGGACCGGGTACACCGCCGAGCCCCCTCCGCCGCCCGCGCCCGCGGAGACCGTCCGGCCGGCCGCCACCGGGGAGGACGCCGTCCAGGACGACGACCCCGAGGTGACGGCGCTGCGGACCCGGTTCACGGTCTCCGCGGTCCTGGGGCTGCCCGTCGTCCTGCTGGCGATGGTCCCCGCCCTGCAGTTCGACAACTGGCAGTGGCTGTCCCTCACCCTGGCCGCCCCGGTCGTGGTGTGGGGCGCCCTGCCGTTCCACCGTGCCGCCTGGACCAACGCCAGGCACGGCGCGGCCACCATGGACACACTGGTCTCGCTGGGCACCCTGGCCGCCTTCGGCTGGTCGCTCTGGGCCCTGTTCCTCGGTGACGCCGGGATGCCCGGGATGCGTCACGAGTTCACCCTGACCGTCTCCCGCGGCGAGGCCTCGGGCACCCTCTACCTCGAGGTGGCCGCCGGGGTCACGGCGCTGATCCTGCTGGGCCGCTGGCTGGAGGCCCGGTCCAAGCGGCGCGCCGGGGCCGCCCTGCGGGCCCTGATGGAGCTGGGCGCCAAGGACGTCGCGGTGCTCCGGGACGGCCGCGAGGTGCGGATCCCGGTCGACGCGCTCGCGCCCGGTGACCGGTTCGTGGTGCGGCCGGGCGAGAAGGTGGCCACCGACGGCGTGGTGGTGGAGGGTTCCTCCGCCGTCGACGCCTCGCTGCTGACCGGCGAGTCCGCGCCGGTGGACGTCTCGGTGGGCGACCCGGTCACCGGTGCCACCGTCAACGCGGGCGGTCGGCTGGTCGTCGAGGCCACCCGGGTCGGGTCGGACACCCGGCTGGCCCGGATGGCGAAGCTGGTCGAGGAGGCGCAGAGCGGCAAGGCGGAGGTGCAGCGGCTGGCCGACCGGATATCGGGCGTCTTCGTGCCGGTGGTGCTGCTGATCGCCCTGGGCACGCTGACCGCCTGGCTGCTGCTGGACGGCGACGTCACGGCCGCGTTCACCGCCGCGGTGGCGGTGCTGATCATCGCCTGCCCCTGCGCGCTGGGCCTGGCCACGCCGACGGCGCTGATGGTGGGCACCGGGCGGGGCGCCCAGATGGGGATCCTGATCAAGGGCCCGGAGGTCCTGGAGTCGACCCGCCGGGTGGACACCGTGGTCCTGGACAAGACCGGCACGGTCACCACCGGCTCGATGACGCTGCACGAGGCGCACGCCGCCGAGGACGTCGAGGAGCGGCTGCTGCTGCGCCTGGCGGGCGCGGTGGAGCACGCGTCCGAGCACCCGGTGGCCCGGGCGATCGCCGCGGGGGCCGAGGAGCGGGTGGGCGCCCTGCCCGCCGTGGAGGACTTCGTCAACCTGCCCGGCCGGGGCGTGCGCGGTCACGTGGAGGGTCACGAGGTGAGCGTCGGACGGCTCACGGCGGACGGTCCGGCGGTGGAGCTGCCGCCGGCGCTGGCACGGGCCAAGGACGCGGCGGAGGACGCCGGGCGCACCGCGGTGGTGGTCTCCTGGGACGGCGCCCCGCGCGGGGTGCTGGCGGTGGCCGACACCGTGAAGCCGACCAGCGCCGAGGCGGTGGCCGAACTGCGCCGCCTGGGGCTGCGGCCGGTGCTGCTGACCGGGGACAACCGGCGGGCGGCCGCCTCGGTGGCCCGCGCGGTGGGCATCGAGGACGAGGCCGACGTGATCGCGGAGGTGCTGCCCGAGGACAAGGTCGCGGCGGTGCGCCGGCTGCAGTCCGAGGGCCGCACGGTGGCCATGGTGGGCGACGGCGTCAACGACGCGGCGGCGCTGGCCGCGGCGGACCTGGGCCTGGCGATGGGCACCGGGACGGACGCGGCGATCGAGGCGGGCGACCTGACGCTGGTGCGGGGCGACCTGAGGGTGGCGGCGGACGCGATCCGGCTCTCCCGCCGGACCCTGGCCACCATCAAGGGCAACCTGTTCTGGGCCTTCGGGTACAACGTGGCGGCGCTGCCGCTGGCGGCGGCCGGGCTGCTGAACCCGGTGATCGCGGGCGGCGCGATGGCCTTCTCCTCGGTCTTCGTGGTCACCAACAGCCTGCGGCTGCGGGCCTTCCGCTGACCCGTCGGGGAGGACGCGGAACCGTCTACGGGAGGGCCGTCGGGTCCGGGCAGCCCGCCCGGACCCGACGGCCCTCCCGCGTGGCCGGAAAACGCCTTGGAAAACGCCTTGTGGCAAATCCGTCGTCCTCTGGATCTGCCGCCGGTTCCTCACATAAGCTCTTCACAAGTCTCACGCGACATCTTCAATCGGCACCGCCCGGCCCGACGCCGGTCGTGCGTCGTGGCGAGGAAGCCGCACGAGATGCAGATCACAGTGCAGTCAACGTAACCCTTGGCGGCAGTCAAGGGTCTAAGTTGGCGGTTACCGGGAGCATCTTGGGGGGTGTTGCCGGTAACTGCGGGGTCGTCTTGGGGGACGGCTCCGGAGCTGCGTTGCCGGGGCACGCGCAACCGGGGAGCTTTGAGCGGCCCCCCCGACGGTGCGGGTCCCGGCAGACCGCACACCGCATCGCCGCCACCGGCGGCGCACGCAGCGATTCAGGCGCTGCCCATGGACGCCCGGGCCCGGATCCCGTGGGGGGAATCCGCTCCGGGGCACAGAAGGGCGCCCTGTACGTCGGCCCGTGGGGGGACCGGCGGCAGGGCGCCCTTCGTCTTTCCCCGCCGGGCCACCGGCACTCCGTGCCACAGGCGACCACGGCGTCCGACGCGGCGGGCCACGCCCGCCGCACCGCACCCCGAACGCGGCGGAGCCGCCCCGGCGAGGCCGGGGCGGCTCCTGTGCGAGGTGCGGGGGTGACCGGGGTCAGCCGCGCTCCTCCACGGGGACGAAGTCGCGCTCGACGATGCCCGTGTAGATCTGGCGCGGCCGGCCGATGCGGGAACCCGGCTCCTTGATCATCTCGTGCCACTGCGCGATCCAGCCCGGCAGGCGGCCCAGCGCGAAGAGCACGGTGAACATCTCGGTCGGGAAGCCCATCGCCCGGTAGATCAGACCCGTGTAGAAGTCCACGTTCGGGTACAGGTTGCGGGAGACGAAGTAGTCGTCGGAGAGCGCGTGCTCCTCGAGCTTCAGCGCGATGTCCAGCAGCTCGTCGGACTTGCCGAGGGCGGAGAGCACGTCGTGCGCCGCGGCCTTGATGATCTTGGCGCGCGGGTCGAAGGACTTGTACACCCGGTGGCCGAAGCCCATCAGGCGGACGCCGTCCTCCTTGTTCTTCACCTTGCGGATGAAGGCGTCGACGTCGCCGCCGTTGGCCTGGATGCCCTCGAGCATCTCCAGCACCGACTGGTTGGCGCCACCGTGCAGCGGGCCCCACAGGGCGCTGATGCCGGCCGAGATGGACGCGAACATGTTGGCCTGCGAGGAGCCGACCAGGCGGACCGTGGACGTGGAGCAGTTCTGCTCGTGGTCCGCGTGCAGGATCAGCAGCTTGTCGAGGGCCGAGACCACGATCGGGTCCAGCTCGTACTCCTCGGCGGGCACCGAGAACGTCATGCGCAGGAAGTTCTCGACGTAGCCGAGGTCGTTGCGCGGGTAGACGAACGGGTGGCCGACCGACTTCTTGTACGCGTGGGCCGCGATCGTCGGGAGCTTGGCGAGCAGGCGGATCGTGGAGAGGTGCCGCTGCTTCTCGTCGAACGGGTTGTGGCTGTCCTGGTAGAAGCTGGACAGCGCGGAGACCACCGAGGACAGCATCGCCATCGGGTGGGCGTCCCGCGGGAAGCCGCGGAAGAAGTTCTTGACGTCCTCGTGCAGCAGGGTGTGCTGCGTGATCTCGTTCTTGAACACGGTGAGCTCGTCCACCGTGGGGAGCTCGCCGTTGATCAGCAGGTAGGCGACCTCCAGGAAGGTGGACCGCTCGGCCAGCTGCTCGATCGGGTACCCGCGGTACCGCAGGATGCCCTGCTCACCGTCGAGATAGGTGATGGCGGATTTGTACGCGGCGGTGTTGCCGTATCCGCTGTCCAGGGTCACCAGACCGGTCTGAGCCCGGAGCTTCGCGATGTCGAAGCCCTTGTCACCGACGGTGCTGTCGACCACCGGGTAGGTGTACTCGCCGTCGCCGTACCGCAGTACTACAGAGTTGTCGCTCACGTCTTCCCTCACCGACCTAGTCCTCATCTTCGAGGTGCCCTGACGCCTCTACCTTCCCCCAACTGGCTCTGGAGAGTGCACTCGGGGTCGACCATCGGGCCCACTGGCGGCACTCAGTGCCGTCAACCTGTTCATCCTGCCCGTCCCGGGCGAGTTGCGGAAGGCCACTGTGACCTTTGCGACCCATTTGATCGATCATTTTTATCGAACCGAGCCCTCACACCGCCGGCCGGGGTCCCGAGAGCCGGAAATCCAGCGCCGTGCAGCGCCGCCCGGCCGAGACCGTGCGCACCGCCTGACCGAGGGCTTTGCGGGAGCCAACGAGGACGACGAGCCTCTTGGCCCGGGTCACCGCCGTGTAGAGCAGGTTCCGCTGGAGCATCATCCAGGCGCCGGTGGTCACCGGGATCACCACCGCCGGGTACTCGCTGCCCTGGGAGCGGTGGATGGTGACCGCGTAGGCGTGGGCCAGTTCGTCGAGCTCGTCGAAGTCGTAGGGCACCTCCTCGTCCTCGTCGGTGAGCACCGTCAGCCGCTGCTCGTCCGGGTCGAGCGAGGTGACCACGCCGACCGTGCCGTTGAAGACACCGTTCTTCCCTTTGTCATAATTGTTGCGGATCTGCGTCACTTTGTCCCCCACACGGAAGACCCGGCCGCCGAACCGCTTCTCCGCGAGGTCCGGGCGGGCGGGGGTGACCGCCTGCTGGAGGAGTCCGTTGAGCGCCCCCGCGCCCGCCGGACCGCGGTGCATGGGGGCGAGGACCTGGACGTCACGGCGGGGGTCGAGGCCGAAGCGGGCGGGGATGCGGCGGGCGGCCACGTCGACGGTGAGGCGGCCCGCGGCCTCGGTGTCCTCCTCGACGAAGAGGAAGAAGTCCTTCAGCCCGTCGGTGAGCGGGTGCTGCCCGGCGTTGATCCGGTGCGCGTTGGTGACCACCCCGGACTGCTGGGCCTGGCGGAACACCTTGGTCAGACGGACCGAGGGGAGCGGGCTGCCGTCGGCCAGCAGGTCCCGCAGGACCTCGCCGGCGCCGACGCTGGGCAGCTGGTCGACGTCCCCCACGAAGAGCAGGTGGGCGCCGGGGGCGACGGCCTTCACCAGCTTGTTGGCGAGCAGCAGGTCCAGCATGGAGGCCTCGTCGACCACGACCAGGTCGGCGTCGAGCGGGCGCTCCTGGTCGTAGGCGGCGTCCCCGCCGGGCTTGAGCTCCAGCAGCCGGTGGACCGTGGACGCCTCGGCGCCGGTGAGCTCGGCGAGCCGCTTGGCGGCCCTGCCGGTGGGCGCGGCCAGCACCACCTTGGCCTGCTTGGCGCGGGCCAGCTCCACGATGGAGCGGACCGTGAACGACTTGCCGCAGCCCGGTCCGCCGGTCAGCACGGCGACCTTCTCGGTCAGCGCCAGCCGGACCGCCGCCTCCTGCTCCGGCGCCAGCTCCGCGCCGGTGCGGGTGCGCAGCCAGCCCAGCGCCCTGGCCCAGTCGACCTCGCGGAACCACGGCATGCGGTCGTCCCCGGTGCGCAGCAGCCGCAGCAGGCGGGAGGCGAGGGCCTGCTCGGCGCGGTGGAACGGGACCAGGTAGACGCCGGTGACGAGGCCGGCGGCGGTGCCGTCCTCCGGGCCCGGGACCTTCTCGCGGACCACGCCCGGCTCCTCGCCGTCCGGGCCGGGCCCGGCCAGCTCCGCCAGGCACTCGATGACCAGGCCGGTGTCCACCTGGAGCAGCTTGACCGCGTCGGCGATCAGGCGCTCCTCGGGCAGGAAGCAGTTGCCCTGGTCTGCGGACTGGGAGAGCGCGTACTGGAGGCCGGCCTTGACCCGCTCCGGGCTGTCGTGGGGTATGCCCACGGACCGGGCGATCTTGTCCGCGGTGAGGAAGCCGATGCCCCAGACGTCGGCGGCCAGGCGGTAGGGCTGGTTCTTCACCACGGAGATGGAGGCGTCGCCGTACTTCTTGTAGATCCGCACGGCGATGGAGGTGGAGACCTCGACGCTCTGCAGGAAGAGCATCACCTCCTTGATCGCCTTCTGCTCCTCCCAGGCGGCGGCTATCCGCCCCGTGCGTTTGGGGCCGAGGCCGGGGACCTCGATCAGGCGCTCCGGCTCCTCCTCGATCACCTTGAGGGTGTCCAGGCCGAAGTGCCGGGTGATGCGGTCGGCGAAGACCGGGCCGATGCCCTTGACCAGGCCCGAGCCGAGGTAGCGGCGGATGCCCTGGACCGTGGCGGGGAGGACGGTCGTGTAGTTCTCCACGTGGAACTGCTTGCCGTACTGGGGGTGGGAGCCCCAGCGGCCCTCCATGCGGAGCGACTCGCCCACCTGGGCGCCCAGGAGGGCGCCGACGACGGTCAGCAGCTCTCCCGGGCCGGAGCCGCGGCCGGTGTCGACCCGGGCGACGGTGTAGCCGTTCTCCTCGTTGGCGTAGGTGACGCGTTCGAGGACGCCTTCGAGGACGGCGCGCTTGGGGGCGGGCGGAGTTGCCATGGTCCGACGTTACCGCCGCGCGGGGACAGCGCCGCGGGCCTGTGGAAAACCCCGTCGAAGCGGGCGGTCAGCTCTTCCGGGCGACGTTCCGTGCCCACAGGACGAGGGGCACCTGGAGGGGCAGGCGGCCGTAGGCGGCGGCCTTCATCGGGGCCGGGCGGTGGCGCCAGTCGTAGGCCATCTTGACGTTGGCGGGGAGGACCCCGACGAAGAAGGCCCCGGCCGCCAGGGCCGCCGGCCGCCGGGTGCGCGGGGCCACGAGGCCCGCCGCCAGGGCGAGTTCGACGACGCCGCTGGCGTGGGTCCAGGTCCGCGGAGAGCCGGGCAGGGCGCGGGGGACGATCCCGTCGAAGACGCGCGGTTTCGCGAAGTGGGCCGCGCCGGCCGTCGCGAGGAGCGCGGCGAGGGCGAGCGCGGACCGGGACCCGGAGCCGGATCGCGAGCCGGACCGGGACCCGGAGCCGGACCGCGAGCCAAAGCGGGAGCCGGAGCCGGATCGCGAGCCGGACCGGGAGCCGGACCGGGAGCCGGAGCCAAGGTCGGATCGGGAGGCGGAGCCGGAGCCGGGACGGGAGCGGGGCATCGCGTTCTCCTCGGAAGGCGGCGTGACGGGCCGATGCTACGCGCCGCCCACCGAAGATCATCAGTGCTCACATGAGCGAGCTGCGTCACAAAGCGTTCCAGGGTCTTGCCAGCCGCCCGTGTAATCGTTTCCAATCACCCCTGTAAACGTTTCCACAAGGAGGTGGAACCCGCGGATGCCCGGTATCAAGGACGTCGCCGCACGCGCCGGCGTCTCCGTCGCCACCGTGTCGCGCGCACTCAACCGGCACCCCTCGGTGAGCGAGGAGGCCCGTGCCCGGGTGCTGGCGGCGGTGGAGGAGCTGGGGTACCGGCCCAACGCCGTCGCCCGGTCCCTGCGCACCGACCAGACCCGCACCCTCGGGCTGGTCATCAGCGACGTGCTCAACCCGTACTTCACCGAGCTCGCGCGCGCCGTGGAGGAGGAGGCCCGCGCGCTCGGCTACAGCGTGATCATCGGCAACGCCGACGAGCGCCCCGACCTCCAGGACCACCACATCCGCACGCTGCTGGACCGCCGGATCGACGGCCTGCTGGTCTCCCCCACCGACGGCGGCGGCCCGCTGCTGCTGGACACGGCGCGGGCCGGGACCCCGGTGGTCTTCGTGGACCGCTGGATCCCCGGCGCGGAGGACGTGGACGTCCCCGTGGTCCGGTCGGACGGGCGGGAGGCGGTGCGGGACCTGGTCGCCCACCTCCACCGCCTCGGCCACCGCCGGCTCGCGATCATCGCGGGCCCCGCGGCCACCACCACCGGCAGCGAGCGCGTCGAGGCGTTCCGCGGCGCGCTGGCCGCTTTCGGCCTGGAACTGCCCGACGCCTACATCGGCCAGGGCGACTTCCAGGCGGAGAGCGGACGCCGCGCCACCGAGCGGTTCCTGGACCTGCCCGAGCCGCCCGAGGCCGTGTTCGCCGCCGACAACCTGATGGCGCTCGGCGCCCTGGACGCCGTGCGGGCGCGCGGGCTGCGGGTGCCGCACGACATCGCGCTGGCGGCGTTCGACGACATCCCGTGGTTCGTGCACACGGATCCCCCGGTCACCGCGATCGCCCAGTCGACCGGCGAACTCGGCCGCGCCGCCGTGCGCGCCCTGGTCGACCGCATCGAGGGGCGGGCCGCCCGGTCCGTCACCCTCCCCGCCCGGCTCGTCGTACGCCGCTCCTGCGGCGAGGACGGCGAGACCCATCCCCAGAAGAGGAGCAACCCGTGAGCGACACGGACGAGTTGCTGCGCATCGAAGGAGTGCGCAAGGCCTTCCCCGGCGTGGTGGCGCTCGACGGCGTCGACTTCGACCTGCGGCGGGGCGAGGTCCATGTGCTGCTCGGCGAGAACGGCGCGGGCAAGAGCACGCTGATCAAGACGCTCTCCGGCGCCCACCGCCCCGACGAGGGCCGGATCCTGGTCGACGGCCGGGAGGTCGCCATCGGCGGCGCGCAGGACGCCGAGAGGCTCGGCATCGCCACCATCTACCAGGAGTTCAACCTGGTCCCGGACCTGACGGTGGCCGAGAACATCTTCCTGGGCCGCCAGCCCCGCCGGTTCGGCATGATCGACCGCCGGAGGATGGAGGCCGAGGCCGCCGAGCTGCTGGAGCGGGTCGGGGTGCCGGTGTCGCCGCGCGCCCGGGTGCGTGAACTCGGCATCGCCCGGCTGCAGATGGTGGAGATCGCCAAGGCGCTCAGCCTGCACGCGCGGGTGCTGATCATGGACGAGCCGACCGCCGTGCTCACATCGGAGGAGGTCGAGAAGCTGTTCTCGATCGTCCGCCGGCTGCGCGAGGACGGCGTGGGCGTCGTCTTCATCACCCACCACCTGGAGGAGATCGCCGCCCTCGGCGACCGCGTCACCGTCATCCGCGACGGCCGCAGCGTCGGCCAGGTGCCGGCCTCCACCCCGGAGGACGAGCTGGTCCGCCTGATGGTGGGCCGCTCCATCGAGCAGCAGTACCCGCGCGAGCGGGCTACGGCCGGCGAACCGCTGCTGCGGGTCGAGGGGCTGACCCGGGACGGCGTCTTCCACGACGTCTCGTTCGAGGTCCGGGCCGGCGAGGTCGTCGGCATCGCCGGGCTGGTCGGCGCGGGCCGCACCGAGGTCGTGCGGGCCGTCTTCGGCGCCGACCACTACGACGCGGGCACGGTCGCGGTCGGCGGCCGGGAGCTGCGCCGCCACGACGTCAACGCGGCGCTGGACGCC
Source organism: Streptomyces sp. NPDC047130 (assembly GCF_040643475.1). Taxonomy (NCBI): domain Bacteria; kingdom Bacillati; phylum Actinomycetota; class Actinomycetes; order Kitasatosporales; family Streptomycetaceae; genus Streptomyces; species Streptomyces sp. NPDC047130. Next base: position 322,852 of record NZ_JBEYUK010000004.1, on the reverse strand, counting down.
GGGATCGGCCTGGTCCCCGAGGACCGCAAGGGCCAGGGCCTGGTGCTCGACGCCTCCGTGGCGGAGAACCTCGGCCTGGTCACCCTGCGGTCGTCGACGAAGGCGGGCCTGGTGGACCGCAAGGGGCAGCGGCAGGCGGCCGGGCGGATCGCCGAGCAGCTCGGCGTCCGGATGGCCGGCCTCGACCAGCAGGTGCGCACGCTCTCCGGCGGCAACCAGCAGAAGGTCGTCATCGGCAAGTGGCTGCTCGCCGACACCCGGGTGCTGATCCTCGACGAGCCCACCCGCGGCATCGACGTGGGCGCCAAGGTCGAGATCTACCAGCTGATCAACGAACTCACGGCCGCCGGCGCGGCGGTCCTCATGGTCTCCAGCGACCTGCCCGAGGTCCTCGGCATGAGCGACCGGGTGCTGGTGATGGCCCAGGGCCGGATCGCGGGCGAGCTGCCCGCCGACGAGGCGACCCAGGACGCGGTGATGGCGCTGGCCGTCACCACGCAGTCCACGAACACCCCCGGCGACGAGGCCGGCGACGAGGAAGGGAAGGCCCCCCGTGGCCACTGACACGCTCAAGAGCAAGCCGGGCGCGGGTGGCGCCGGCGGCCTGCGCCGCATTCTTCTCGACAACGGCGCGCTGACCGCGCTGATCGTGCTGGTCGTCGCCATGTCGGCGCTGTCCGGCGACTTCCTGACGGCGGACAACCTGCTGAACGTGGGCGTCCAGGCGGCGGTCACCGCCATCCTGGCGTTCGGTGTGACCTTCGTGATCGTCTCGGCGGGCATCGACCTGTCGGTCGGCTCGGTCGCGGCGCTGTCGGCGACCGTGCTGGCGTGGATGGCGACCTCGGAGGGGGTGCCGGTCTGGATCGCCGTGATCCTCGCCGTCGCCACCGGCCTGGCCTGCGGTTTCGTCAACGGCGTGCTGATCTCCTACGGGAAGCTGCCGCCGTTCATCGCCACCCTGGCGATGCTGTCGATCGCCCGCGGTCTGTCGCTGGTGATCTCGCAGGGCTCCCCGATCGCCTTCCCGGAGTCGGTCTCCCACCTCGGTGACACCCTCGGCGGCTGGCTGCCGGTGCCGGTCCTGGTCATGGTCGTCCTCGGCCTGATCACGGCGCTGATCCTGGGCCGGACCTACATCGGCCGCTCGATGTACGCCATCGGCGGCAACGAGGAGGCCGCGCGCCTGTCCGGCCTGAAGGTCAAGAAGCAGAAGCTGGCGATCTACGCCCTCTCCGGCCTGTTCGCCGCCGCGGCGGGCATCGTGCTGGCCTCGCGCCTGTCCTCCGCGCAGCCGCAGGCCGCGCAGGGCTACGAGCTGGACGCGATCGCCGCGGTGGTCATCGGCGGCGCCTCGCTGGCCGGCGGCGTCGGCAAGGCCTCCGGCACCCTGATCGGCGCGCTGATCCTGGCGGTGCTCCGCAACGGCCTCAACCTGCTGTCCGTCTCGGCCTTCTGGCAGCAGGTCGTGATCGGCGTGGTCATCGCGCTCGCCGTCCTGCTGGACACCGTCCGCCGCAAGGCGGGCGCCACCCCGGCGGGCGCCTCCCCCGCGGGCGGCGGCAACCGCGGGAAGCAGGCGCTGACCTACCTGCTGGCGGCCGTGGTCGCGATCGCGGTGGTGGCCTCGATGTCCTTCCTGCACAAGGACTCCGACCCGGCGGCCCAGCGGAAGGTGGGCCTGTCGCTCTCCACCCTGAACAACCCCTTCTTCGTGCAGATCCGTCAGGGCGCCGAGCAGGAGGCGAAGCGCCTCGGCGTCGACCTGACCGTCACCGACGCGCAGAACGACGCCTCGCAGCAGGCCAACCAGCTGCAGAACTTCACCAGCTCCGGCCTGTCGACCATCGTCGTCAACCCGGTCGACTCGGACGCGGCCGGCCCGTCGGTGCGCTCCGCCAACCAGGCGGACATCCCGGTGGTCGCGGTGGACCGCGGCGTCAACAAGGCGGAGATCGACGCCCTGGTGGCCTCCGACAACGTCGAGGGCGGCCGGATGGCGGCCCGCGCGCTGGGCGAGAAGCTGGGCGGCGAGGGCCGCATCGTGATCCTGCAGGGCCAGGCCGGCACCTCCGCCAGCCGTGAGCGCGGCCAGGGCTTCGCCGAGGGCCTGAAGGAGTTCCCGGGCATCGAGGTGGTCGCCAAGCAGCCCGCGGACTTCGACCGCACCAAGGGCCTGGACGTCATGACCAACCTGCTGCAGGCGCACCCGGACGTCGACGGCGTCTTCGCCGAGAACGACGAGATGGCGCTGGGCGCCGCCAAGGCGCTCGGCTCCAGGGCGGGCGAGCAGGTCCAGGTCGTCGGCTTCGACGGCACGCCGGACGGTCTGAAGGCCGTCGAGGCGGGCACGCTGTACGCCTCGGTGGCCCAGCAGCCCACCGAGCTCGGGAGGATCGCGGTGCGCAACGCGCTGGCGGCGGCCGAGGGCAAGGACCTCAAGGACCTGGTGAAGGTGCCGGTGAAGGTCGTCACCGAGGAGAACGTCGGATCGTTCGGCGGCTGACAGGTCCGGGCGAGGAAGACGAGGGAAGACGAGGAACGCGACATGCACGACTACGACCTGGTGGTCGTCGGGTCGGCCAACGCCGATCTGGTGATCGGCGTCGAGCGGCGGCCCGCCGCGGGCGAGACGGTGCTCGGTTCCGACCTGGCCGTCCATCCGGGCGGCAAGGGCGCCAACCAGGCGGTCGCCGCCGCCCGGCTGGGGGCGCGCACCGCGCTGGTGGCGCGGGTCGGTGACGACCCCCACGGGCGGCTGCTGCTGGAGTCGCTGTCCGGCGCCGGCGTCGACACCTCCGCGGTGGCGGCCGGCGGGGCGCCCACCGGCGTCGCGCTGATCACCGTGGACCCGTCCGGCGACAACAGCATCGTGGTGTCGCCCGGCGCCAACTGGCGGCTGACGCCCGAGGACGCGCGGGCGGCGGCCGAGCGGGTGCTGCGGTCGGCGCCGGTGGTCTCGGCCCAGCTGGAGACGCCGCTGGAGACGGTGACCGAGGTGGTCCGCCTGCTGGCGCCGGGGACCCGGTTCGTGCTGAACCCGTCGCCGCCGCGGGAGCTTCCCGCCGGGTTGCTGGCGGCCTGCGACCCGCTGATCGTCAACGAGCACGAGGCGCGGGTGATCGCCGGCGCCTCGGCGCTCGGGGACACGCCCGAGGAGTGGGCCGCCGCGCTGCTGGCGCTGGGCCCGCGCTCGGTGGTGATCACCCTGGGCGCCGAGGGCGCGGTGACGGCGGAGGCCGGCGCGGAGCCGGTGCGGGTGCCGTCGGTGCGGGTGGACGCCGTGGACACGACCGGCGCGGGCGACGCGTTCACCGCGGCGCTGGCCTGGCGGCTGGGGCTCGGCGAGCCGCTGCCGGCCGCGGCGGGCTACGCGGCCCGCGTCGGCGCGGCCGCCGTGACCAAGGAGGGCGCCCAGGCCTCGTACCCGACGGCGGAGGAGGTCGCGGCGCTGTGAAGCGGTCCGGGATCCTGAACCGTCACCTCGCGGGCGCGCTCGCGGAGCTGGGCCACACCGACCAGGTGCTGGTCTGCGACGCCGGCATGCCCATCCCGGCGGGCCCGCGGGTGGTGGACCTGGCGTTCCGGGCCGGGGTGCCGTCCTTCTCCCAGGTGCTGGACGGGCTGCTCGAGGAACTGGTCGTGGAGGGCGCGGTCGCGGCGGACGAGGTGCGGGACGCCAATCCGGCGGCCGCGGCGCTGCTGGCGGGCCTGCCGGGCCTGCGGACGGTCCCCCACGAGGAGCTGAAGGTCCTGTCGGCCGGTGCGCGGCTGGTGGTGCGCACCGGCGAGGCGGCGCCGTACGCCAACGTGCTCCTGCGGTGCGGGGTGTTCTTCTAGCCGGGACGACCGGCGACGGCCGACCGTCGCCGGACGGCCGTCGCCGGAGAAACGTCGAGGGGGCCCGGTCCTGTGGACCGGGCCCCCTCGTCCCCCCGCCAGAAGCCACCGATCCCCCCGGATCCCCCCCCTTGGAGCCCCCTCCACAACTTCTGACGCCGACTAAGACCGGCGAGGTGGCGTGAGGGTTGTACGGTCGGACAAGATTTTTTCGAGCCGCTCCCGGACGCCCGGCCAGTCCTCGGCGAGGACCGCGTGGACCGCCGTGTCGCGCAGCCGGCCCTCCTCCCCCGGGACCCGGGAGACGCCCCATCCCCGCAGCACTCCTTCGTGCTTCGCCCCGACCCGTTCCATCGCGGCGCGCGACCGCGTGTTGCGGGCGTCGGTGAGCAGGTCCACCCGCCGCACGGCCCAGCCCTCGAAGGCCTGCCGGAAGAGCAGCAGCTTGGCCTCGGTGTTGATGCCCGTCCCCTGCGCGGAGCGGCCCAGCCAGGTCCAGCCGACCTCCACCGCGTCCAGCCGTTCCGGGGAACGCCAGGAGCGCGGGGCGCAGAAGGAGGTGCAGCCGACGGCACGGCCGGTGGCCGGCGAGATCTGGGCGTAGGGCGCCACCGTCCCCTCCTCGGCGTCCCCCCGCCGGGTGGCGATGTAGTGCGGGACCTCGTCGGCGCGGGGGACCCAGGTGCAGGCGTAGGTGGCCCGGTCCTCCTCCGCGGCCACGGCCAGGTCAGCCGCGTGACGCGGGTGCAGCGGCTCCAGCCGTACCCGTGAGCCCTCCAGCGTCGGGGCGGTCGGCAGCCATCCCATCCGGGTCCTCCTTCGTCGGGGTGCGCGGCAGGGAGTCTGCCGCACCGCCCGGCCGGCCGGCGACGGGTTTCCCGCCCGGGCGGGACAGCGAGGTCATGGCGACGCCCGTCACCAGCAGCGCCGCGGCCGCCCAGCGCAGCGGGCTGACCGCCTCGTCCAGCAGGAGCCGGGCGGAGGCCATGCCGAAGACCGGGACCAGCAGGGAGAACGGGGCCACGGTGGACGCCGGGTGGCGCTTGATCAGCCATCCCCAGGCGCCGAAGCCGAAGACGGTGCTGACCCAGGCGATGAAGAGGATGACGGCGACGCCCTCGCCGTCGAGGGCGCGCAGGGCGGCCAGGTCGCGGCCGGCGCCCTCGGTGAGCAGCGAGAGGGCCAGCAGCGGAAGCACCGGCACGGTGCTCACCCAGACCATGAAGTTGAGCGCGTCCGGCGGGGACGCCTTGCGGGTGAGGACGTTGGAGACGCCCCAGCAGGCGCCGCCGAGGACCACCAGCGCGAAGGCGTGCAGCGGCCCCGTACCGCCCTCGTCGACGGCGGCCACCACGATCCCGGCCACCGCCACGGCCATGCCGGCCACCCGCGGCCCGGTGAGGCGCTCGCCGAGCACGGCGAAGGCGAACAGGGCGGTGAAGACGGCCTGGATCTGCAGGACCAGCGAGGTGAGCCCGGCGGGCATGCCCTGGTCCATGCCGACGAAGACCAGGCCGAACTTGGCCACCCCCAGGGCGAGTCCCACGCCCACGATCCACTTCCACGCCACCTTGGGCCGCCCGACGAGGAAGACGGCCGGCAGGGCGGCGAGGAGGAACCGCAGCGCGGACAGCAGCAGCGGGGGGAAGTGGTCGAGGCCTATCTCGATGACCACGAAGTTGACGCCCCAGATCGCCGCGACGGACACGGCCAGGAGGAGATGAGCAGGTCGCATGGATCGAGGATCCGCCCGCGGCACCGTGAAGCACCAGCGATGATTGCTGCACCCGTGGATGTAGCGATACTGCATGATGGCGGCACGGGGAAGCGGAACGGATCGGAGGGGACCGGGCCATGCTCGATCTGCAGCGGCTGCGCGCCCTGCACGCGGTCGCCGTGCACGGCACCGTCAACGCGGCGGCGGAGTCGCTGGGTTACACCCCCTCGGCGGTGTCCCAGCAGATCGCCAAGCTGGAACGGGAGACCCGCACGGTGCTCCTGGAGCGGCAGGGCCGCGGGGTGCGGCTCACCGAGGACGCCCGGCGGCTCGCCGGGACCGCGCGCGAACTGCTCGGCATCGTGGAGCGGGCGGAGGCGGAGCTGGAGTCGCGGCGCGGGGAGCCGGCGGGGCGGCTGACGATCGCCGCCTTCCCGTCGGCGGCCCGCGGGCTGATGCCGGGGGTGCTGGCCGACCTGGTGGCGGGGCACCCGGCGCTGGACGTCCGGCTGAGCGAGGTGGACCCGCACCTCTCGGTGGGGATGGTGGCCAAGGGCGCCGTGGACATGGCGGTGTCCCACGACTGGGACGTCGCTCCGGCGACCCTGCCGCCCGGGCTGGCCCGGCAGCGCATCGGTGAGGACCGCAGCGACCTGATGGTGCCGCGCGGGCACCGGCTGGCCGGCCGGGACGTGGTGCGGCGGGAGGAACTGGCCGGCGAGCCGTGGGTGTGCCAGCCGCCGGGGCGGGTCTGCCACGACTGGCTGGTGCGGACCATGCGCTCGGCCGGGCACGAGCCGCGGGTGGTGCACACCGCGGACGAGAACCCCACGCTGGTCGCGCTGGTGGCGGCGGGCCTGGGCGTGGCGGTGATCCCCCGGCTGGGCCGCGGGCCGCTGCCCGAGGAGGTGGTGACGGTGCCGATGGAGCCGGTGCCGGTGCGGCGGCTGTACGCCGTGTGGCGGGAGGAGGCGGCCCGGCGTCCGGCCGTGGCCGAGACCGTGCGGACGCTGCGGGCCCGCTGGGGACGGATCGCCGGGGAACCGTGACGCGGGCCGGCGCGTCCAAAGGCCGTACTGCCGGACGAGTCACCGCAGAGCGGTCGACCGGCCACCTGTGGGGGCCGGTTTCTCCCCTCCCCTCCGCCTGCGGCCGGCAGCCCCGCCCGTCACCGGCGCCACCCCCCTCCACGGCGCCGGTGGCGGGCCACCGCTCGGCGTCCGGTGCGGCCGTCGCTCTTGACCGAAAGAAACTTCCCCGATATTCGTGACCCCTCGGCAGTTTCCTTCACCACGGAAGGGGCGCACGTGCGCGACTCCAGCACGGGGCTCAACGGAACCACCGCCTCGGGAAACACCGCTCGACCCTCCAGACGTACCGTTCTCGCCGCCACCGCCGGGATCACCGCGGCTCTGGCGGTCGGCACCCCCGCCCTCGCCGCCGACGGCCCGGCGCCGGTGGACGACGAGCGGCTCCGGGCGCTCGTCTCCGGGATGACCCTGGAGGAGAAGGTCGGCCAGCTCTTCGTGATGCGGGTCTACGGCCACTCGGCGACCGCCCCCGACCAGGCGGACGTCGACGCCAACCTCAAGGAGATCGGCGTCCGCAACGCCGCCGAACTGATCGAGAAGTACCGGCTCGGCGGCATCATCTACTTCGCCTGGGCCCACAACACGCGTGACCCCCACCAGATCGCCGACCTCTCCAACGGCATCCAGAAGGCGTCCCTGGACCTTCCGCGCGGCCTGCCGATGCTGATCGCCACCGACCAGGAGCACGGCATCGTGGCCCGCGTCGGCAAGCCGGCCACCCTGCTGCCGGGCGCGATGGCGCTGGGCGCCGGCGGCTCGAAGGCCGACGCGAAGGCGCTGGGCCGGGTGGCGGGTGCGGAGCTGGCGGCGCTGGGCATCCGCCAGAACTACTCGACGGTCTGCGACGTCAACGTCAACCCGGCCAACCCGGTGATCGGCGTGCGCTCCCTGGGCGCCGACCCGCAGGCCGTGGCCCGGCTGGCCGCCGCCGAGGTGGTGGGCTACCAGAACGCCGGCGTGGCGGCCACCGCCAAGCACTTCCCGGGCCACGGCGACACCGCCGTCGACAGCCACTACGGCTTCCCGATCATCACCCACAGCCGCGAGGAGTGGGACGAGCTGGACGCCCCGCCGTTCCGGGCGGCGATCCGGGCCGGGATCGACTCGATCATGACGGCGCACCTGATGGTGCCCGCGCTGGACCCGTCCGGCGACCCGGCCACGCTCTCCCGGCCGATCCTCACCGGCATCCTCCGCGAGGAGCTCGGCTACGACGGCGTGGTGGTCACCGACTCCCTCGGCATGCAGGGCGTGCGGACCAAGTACGGCGACGCGCGGGTGGCGGTGATGGCGGTCCAGGCCGGCGTCGACCAGCTGCTCAACCCGCCGGACATCAGCGTGTCGTGGAACGCGGTGCTGGACGCCGTCCGCAGCGGCGAGCTGACCGAGGCGCGCCTTGAGGAATCGATCCTGCGCATCCTCCGCCTCAAGGCGAAACTGGGCCTCTTCCAGGACCCGTACGTCACCCACGACGGCGTCGACGAGGCGGTGGGCACCCGCGCCCACTACAAGGCGGCCGACCGGATCGCCGACCGCACCACCACGCTGCTGGTGAACGAGGGCGGCCTGCTCCCGCTGAACCGGCTGAGCCACCGCCGGATCCTGGTCGTCGGCCCGGACCCGGCCTCCCCGTCGCTCTCCGACGGCCCCACCACCCGGGTGATCGCCGCGGAGCTGGCCCGGTTCGGTTTCGCCACCACGGCCCGCACCACCGGGACCGCGCCGTCCGCCTCCGTGATCGCGGGCGCGGTGACGGCGGCGGCGGACGCGGACGCGGTGGTGGTGGCCACCTACAACGTGACGGCGAGCAGTGCGCAGCGGACGCTGGTGCAGCGCCTGCGGGAGACCGGCAGGCCCGTGGTCGTGGTGGCGGTGCGCAACCCGTACGACGTGGCGCACCTGCCGGACGCGCCGGCCGTGCTGGCCTCCTACTCGTGGACCGACACGGAGGTGCGCGCCGCCGCGCGGGTCATCGCCGGGGTGGTCTCGCCGAGCGGCAGGCTGCCGGTGCCGGTGCAGCGGGCCGACGCGCCGAGCGAGGTGCTGTACCCGGTCGGGCACGGGCTGACGTACTGACCGCCGGGCACCGCGCAGCCGCTGCCCCGGGGGCCCGGCAGCCCGGGGCTGCGGCCGGTCCGAAGCGCCGGGGCGCCGGCCCGTCCCGAAGCGCCGCGGCGCCCGAGGTACGAGCGGCCTGGGACACCGGGCGGCGGGCGGCGTGGGGCACGGCCCGCCTGGGACACCGGGCGGCGCGGGGCACGCCCGCCTGAGGTACCGGGCGGCCGTGCATCCGTCGTACGCGGCCTGCGCCCGCCATCGCCGCACAGATACCGGTTCGGCCCCATTCCTCCCCGAGGCCCGGCGTGTCCCGCTCCCCGGCGGGGCAGGCTGCTGCGGGGGGATGGACCGATGCGACTTTCTGCTGTGGCGGTGGCGGGCGCCGTGCTGCTCGGCGCGCTGCTGGGCTCGGGGTGCGGGCCCGGCGCCCCGTCGGGGACGCCCGGGTCTCCGGTGCCGGCCGGGACCGAGGGGGACGGCCGGGGGCGGGCCGCGGCGGGGCCGTCGCCGACGGGTCACGGCGAGGTGTTCCTGGCGGTCGGCGAGTGCAGTTCGTCCGGGTCCCGCAGCTTCGTCGAGGTGCCCTGCACCGGCGAGCGGGCGGTGGCCCGGGTGACCGCGCGGCACGAGGGGCGGCCCACGGGCGGCCCGGCCTGTCCGGCGAACACCGACTTCGTGCTCCACGTCAGCGACCGCGGGTCCGCCTCGGACGAGGACGGCGACGGCGTCACCCCGCGCGGGTACGCCTGCATGCGCAACCTCCAGCCGCCGCATCCCGGCGACCCGGGCGGCGGGGGCGGCCCGCTGACGGTGGCCGGGGACTGCGTCCACGGCACCGGCGAGGGCGAGGTCCGCGAGACGGCCTGCGACGGCACGGGCGAGCACGCGCCGGAGTTCGAGGTCACCCGCGCGGTGACCGACCGCGACCGGTGCCCCGCGTCGACCGACCTGTACGTGCGGCTCGGCGGCGACCGGCCGGTCGGCTGCGCGCGCGAGCTCTGAGGCGGCAGGGCGCACGGCTCCCGGCGGAACGCGGCGGCCGTGCCGCGCGGGGTCTCCCCCGCACGGCACGGCCGGTACCGTCCGTCGCTGCCGGGCCGGGTCAGGGACGCAGGGTGGGCTCCCGCTCCACGTCCCGCTTGTCCAGCTTGGCGTCGAACTTCGCCAGCGGCTTCGCCTTGGCCGGGTCGGCCTGGACGGCGGCCGGGGCGACGCCGGCCCACTCCAGGATCCGCGCGGTGGCGAGCGCCTTCTCCTCCGGGACCAGACCGGCCACGTTCGCGCCGTGGTTCATCCCGGGCGCGGTCAGCACGTAGGAGTCCTTCGCGCCCTTGCCCAGGTGGAACGGCTCGGCGCCCCACGGGTCGTTCTGCCCGTAGACGAAGAGCATCTGACGCGCGTTCCTGCGCACCCAGTTGTCCACGTCGCGCATCGCCGACGGCTGGAACCGCATCGGGATGGAACGCGGCACGAAGTTCCGCGGCGGCTGGTAGCCGTAGCGGATCAGCTCGTCCTCGATGTACGGGAAGGTGATCGTGGGCGCGCCCAGCTGGGTGCCGGCCTGGTAGTAGTACGGCGTGTACGGGCTCAGGCCCTGGTCGGTGTAGAAGGAGAACCCGGAGATCGTGTCGACCGAGTTCCAGATCTCCTCGTCCGTGGCGTTCGCCGCGTCGGCCGGGATCGAGGCGCAGTCGGCGACGGTGCTGTACTGCCAGAAGCCCCACACGTAGTCCAGCACCACGGCCTCGTAGGCGCGGTCCATGGAGCCGATGGTGTCGAAGGTCCAGCCGTTCTCCGCGGCGGCGGCCTCGTAACGCTTCATCAGGGCGTCGCGGCGGACCAGCGCCTCGCGCTGCACGCCGTTGAGGCGGTCGCGGCACTCCTTGGTGCCGACCGTCGCGAAGAACTCGTCGTAGGCCGAGTCCTCCTTGTTCACCACGTCGTTGGGGGCGACGTAGGCGACCACGCCGTCCATGTCGCGCGGGTAGAAGCGCTCGTAGTAGGTGGCGGTCATGCCGCCCTTCGAGCCGCCGGTGGACAGCCAGTTCTCGTTGTAGATCGGCTTGAGGGCCCGGAAGATGCGGTGCTGGTCGCTGGCAGCCTGCCAGATGTCCAGGTCCGACCAGTCGGCCGGGTCCGGGCGGGACGGCGAGAAGAACCGGTACTCCATGGAGATCTGGTTGCCGTCGACGATCTGGGTGGGCTCGCGGCGGCTCGGGTTGGTGGAGACGCTGTAGCCGCCGGTGTAGAAGACCGTCGGGCGGGAGACGTCCTTGTGCAGCACGGTGATGCGCTGCTGGAACGTGCCCTTCGACGGGTCGCGGTGGTCCACCGGCTGGGTGTAGTTCAGCACGAAGAAGCGGTAGCCGGTGTACGGCTTCTCCTGGATCAGCTTCATCCCGGGTATCGCGAGAAGCCGGTCCAGGATGTCCGCCTCGGCGTTGACGCCGGTGGTGGCCGCGGTGGCGGCCGTGGTGGCCGTGGCCTCGGGCTGGACGGCGGTCGCCGTCGTCACCGTGCCCAGTGTGCCCATCAGCACACCGAGCGCCACCGCCCCTCTGAGCGCGTTGCGCATGCACCCTCCCCTGGGAGTCATAGGTGGCCCGAACCTACCGGTGCGTCACCCGTCCCACCAGGGGCGGACGTCGGTTTCGGCCTCCCGGCCGCCACCACCCCCCGCAGCCGCCGCCGTTCCCCGGCCACCACCGCTCCCCCGTCCGGCCGCACTGTCGTCCGGCCACGCCCCGGCGCAGCCGCGCCGCCGGTCGCCGCGTCCCGTGCGCAGCCGTGCCGCCGTACGGTTGCGCCCCGCGCGCAGAGCTTCCTGCCGTACCCGAGCAGCGCCTTCGTGGAGAGCGGCACGATGCCGTCCTGGTTGCGGGGGTTCGCCGAGCACCAGCCCGTGACCCAGGTGATCGAGGCGGTGCGCGGGGGGCCTCGGCGTCGCGGTGGCCGTCCCGGAACCGCTGTTCAGGCGGCGGGCGGTCTAGGACGGACGGGACCGCCGGGACCGGTCGGCCGAACGTACGTCGGCGCCGGCGTCCGCCGCGGCGGGGGTCACCGGGCCGGCGGTGACGTCGAAGGCGTGGGTGACCTCGGGGGCGGTGCCCTCCACGAGCAGGCCGCGCGCCTCCTCCTCGGCCCGGCGGTCACCGGCCGTCAGCCGGCCGTGGTGCTGGGCCAGGTGCTCCGCCCAGGAGCCGACCAGGTACGTCTCGACGAACCGTTCCGGGTCCGCGCCGTCCTGGTAGAGGCCCCAGGAGAGGGCTCCCGTACGGCGCCGTGAGCGGGCCACGTGCCGCATGCGGTCGGTGAAGGCGGCCCGGTTGCCGGGCGCGATCCGGTGGACGACGGTGACCAGCACCGGGCCGTCGGCCGGTCCGGGCTCGAAGACCAGCGGCGGGTCCGGCCAGTGGTCGGACAGGGCGGGGTCGACCCCGTCCATGTCGTGCAGCGGCCACCGGCGCACGCTCACGGCGCAGCCCACCAGCAGGGCGGCGCCGGCCAGCAGCGCGACGGCCAGTCCCAGCCCGTCGGCCAGCGCACCCCACACGGGGGCGGTCAGGGCCTGCCCGCCCTGGAACACCACGAGGTAGACGGCCAGGCCCCGACCCCTGATCCAGCCGGGCAGCCGCTGCTGGACGGCCGCGTTGAGCGTGGACAGCACGCCGATCCACGCCACCCCCGCGGGCAGCAGCGCCACCGCCGCGAGCCAGGGCAGACGGGTGGTGGCCAGCACCGCCAGGGCCGCGGCGAAGACCGTCGCGCCCGCCGCGAGGGTGCCGTTGGCGCCCAGCAGGCGCCGGGCGGCGGGCAGGACGAACGCACCGCACACCGCGCCGAGTCCGACGACGCCGAGCAGCACGCCGTACCCGCCCGAGCCGAGTCCCAGGGTCCGGCTCGCGACCAGGGGCAGCAGCGCCCACAGGGCGGCGCCGCCCGGGATGAACAGGGCCGTGCGCAGCAGGATCCGGCGGACGCCGGGCGCGTGCCACACGTACCGGCGGCCGGCCTGCACGGCCGCCAGCATGCCCTCGCCCCCGGCCGCGGGCCGGGGCGCGGCCGGACGCCGCCACAGCAGGAGGACCGCCGCGGTGCCCAGGTAGGACAGGGCGTTGAAGGCGAAGACCCAGCCCGCGCCCGCCGCGGCGATCACCACGCCGCCGAGGGCCGGGCCCACCGCGCGGGCCAGGTTCATGTTCACGGCCCCCAGCGCCGCCGCCTGCCCCAGCTGCTGCCGTTCGACCAGCTCGGGCTGGATCGCCTGCCAGGCCGGGCCCATCAGCGCGGTGCCGCAGCCCAGCAGGAAGGTGAGGCCGAGCAGGACGGCCGGGGCGGCCGCGCCCCGGAACACGAGCACGGCCAGCACGGCGGAGACGGCGAGCATGGAGAACTGGGCGACCAGGAGCACCTTGCGGCGGTCGTACCGGTCGGCCAGCACCCCGGACGGCAGCGCGAGCAGCACGACCGGCAGGCTGGCGGCGGTCTGCACGAGCGTCACCAGGGCGGCGCTCTCCCCGACGAGCAGCCATTGGGCGCCGACCGTCTGCATCCAGGTGCCGGTGTTGGACACCAGTTGCGCGATCCACAGCGCGCGGAAGACACGCGCCGCCAGGGGCGCCCACGCGCCTGCGGTCCCCGCCCCCGGTGCCGGTCCCGCCTCCAGTGCCGGTCCCGGCCCCGCTCCGGACCCCGCTCCGGACCCCGGTGCCGCCCCCGCTGCCGGTCCCGCCGCCGCTGCCGGTGCCGCCGCCGTCCGCCGAGATGTCGGCCGTTCGCTGTCCATCGTGTCCGTGCCCGTCCCTGACGCCCGTCGACCCGTGAAGTGCCGCGTGCACTCCCGCGGCTGCTGCGGCGCCACGCTAGGCCGGGCGGGTCCGGCCGGGTTTCCGGTCGGTGCACCGGGGCTTGCCCGGCAGTGCACCGCACTCCGCCGGACGGGCCGCGGCCCGTCGACCGGGGGCACGCCCGCAGGCCCGGGGACGCCTCGCCGCCCCGGACGCGCGGCGAACCGGACGCGCGGCGAACCGGACGCGTGGCAAACCGGACGCGTGGCGAACCGGCAGCGGCGTCAGCCGCGGTGCCGGTGCAGCGCGACGTGCACGGTGTCGACGGCCTGGACGAGGGCGGCGCGGGCGGCGTCGGTGTCCCGCAGCGGGTCCAGCACCGTGAAGCCGTGGACCGTGCCGTGGTACCGCATGGACACCACCTCCACGCCGGCCGCGCGGAGCTTCGCCGCGTAGGCCTCGCCCTCGTCGCGCACCACGTCGGCCTCGCTGGTGACCACCAGCGCCGGCGGGAGCCCGGTGAGCTGCTGCACCGTCGCCCGCAGCGGTGACGCGGTGGCCAGGGACCGCCGTCGCACGTCGGGCAGGTACTGGTCCCAGAACCAGCGCATCGTCTCGCGGCCGAGGAAGTAGCCCTCGGCGAACTCCCGGTAGGAGGGCGTGTCGAAGTCGGCGTCGGTCACCGGGCAGTGCAGCACCTGCTGCAGCAGGCGCACGTCGCCGCGCTCCTTGGCGAGCAGGGTCAGCGCCGCGACCAGGTTGCCGCCGGCCGAGTCGCCCACGGCGGCCATCCGGCTCCCGTCCAGGCCGATCTCGCCGCCCCGCCCGCAGATCCACCGGGCGACCGCGTAGCACTGCTCGAGGGCGACCGGGTACTGCGCCTCCGGGGCGCGCTCGTACTCGACGAAGACCACGGCCGCGTCCGTGCCGAGGGCGAACGCCCGCACCAGGCGCTCGTGGGTGCCGGCGTCGCCCAGGACCCAGCCCAGCCCGTGCAGGAACAGCACGACGGGGATCCGGCCGACGCTGTCGGCGGGCCTGACCACCTTGACCTGGACGTGCCCGGTCGGCCCGCCCGGCAGGGCGAACCACTCCGTGGAGGTGGCCTCCTCGTCGTCGAGGGGGTCGGGGACGCCCGCCCCTTGGAGACGGGCCAGGTCCCGCCGGGCCCGCTCCGGGTCCGGGTGGCGTGCCGATCCCGGACAGGTGTGCCGGGTCACGAAGGCCCTGGTGGGGTGGTCGAGGACGGTACGGGGGCGGGTCGAGGGGACGAGGTCGCTCACACGGTCTCCAGTCGGGCCGCGGGCGTCGGCGTGCCGGCCGGGGGCCGCCCGGTCCGGTCCTGGTCGGCGCGCAGTCCGCGCCATTCCCGGGGGGAGACGCCGTAGGCGGCGCGGAAGGCGCGGCTGAAGTGGGCCGGGCTGACGAAGCCCCACCGCTGGGCCACCGCGGACACGGTGGGGGCCGTCCTGCCGCGGCGGGCCAGTTCCCGTCCGCACTCCTCCAGGCGCCGTTGCTGGATGAGCCGGCCCACGGTGATCCCCTCCCCCTCGAACAGCCGGTGCAGGTACCGGATGGAGATCCGGTGCCGTCGGGCGATGCTCTCCGGGGAGAGGTCCGGGTCGCCGAGGTTCCGGTCGATGTGCTCGCGCACGCGCAGCAGCAGATGGGCGCGGGTGGTGTCCGCGTCCGTGCCGCCCGGGTGGAGCTGTTCGGCGATCAGGGTGGCGAACAGGTCGACGACGTTGCCGGCCAGCCGGTTGGTGACGGCCGGGGGGTGACGGTCGGTCGAGGTGGCCAGGGCGGTCAGGAACGGGAGCAGCACCGCGCCGAAGCCGTTCGCGGTGCCGATGACCCGCCCGGTGACCTCGCGGACGTCGGGGTCCGGGACGCCCAGCGCGCGGCGGGGCAGCTGGAAGACGTGCTGGACGTGGCGCAGCGGGTGGTCGAAGGAGTACGGCCGTGTGGTGTCGTACACCACGAGGTCTCCTTCGCCGACCTCCGCGCGTCCCCCGTCGTGGAGGAAGGTGGCCGTGCCGGACATCTGGAGGCCGACCGCGACCAGCGCCTCCGCCGAGGGGCCGATCAGCGCCGGGGTGCGGCTGAGCCGTTCGGCGTCCGCCTCCAGGGTGGAGACCTGGAGGTACCCGAGGCGGCGGGTGGCGATCCGGCCGCGGAACGGGCCGTCGCCGCGCGGGGCGACCGACACCGGCACCAGCGTCCTGCTCACCGCCTCGTTCCAGTAGGCGACCTTGTCCAGGTCCGGCACGGAGTCGGTGGTCAGCACCAGGCTCACGTCGCTCTCCGCTCAGGGGTAGGGCGTCGGGTGGGGAACGGACGGGCGGGGGTCCCCCCCGGGGCGTGACCCCCGTCCGTCCGTGAGCACCAGCCAATCAGCGGGCGGCCACCGGTCCCAGGCAGAACAACAGGCAGAAATGCCGCCGGGGCGGCCGCCGCGGCGTCACTTCGCCAGGAAGGCGAGGAGCGCGGCGTTGACCTCCTCCGCGTGGGTCCACAGCAGTCCGTGCGGGGCGCCCTCGATCTCGACGTAGTCCGCGGACGGGAGGGCCTTGCGGAAGGGCCGCGCGGTCCCCTCGGCCGGCAGGATCCGGTCGGCCGTGCCGTGCAGGATCAGGGCGGGCACGTCGATGGCGGGGATGTCGGCCCGGAAGTCGGTGTACCAGGTCGACGGCGCGGCGGACGCGGCGAAGGCGCCGCCGGCGGCGGCGACGTTCCAGCTGTTGCGGACCGCCTCCTCGCTGATCCTGGTGCCCAGGTTCTCGTCCAGGTTGTAGAAGTCCTCGAAGAAGGCGGTGTAGTACGCGTAGCGGTCCTGCCGCACGGCGGCGACCACGCCGTCGAAGAACTCCTTCGGGGCCACTCCGTCCGGGTTGTCCTCGCTCTTGAGCAGGCAGGGTTCCAGCGAGGCGAGGAAGGCCACCTTGGCCACCCGGGAGGAGCCGTAGGCGGAGACGTACCGGGCGACCTCGCCGGTGCCCATCGAGAACCCGACCAGGACCGCGTCCCGCAGGTCGAGGGTCTCCATGACGGTGTTCAGGTCCGCCGCGAAGGTGTCGTAGTCGTAGCCGGCGGACGGCTGGCCGGACCGGCCGAAACCGCGGCGGTCGTAGGTGACGACGCGGTGGCCGGCGGCGAGCAGGGCGGCGCTCTGCCGTTCCCAGGAGTGGCCGTCGAGGGGGAAGCCGTGGATGAGCACGACCGTCCGCCCCGAGCCGTGGTCCTCGTAGTACAGGTCGACGGGGGCGGAGTTCTCCTGCCCCACGGTGATGTACGGCACGTCGTGTTCCTTCGTCCGGAGTGGGCGGCGCGCGCGGAGGGGCGCCGCGCCGCGAGGAGGCGGCCCGGCGGAAGCGTGCCGCGCCGCGAGGAGGCGGGCCGCCGTGCGGACGGCGCCGGCCCCGCGGGGCCCCGCGTCCGGGCGTCGCCTCCTCGGGCATCACGCTAGGGCGGGCCTCCCGCCTCCTCTTCTCCTGGAACGCACCGCCGGTTGACCGCGAGCGCCAGGGGTTCAGCGGTGGTCGACGGCCGGTTCGGGGGCGCCGATGAAGGTGTGCCACAGCTTCGCGTAGCGACCGCCCCGGGCGAGGAGCTCGTCGTGGGTGCCGTCCTCGGCGACCCGGCCGTGGTCCATCACGACCACCCGGTCGGCCTTCGCCGCCGTGGTGAGCCGGTGGGCGACGACCAGGGTGGTGCGCCGCCCCGCCAGCTTCTCCGTGGCGGCGTTGACCTGCGCCTCGGTGGCGAGGTCCAGCGCGGCGGTGGCCTCGTCGAGCAGCAGCACGTCCGGGTCGATCAGCTCCGCCCGGGCCAGCGCGATCAGCTGCCGCTGCCCGGCGGAGAGGTTCCGTCCCCGCTCGGCAACGGCGTGAAGGTAGCCGCCCTCCAGGGTGGCGATCATCTCGTGCGCCCCGACCGCCCGTGCCGCCGCCTCGACCTCCGCGTCGGTGGCCTCCGGCCGCCCGTAGGCGATGGCGTCCCGGACCGTGCCGGGGAAGAGGTACGCCTCCTGCGGCACCACGCCCAGCCGGCGCCGGTACCCGGTGAGGTCCAGCTCCCGCAGGTCGTGGCCGTCGACGGTGACCCGCCCGGAGGTCGGGTCGTAGTACCGGGCCACCAGCTTCACCAGCGTGGACTTGCCGGCGCCGGTCTCGCCGACGAAGGCCACGGTCTGGCCCGCGGGGATCCGCAGGTCGATCCCGGTCAGCGCCGCGGCGTCGTCCCCGTCGGCGCCGTCGGCGCCGTACGCGAACCGCACGTCCTCGAAGGCGATCTCCCCCCGCACCCCGCGCACCGGCACCGGCTTCGCGGCCGGCGGGGTCGAGGTCGGCTCCCGCAGCAGTTCCTGGACGCGCCCCAGCGAGACCGCGGCCTGCTGGTAGCCGTCGAAGACCTGCGAGAGCTGCTGCACCGGGGCGAAGAACAGGTCGATGTAGAGCAGGTAGGCGACCAGCGCGCCCGCGGTGAGCGTGCCGGCCGCGATCCGCCCGGCGCCCACCCACAGCACGGCCGCCGAGGCGACCGTGGCGAGGAACTGCACGAACGGGAAGTAGACGGAGATCAGCCACTGGCCGCGGATCCGGGCCCGGCGGTAGAGGTCGCTGCGGGCGGCGAACCGCTCGCCGCCGGAGCGCTCCCGGCCGAACGCCTGGAGGACGCGCAGTCCGGCGACCGACTCCTGGAGGTCGGCGTTGACCGTGGAGACCCGCTCGCGGGCCAGCTCGTACGCCTTCACGCTCGCGCGGCGGAAGAAGTACGTGGTGACGATCAGCGGCGGCAGCGTCGCGAAGACCACCAGCGCCAGCTCGACGTCGATCACCAGCAGGGCGCCCATGATGCCGAAGAAGGTGACCACCGAGACGAACGCGGTGACCAGTCCGGTCTGCAGGAAGGTCGCCAGCGCGTCGACGTCCGTGGTCATGCGGGTCATGATCCGGCCGGTGAGCTCGCGCTCGTAGTAGTCCAGGCCGAGCCGCTGGAGCTGGGCGAAGATCTTCAGGCGGAGCGCGTACAGCACCCGTTCGCCGGTGCGGCCGGTCATCCGCATCTCGCCGATCTGCGCGGCCCACTGGGTGAGCACCACGCCCAGCGCGATCAGCGACGCCGCCCACACGCCGCCGAGCGCGGCCCGCTGGACGCCGTCGTCGATGCCGTTGCGGATCAGGATCGGGAGCAGCAGGCCCATGCCCGCGTCGATCGCGACCAGCAGCAGGCTGACCGCCAGCGGGGCGCCGAAGCCGCGGAGCAGGCGGCGGAGGTTGTACTCCTCCTCGGCGCGGACGGCGCGCTCCTCGTCCACCTCGGGGGTGTCGTCCGCCGGGGGCAGCGCGTCGACCTTGGCCAGCAGGTCCGGCGTGGCGGGCATGCCCTCCAGGGCGGCGTCGCGGGGCTCGCGGTCGCCCGTCCACAGGCGGGGGGTGACACCGCGCTCGGCGTCGAACTCGGCGTCCAGCTCCTCGCGGACCGTGGTGCCGGCGGCCTCGTCGTCGCGCTCCCCGGTGACCGCCCGGACGTGCCCGGGGGAGACGCCGCCGAGCTCGTCGGGGTCGGTGAGCAGGCCGCGGTAGAGCGGGCAGCGCTCGGTGAGCTCCTCGTGGGTGCCGATGTCGGCGAGGCGGCCGGCGTCGAGGACGGCGATCCGGTCGGCGAGGTTGAGGGTGGAGCGGCGGTGGGCGATCAGGAGGGTGGTGCGGCCCCGCATCACGTGGCGCAGCGCCTCGTGGATCTCCTGCTCGACGCGGGCGTCGACGGCGGAGGTGGCGTCGTCGAGGATCAGCAGGCGGGGGTCGGTGAGGATGGCGCGGGCGAGCGCGATGCGCTGGCGCTGGCCGCCGGAGAGGGTGAGTCCGTGCTCGCCGACCTTGGTGGCGTAGCCCTCGGGCAGCGCGGTGATGAAGTCGTGGGCCTGGGCGGCGCGGGCGGCCCGCTCGATCTCCTCCTGGGTGGCCTCGGGCCGGCCGTAGGCGAGGTTGTCGCGGACGGACTCGGAGAACAGGAAGGAGTCCTCGGGCACCAGCCCGATCGCGTCGCGCAGCGACCGGAGGGTCAGCTCCCGCACGTCCCGCCCGCCGACGCGGACGGCGCCGCCGGTGACGTCGTAGAAGCGGGGCAGCAGCAGCGACACCGTGGACTTGCCGGAGCCGGAGGAACCGACCACGGCGACGGTCTCGCCGGGCCGGATGGTGAGCGAGAGCCCGTCCAGGACGGGACGGGTGTCGCTGTAGGCGAAGGAGACGTCGTCGAACTCGACGGTGGCGGGCGCGTCGGCGGGCAGCTCGGTCGCGCCGTCCCGGAAGCTCGGCTCGGTGTCGATCAGCTCCAGCACGCGCTCGGTGCCGGCCCGGGCCTGCTGGCCGACGGTGAGCACCATGGCGAGCATGCGGACCGGCGAGACCAGCTGGGCCAGGTAGGCGGAGAAGGCGACGAAGGTGCCGAGGGTGATGTGCCCCTCGACCGCCAGCCAGCCGCCGACGGCGAGCATGGCGACCTGGCCGAGCGCCGGGACCGCCTGCAGGGCGGGGGTGTACTTGGCGTTCAGCTTGATGGTGCGCAGCCGTCCGGCGAAGAGCCGGCGGCCCACCGCGCGGAGCTTCCCGGTCTCCTGCTCCTCCTGCCCGAAGCCCTTCACCACGCGGACGCCGGTGACGGCACCGTCCACCACCCCGGCGACCGCGGCGGCCTGCGCCTGGGCGTACCAGGTGGCCGGGTGCAGCCGGGTCCGGCTGCGGCGGGCGATCCACCACAGGGCGGGGGCGACGGCCACGGCGACGCCGGTCAGCGGGAGGGAGAGGGCGGCCATCACGCCGAGCGAGATCAGGAAGAGCAGGATGTTGCCGACCGTCATCGGCAGCATGAAGAGCAGGCCCTGGATGAGCTGCAGGTCGCTGGTCGCCCGTCCGACGACCTGGCCGGTGGACAGCTCGTCCTGGCGCCGCCCGTCGAGGCGGGTGATGGTGCGGTACATGTCCGTGCGCAGGTCGTGCTGCACGTCGAGGGCGAGGCGCCCGCCGTAGTACCGGCGGATGTACGTCATCACGTACACGAGGAACGCGGCGGCGATCAGCAGGCCCGCCCAGTGCGCCATCTCCCGGGTGCGGTGGACGATCACGTCGTCGATGATCACCTTGGTGATCAGCGGGATCAGCGCCATCACCGCCATGCCGGCCAGCGAGGAGCCCAGGGCGAGGATCACGTCCTTGGGGTGCCGCCACGCGTACGCCGCGAGCCGGCGCGCCCAGCCGGGCGAGTTCTCCTGTTGCCGCTCCGTCACTCGGGGTGCCCTCCGTCGGTCCTGATCTTCCGCAAGGCACCAACGACGACGGGAGCGGATTTCATCCCTCCGCAACAATCGGAGCACCGGGCCGGACGGGACGGCGCGGGCTCCCGCCGTCGAATGCGGTGCCGCCCGGGCGGGTAGGGATCTCCGACGTCGTGCACGACGCGGACCGGGGGGAAGGGTGTCGAAGGCGAGGGTGGAGTCGGTGCGGCGCGCGGGGCGGGTGCTCGTGACCCTGCACTGGCTGAAGGCTCTGGCACGGCCGGAGCACCGCGTGCCGGAGGCGGACAGCTTCCGCAGGATCGACCGGGCGGACGTGGCCGTGGCGGGACTGCTCCGCGCGGCCGTGCCCCTGCTCGTCGAGGCGCTGGGCCGGCAGGACAGGGCCGAGGCGGCGGCCAGGCTGTTCCGGGCGCTGCCCGACCTCGTGCCGGTGGGCACGGTGTACGGGAAGTGTCTGGCGCCCGAGGAGCGGGCGGGGTTCGTCGCGGGCTACGCGGAACAGCACGCGGTGTGGGTGGAGGAGTTCGGCCAGGACGCGGTGAAGACCGCCGGTCCGGCATGATCGTACGACTACCGGACGGGAGTTCGAGGGCTGTGGACAATCCCCAGGACGTGCGGCGCGGGGTCCATCAGAATGGGGGCATGCCGATACCTGGGACCGCCGTGCCGAGTCGCGAGGAGCTGATCGAGCACCTCGTCCGCACCCGCATCGCGGGAGACGTCGCCACGCCCCGCGAGAACAACCTGTCCCACTACCGCGCCCTGGCCAACGGCGACCGGTACTACTGGTTCGGCCTGGAGTTCGGTGACCGCTGGGCCGACGAGCAGGACGTGCTGGCCGTGATGGCGGAGCGGGTGGGGGTGGACGACGACCCGTCGCACCGGGTCGGGCAGGACACCATCGACCCGGAGCTGACCGTGTCCGGGCTGGAGCGGATGGCGGCCCGGCTGCGGAAGGCGGCGGAGGACCGGCAGCGGGTGCTGCTGGCCACCGGGCACCCCGGCGGGCTGCTGGACGTGCACCGGGCCACCGCGGCCGCCCTGCGCGCGGCGGGCTGCGAGGTCATGGTCGTGCCGGAGGACCTAGGCACGGTCGAGGGCCGGGTGGTGCAGTTCGCCGACGTCGCGGTGGTGGAGCGCGGCGCGAGCCTCTGGCACACCCACTCGGGCGACCCCATGCGGGCGATCCTGTACGCCCTGGCGGAGGACGGCCGCCCGCTGCCCGACCTGGTGGTGGCCGACCACGGCTGGGCGGGGTACGCGGCGCAGCACGGCGTGGACGCGGTGGGGTACGCCGACTGCAACGACCCGGCGCTGTTCGTGGCGGAGGCGGAGGGCACCCTCCAGGTCGCCGTGCCGCTCGACGACCATGTCCACAGCCCCCGGTACTACGACCCGATGACCGCCTACCTGCTCTCCGCGGCGGGGCTCCACGAGGTCTGACGCGGGGCCCTGCGACGGCCGACGCGGGGTCCTGCAAGGGCCGACCCGGGGGCTCCACGAGGGCCGACCCGGGGCCGCCCTACTAGGTCCGGCGCGGCGGCTCCGAGGGCGTCGGGTCCAGGTACACCCGGCTGACCACCGGGAACGCTTCCCGCAGCCGCTTCTCGGCCGTCTCGCAGGCCCACTCGACCTCGGCGGCGGTGGAGACGTCCCGGAAGTCGACCTTGGCCGCGACCAGCGCCTCCCGCGGCCCCTGGAGCAGGGTGGTCAGCTCCAGGACGTCCTCGATGTGCGGCACGGCGCGCAGTTCGGCGCGGATGCCGTCGCGGACGGCGGCGGGCAGCGGGCGCCCGACCAGCAGCTCGGCGTTGGAGCGGCCCAGCACCCACGCGACGTACAGCAGCAGCACGCCGATCAGCAGCGAGGCCACGCCGTCCCACACGCCGGACCCGGTGAGCTGGGTGCCCAGCAGTCCGAGCGCCGCCAGCACCAGGCCGGCGAGGGCGGCGCTGTCCTCCATGACCACGGCCTTGACCGCGGTGTCGGGCGTGTGGCGCAGGTACCGTCCGAAGGTCGAGCCGTACCGCCGCGCCTCGGCCCGGGTCTGCCGCAGCCCGGTGCGCAGCGAGATCGCCTCCAGCACGAACGCCACCGCCAGCACGACGTAGGCGACCAGCGGGTCGCCGGGTTCCTCGCCCTTCACCAGGGTGTGGACGCCGTCGTAGAGCGAGAACACGGCGCCGCCGACGAAGGTGGCCACGGCGGCGAGCAGCGCCCAGATGTACCGCTCCGGGCCGTGGCCCAGCGGGTGGGCCTCGTCGGCCGGTTTCTCGCTCCGGCGCAGGGCGGTGAGCAGCAGCACCTCCGTCACCGTGTCGGCGACCGAGTGGGCGGCCTCGGAGAGCATGGCGCTCGACCCGCTGACGACGCCGGCGACCGCCTTGGCGAGCGCGATGCCGAGATTGGCCACCGCCGCGACGATCACGGTGACGGTGCTCTCGCCGCCGCCCGCGGCCGCCTCGTGATCCGTCGTGTCCGGCATGCCCCGATTGTCGCCCGGCGCGGTCCGGGACGCCCGCCGGACGGCGTCCCGTCGCGGGCTGCGCCGCCGAGGCTTCCGCCCCCTCACAGGCCGGTGCCCCGCCGCCCGTCGGGGCGGCGGGGCACCGGGTTCTCACCGGGTCATCACCGGGTCCTCGGCTCAGCCCAGCGGGATGCGCCGCGCGTCGGAGGGGGCGTCCGTCGCCGACACCGTCCCCGGGACCAGCGAGGCCCCCGGCGCGAAGGACCGCATCGGGCCCGCGACCGGGAGGTTCAGCCGGGTGGCGGCCAGGTCGATCCGGTACGCCGAGGCGGCGCCGTCGACCCGCACCGTGCCGCCGTCGTAGCCGGTGACGATCAGGCCGAGCTGGTGGCCGGCCGGGACCAGGACGTCGTTGGCCTGGAGCTCGACGGTGAGGCTGTGCTTCCCGCCGCCGGCCAGCCGGGCCCAGCCGCGGCCGAGGACCTGCAGGTCGGACTGCTCGATCCGGCGCTCGACCTCCCGGTAGCAGGCGTCGTCCACCGCGGAGGCGGCGCCCCAGCAGGTCTCCGTGGCCAGGGTGCGCGCGCCGTCGCCCGAGGCGGACACCCGCGGGGCCGGGCCGTAGTCGACCAGGGCGACCGAGAGCTGGCCGGTGGGCGCGCCGGTGGTGACGGTGGTGGTCAGCGAGGCGGCGCCGGACAGGCGCAGGTCGTCCGTGAGCCGCCCGGTGGTGAAGAGGAGGCGGGAGTCCATCGCGCCGGACCCCAGCATCTGGGCGAGCCGCCCGTTGGGGTTGTTGGTCCAGGCGGCCTCGCCCTTCCTGCCCCGCGCGCCCAGCGCCAGCGTGCCGTCGGCGCCCGGTCGCAGCGTGGCGACCCGGTCGGTCACCGGCCAGGTGTCGGAGTGGACGACCTCGCCCGGGGCGATCTCGGCACGCACCGCCGGCTCCTCGGTGATGCCGTTGTCGACGCCGAGGAGCTCGTGGTCGAACCAGCGGTGCAGGGTGTCGACCCACTCCTCCCGGTCGGAGTCGAACGGGTCGACGTGGCCGAGCCGGGTGAGGAACATCTTCCGTTCCACCCCGTGCTCGCCCAGCGCCTCCCACCAGCGGGTGGCGTTCTGGGTGTCGACGTTGGTGTCCTGGAGGCCGTGCACGATCAGGGCCGAGGCCGTGACCCGGGAGGCGTCGCCCAGGGTGCCGTCGCGGTAGTCGCGCTCGTCCCAGAAGGCGGTGTGCTCACCGGTCTCGTCGGCGGCGTCGACCCGCATCCGCTCGAGCTGGGCGGAGCAGTCGACGGAGAGGTGCCGTCCGCCGGCCACATAGGTGGAGAGGTAGTTCGGGTAGCCGTAGGAGAACGGCAGGCCCTGCCAGCGGTCGTAGTCGTACCAGGAGCTGATCGCGCCGATGGGCACGATGGTCTCCAGCCCCTCGGTGCCGAGGGCGGCCACGCCGTTGGCGAGCGTGCCGTCGTAGGACTTGCCGATCATGCCGGTGGCGCCGGTGGTCCAGTACGCGTCGGCCGGGGCGCCGTCGGCGAAGGAGGCCGTGGCGTTGCCGTTCAGCCAGTCCACGGCGGCCTTGGCGGAGAGGATGTCGGAGCGGCCGCCCTGGTCGGCGCAGCCGGTGGAGCGGCCGGTGCCGGCCATGTCGACCTGGACGACGGCGTACCCGCGGGGCACGAACCAGTTGTCGTACCAGAGCGGGAACGACTTGATGACGCCGTTCTCGTCGTAGGTCTTCTTCTCGCTTTCGTTGCCGCGGCCGCAGCAGGCGTAGTACGGGCTGGCGTCCATGATCACCGGCACCCGCTCGACGCCGTCGAGTTCGGCGGGGCGGATGATGTCGACGGCTATCCGCTCGCCCCGGCCGTCCCCGTCGAAGTCGGGGGCGTCGACCCAGACCGACTCCTTGATCGCCGCCTCGTAGTCGTGGACCGCCGCGGTCTTCCCGTCGGCGCCCAGCCGGGCTCCGGTACCGGCGAGCGGGACGACCTCCCCGGCCGCCGAGGCGTCCGGCGCGGCGCCGGCCGCGGGGGCGCCGAGCAGGCCGCCCAGCAGCACCGCCGCCGTGACGGCCGCGCCGGTGGCGGCCGTCAGGCGGAGTCTCCGCCGTGGTCTCGTGTGCCGGGTGGTGCGCGCTGCCAGCAGTTGCATGCCGTCGGCTCCTCTTCACGGGGACAGGGCGCGCCGAACCTAAGCACCCGTCATGTCCGGAACAGATCAAGGTCGTTACCTGTGCGTCAATACCGGTCGTGAGCGGGACGCGTCAATGGGCCGGGACCGGCCGGGGCGGGTCCCGTCGCGACGGGCCGGGTCGGGTCGGGTGGGGCCGCGACGGGCCGCGACGGGCCGTGCCGGGTCGGGGCGACGGAACGCACGAAGGCCCCGCCACCTGCCGTGCGGCGGTGACGGGGCCTCGGACGTCCGGGGGGGCCGGTGCGGCGGCCGGGCGCGTCAGCGGGGGATGCGGACGACGCCCTCCTGGATGACGGAGATGGCCAGGCTGCCGTCGCGGGTGTAGATGCGCGCCTGGCCGAGCCCGCGGCCGCCGGAGGCGGACGGCGACTCCTGGTCGTAGAGCAGCCACTCGTCGGCGCGGAACGGGCGGTGGAACCACATGGCGTGGTCCGGGGAGGCTCCGACCACGTCCCCGCTGGCCCAGCCGCCGCGCCCGTGCGCGAGGAGCACCGAGTCCAGCAGGGTCATGTCGGAGACGTAGGTGGCGAGGCAGACGTGCATCAGCGGGTCGTCGAGCGGCCCGTCCAGCTTGTCCTCGGTGCGGAACCAGACCTGCGAGCGGGGTTCGCGCGGCACGCCCACGCTGCCCCAGGGCGGCGGGTTGACGTACCGCAGGTCGACCGCGGCCCGCGCCTCGACCACGCGCTCCAGCATCTCCGGCGAGGCGTAGGCGTCCGCGTAGCGCGGCATCATCTCGCCGAAGGTCGGCAGCGTCTCCGGGTCCGGGACCTCGGGCATCGCCGTCTGGTGGTCCATCCCCTCCTCGTGCACCTGGAACGAGGCGGAGAGGTGGAAGATCGGCCGGCCGTGCTGGACGGCGACCACCCGGCGGGTGGTGAAGGAACGGCCGTCGCGGATCCGGTCCACGTTGTACACGATCGGGGCGCCGGGATCCCCGGCGACCAGGAAGTACGCGTGCAGCGAGTGCGCGAACCGGTCGGCGGGGACGGTGCGTCCCGCGGCGATCAGCGCCTGGGCCGCCACCTGTCCCCCGAAGACCCGGGGGACGACGGCGGCCCGTGACCGACCGCGGAAGATGTCCTGCTCGATCTGCTCGAGGTCGAGCAGATCGAGCAGCGACTGAAGTGCCTGACTCATGTCGCCAGTACTATCCGACGGACTTTTCGCGGACCTTACAGCCCCATGTCCTTGGCGATGATCGTCTTCATGATCTCGCTGGTGCCGCCGTAGATGCGGTTCACCCGGTTGTCCGCGTACAGGCGGGCGATCGGGTACTCGTTCATGTAGCCGTAACCGCCGTGCAGCTGGAGGGCGCGGTCGATCACGCGGTGGGCGACCTCGGTGCAGAACAGCTTGGCGGAGGCGGCCTCGGCGGCGGTCAGCTCACCGGCGTCCAGTGCCTCCAGGGCGCGGTCGGCCACGGCCTCGGCCGCGTCCACCTCGGCCTTGCAGGCGGCCAGCTCGAACTTGGTGTTCTGGAAGGACGCGACCGGCTTGCCGAAGACCGTGCGGTCCTGGGTGTAGCGCTTGGCGAACTCCACCGCGGCCTTGGCCTGGGCGTAGGCGCCGAAGGCGATGCCCCAGCGCTCGGAGGCCAGGTTCTTGCCGAGGTAGTAGAAGCCCTTGTTCTCCTCGCCCATCAGGTCCTCGACCGGCACCTTGACGTCGACGAACGCCAGCTCGGCGGTGTCGGAGGTGCGCAGGCCCAGCTTGTCCAGCTTGCGGCCGATCGAGTAGCCCTCGGACTTGGTGTCGACGGCGAAGAGGGAGATGCCGTGACGGCGGTCCTCGGCGGTCGCAGGGGCGGTGCGGGCGCAGACGATCACGCGGTCGGCGTGGACGCCACCGGTGATGAAGGTCTTGGCGCCGTTGAGGACGTAGTGGGTGCCGTCCTCGGAGAGCTTGGCGGTGGTCTTCATGCCCGCCAGGTCCGAGCCGGTGCCCGGCTCGGTCATGGCGATGGCCCACATCTCCTCGGCGGAGACGAACTTCGGGAGCCAGCGCTTCTTCTGGTCCCCGGTGGCCAGCATCTTGATGTAGGGCAGGGCGAGCAGCACGTGCACGCCGGAGCCGCCGAAGTTCACGCCCGCGCGGGCGGTCTCCTCGTACTGGATGGCCTCGAACTTGTGGGTGTCCAGGCCCGCGCCGCCGTACTCCTCGTCGACGTTGATGCCGAAGAGGCCGAGCTCGGCGAGCTTGTAGTAGAACTCGCGGGGCACGATGCCCGCCTGGAACCACTCGTCGTAGACCGGGACGACCTCGGCCTCGATGAAGGCGCGCAGGGTCTCCCGGAACGCCTCGTGATCCTCGTTGAACACCGTACGGCGCACCGCCGCCACCTCCGCCTTCGTCCTGGCTGTGTTTCCGCTGCCGACCGAGCGAACGACAATCTAAGCGCTTGCTCAGCCTCCCTAACCGTACCGGCGGGTAGGACACTCGTCCAGAGACGCACCCCTGAACAGCTCCGTAACCCTCATCACTCACCAGTAGAAACGCCGCCGGCCTTTCCCGCCCCCTCCGGACCACCGGGTGCCCGCCTCACCCGCCCGGCCGAACTCCGGTCACCGGCGCCTCGGCACACCCGTCCGACGGCACGGCCGCGGCACCTCCGCGCCGGGCGCGGAACGGCGCGTCGCGGCGGACGGTACGCCGCCGCGTCACGCCCCGGCGGCGACCTCCGCGGCGGAGGCGAACGCGCCGCGCGCCATCGCGTGGAGCAGCGCCGCCGTCGCCGCCCGCCCCGGCAGGCGCGGCCGGCTGAGGTGCGGCGTGGAGTTCAGCAGCCCGAACACCGCGTGCACCGCCGCCCGCGCCGGAGGCTCGGCCAGCTCCGGGTGCACGTCCCGCACGACGGCCACCCACAGCTCGACGTACTGCCGCTGGAGCTGCCGGACCATCTTCCGGTCGCTGTCCCGCAGGCGGTCCAGCTCCCGGTCGTGCAGGGTGATCAGCGGGCGGTCGTCGAGCGCGAAGTCGATGTGCCCCTCGATCAGCGAGTCGAGGACCGCCCCGGGGCCTCCCCCGGCCCCGGTCCCGGCCTCGGCCACCCGCCGCCTGCCCCCCGTGAGGAGCTGACCGCTGATGCCCACCAGCAGCTCCGCGAGCATCGCGTCCTTGCCGGCGAAGTGCCGGTAGAGGCCGGGCCCGCTGATGCCGACGGCGGCGCCTATCTCGTCGACGCCGACGCCGTGGAAGCCGCGTTCGGCGAAGAGCCGCGCGGCCTCCTTGAGGATCTGCTCACGGCGGGTCGAGGCATCGGTCCTGGTGGCCATGGCATCAATTGTAGACAGGCGGGTTAGCGCTCGTTAACCTGGAGGAAATGGGTTAACGAGCGCTAACCTGAGGGAGCGCCTGATGGACGACGCACCGGAGCTGAAGAGCGCGGCGGATCCCGCCTCGGACGCCTGGAGGGCCAACGAGGCGGCCCACCGCGCCCTGGTGGAGGAGCTGCGCGCCAAGCTGGCCGCGGCCCGCCTGGGCGGGGGCGAGAAGGCCCGCGCGCGGCACACCGCGCGCGGCAAACTGCTTCCCCGCGACCGGGTCGACACCCTGCTCGACCCCGGCTCGCCGTTCCTGGAGCTCGCGCCGCTCGCGGCGGACGGGCTGTACGGCGGCCAGGCCCCCGCCGCGGGGGTGATCGCCGGCATCGGCCGGGTCGCCGGCCGCGAGTGCGTGGTCGTGGCCAACGACGCCACGGTCAAGGGCGGCACCTACTACCCGATGACGGTGAAGAAGCACCTGCGCGCCCAGGAGGTCGCGCTGGAGAACCGCCTCCCGTGCGTCTACCTGGTCGACTCCGGCGGCGCGTTCCTGCCGATGCAGGACGAGGTCTTCCCCGACCGGGAGCACTTCGGCCGGATCTTCTACAACCAGGCCAGGATGTCCGCGGTCGGCATCCCGCAGATCGCCTCCGTGATGGGTTCCTGCACGGCGGGCGGCGCCTACGTCCCGGCGATGAGCGACGAGGCGGTCATCGTCCGCGGCCAGGGCACGATCTTCCTGGGCGGTCCGCCGCTGGTGAAGGCGGCCACGGGCGAGGTCGTGACGGCGGAGGAGCTGGGCGGCGGCGAGGTCCACTCCCGGGTCTCCGGCGTCACCGACCACCTCGCCGAGGACGACGCGCACGCCCTGCGCATCGTGCGGACCATCGTCTCCACGCTGCCCGCCCGCCGGGAGCTGCCGTGGCGGGTCACCGCCCCCGTCGAGCCCAAGGTGGACCCGTTCGGCCTCTACGGCGCGGTGCCGGTCGACTCCCGCACGCCCTACGACGCCCGCGAGATCATCGCCCGGATCGTCGACGGCTCCCGCTTCGCGGAGTTCAAGTCGGAGTTCGGCCAGACCCTGGTCACCGGCTTCGCCCGGATCCACGGCCACCCGGTGGGCATCGTCGCCAACAACGGCATCCTGTTCGCCGAGTCCGCCCAGAAGGGCGCGCACTTCATCGAACTGTGCGACCAGCGCGGCATCCCCCTGGTGTTCCTGCAGAACATCTCCGGCTTCATGGTCGGCCGGGACTACGAGGCGGGCGGCATCGCCAAGCACGGCGCCAAGATGGTCACGGCGGTGGCCTGCACCCGGGTGCCGAAGCTGACGGTGGTGGTCGGCGGCTCGTACGGCGCGGGCAACTACTCCATGTGCGGGCGGGCCTATTCGCCGCGCTTCCTGTGGATGTGGCCGAACGCCAAGATCTCGGTGATGGGCGGCGAGCAGGCCGCCTCCGTGCTGGCCACGGTCAAGCGGGACCAGCTCGAGGCGCGCGGCGAGGAGTGGTCAGCGGAGGACGAGGAGTCCTTCAAAGCCCCCGTGCGCGCCCAGTACGAGGAGCAGGGGAACGCCTACTACGCGACGGCCCGCCTCTGGGACGACGGCGTGATCGACCCGCTGGACACCCGGCAGGTCCTGGGCCTGGCTCTGACCGCCTGCGGCAACGCCCCCCTGGGCGAGCCGAAGTTCGGCGTCTTCCGGATGTGAGGGGTGGGACACGTGACACACACCACGACTACGCAGGCCACGGCCGTGCGGGCCGCGGCGACCGGGTCCGCGGCGACGGAGCCCACGGCACCGCGAACGATGTTCGACACGGTGCTGGTCGCCAACCGCGGCGAGATCGCCGTCCGGGTGATCCGCACGCTGCGGGAGCTGGGCGTCCGCTCGGTCGCCGTCTTCTCGGACGCGGACGCCGGGGCGCCGCACGTCCGGGCCGCCGACACCGCGGTCCGGATCGGCCCCGCGCCGGCCGCCGAGAGCTATCTGCGCATCGACCGGATCCTGGAGGCCGCCGCCCGCACCGGCGCCCAGGCGGTGCACCCGGGGTACGGCTTCCTGGCGGAGAACGCCGCCTTCGCGCAGGCGTGCGCGGACGCCGGGCTGGTCTTCCTCGGCCCGCCCGCCTCCGCGATCGACCTGATGGGCGACAAGATCCGCGCCAAGGAGACGGTCCGCGCGGCCGGCGTCCCGGTGGTGCCGGGCTCCAGCGGCAGTGGTCTGTCCGACGCCGAGCTGGCGGAGGCGGCCCGGGAGATCGGCATGCCGGTGCTGCTCAAGCCCAGCGCGGGCGGCGGCGGCAAGGGCATGCGCCTGGTCCGCGAGGAGTCCGCGCTGGCCGACGAGATCGCCGCGGCCCGCAGGGAGGCCCGCGCCTCCTTCGGTGACGACACGCTGCTGGTGGAGCGCTGGATCGACCGCCCCCGGCACATCGAGATCCAGGTCCTGGCCGACGCCCACGGCAACGTCCTGCACCTGGGCGAGCGCGAGTGCTCGCTCCAGCGGCGGCACCAGAAGATCGTCGAGGAGGCGCCCAGCGTCCTGCTGGACGAGGCGACCCGGGCGGCGATGGGCGAGGCGGCCGTCCAGGCGGCCCGCTCCTGCGGCTACGTCGGCGCGGGCACGGTCGAGTTCATCGTCCCCGGCGGCGACCCCTCCTCGTACTACTTCATGGAGATGAACACCCGCCTCCAGGTCGAGCACCCGGTGACGGAGCTGGTCACCGGCCTGGATCTGGTGGAGTGGCAGCTGCGGGTCGCCGCCGGCGAGCCGCTGCCCTTCACCCAGGAGGACGTCACCCTCACCGGCCACGCCGTGGAGGCGCGGATCTGCGCGGAGGACCCGTCGCGCGGCTTCCTGCCCTCGGGCGGCAGGGTGCTCCTGCTGAGCGAGCCGTCCGGTCCCGGCGTGCGCACCGACTCCGGGCTGGCCGAGGGGTCCGAGGTGGGCAGCCTCTACGACCCGATGCTGGCCAAGGTGATCGCGCACGGCCCCGACCGGGCCACGGCCCTGCGCCGCCTGCGGGCCGCCCTCGCGGACCTGGTGGTGCTGGGCGTGCCCACCAACGCCGGGTTCCTGCGGCGGCTGCTGGCCCACCCGGCGGTGGTGTCGGGCGAGATGGACACCGGCCTGGTGGAGCGGGAGGTCGACTCCCTGGTGCCCGAGGGCGTGCCCGCGGAGGTGTACGAGGCCGCGGCCGCGGTCCGGCTGGCCGGGCTGGCGCCCGAGCCCGCCGAGGACGGCTGGACGGACCCGTTCGCCGTTCCCAGCGGCTGGCGCCTCGGCGGCGTCGAGGCGCACCGGCCGGCCGCCTTCCCGCTGCGGGTGCCGGGGCTGGACCCGGTCACCCACACGCCGCGGGGTGACGCGGCCGGTCACGAGGTGGGCCCGGACCGCGTCTCGGTGACGCTGGACGGCGTGCGCCACACCTTCCACCGGGCCGCGGACTGGCTCGGCCGGGAGGGCGACGCCTGGCAGGTCCGCGACCACGACCCGGTGGCCGCCTCGCTGACCGGCGCGGCCCGCGCCGGCGCGGACTCGCTGACCGCCCCCATGCCGGGCACGGTGACGGTGGTCAAGGCCGCCGTCGGCGACCGGGTGGAGGCCGGGCAGAGCCTGCTGGTGGTGGAGGCGATGAAGATGGAGCACGTCATCTCCGCCCCGCACTCCGGCACGGTCGCCGAGCTGGAGGTCACCCCCGGCACCGCGGTCGCGATGGACCAGGTCCTGGTCGTCATCACGCCCGACGAGGACGGGGAGGCGGCGCGATGACCGCGGCCGGACTGCCGATGCGGGTCCCCGCCGGGGGTCTGCCCGCCCGGGTGCGGATCTACGAGGTCGGCGCCCGCGACGGCCTGCAGAACGAGCGGCGGACGGTGCCCACCGAGGTGAAGGCGGAGTTCGTCCGCCGCCTCGCCGCCGCGGGGCTGTCCACGGTCGAGGCCACCAGCTTCGTCCATCCCCGGTGGGTCCCCCAGCTCGCGGACGCCGAGCAGCTGTTCCCCCTGGTCCGCGACCTGCCGGTGGAGCTGCCGGTGCTGGTGCCCAACGAGCGCGGCCTCGACCGCGCCCTGGCTCTGGGCGCGCGCACGGTGGCGCTGTTCGCCAGCGCCACCGAGTCCTTCGCCAAGGCCAACCTCAACCGCACGGTCGACGAGTCGCTGGCCATGTTCGAGCCGGTCGCCGCCCGGGCCAGGGCGGAGGGGCTGCGGATCCGCGCCTACGTCTCGATGGTCTTCGGCGATCCGTGGGAGGGCCCGGTGGCCGTCCCGCAAGTCGTCAGGGTCTGCCGTGCGCTGCTGGACATGGGCGCCGACGAGCTGAGCCTGGGCGACACCGTCGGCGTCGCCACGCCGGGCCACGTCACCGGCGTGCTCGCCGCCCTGCGGGAGGCCGGGGTCTCCACGGAGGCCGTCGGCGTCCACTTCCACGACACCTACGGCCAGGCCCTGGCCAACACCCTGGCCGCCCTCCAGGCCGGTGTCACCACCGTCGACGCCTCCGCCGGGGGCCTCGGCGGATGCCCCTACGCGAAGTCCGCCACCGGCAACCTCGCGACCGAGGACCTGGTGTGGATGCTCCAGGGCCTCGGCATCGAGACCGGGGTCGACCTCGGCCGTCTCACCGCCACCAGCGTGTGGATGGCCGAACAACTGGGCCGGCCCAGCCCGTCCCGCACCGTCCGAGCCCTCTCCCACCAGGAGCAGTGACGCGATGACCGCCACCACCGACACCACCGCCACCCCGCGGGACCGCCGCCTCAGCCCCGAGCTGGAGGAACTCCGCCGCACCGTCGAGGAGTTCGCCCACGACGTGGTCGCCCCCAAGATCGGCGACTACTACGAGCGGCACGAGTTCCCCTACGAGATCGTCCGCGAGATGGGCCGCATGGGCCTGTTCGGCCTGCCGTTCCCCGAGGAGTACGGCGGCATGGGCGGCGACTACTTCGCCCTGGGCGTCGCCCTGGAGGAGCTGGCCCGGGTCGACTCCTCGGTCGCCATCACCCTGGAGGCCGGTGTCTCGCTGGGCGCCATGCCGATCCACCTCTTCGGCACCGAGGAGCAGAAGCGCCGGTGGCTGCCGCGGCTGTGCTCCGGCGAGATCCTCGGCGCGTTCGGCCTGACCGAGCCCGAGGGCGGCTCGGACGCGGGCGCCACCCGCACCACGGCCCGGCTGGACGAGGCCACCGGCGAGTGGGTGATCAACGGCACCAAGTGCTTCATCACCAACTCCGGCACGGACATCACCGGCCTGGTCACGGTCACCGCGGTCACCGGCCGCAAGCCGGACGGGCGGCCGGAGATCTCCGCGATCATCGTCCCCTCCGGAACCCCCGGGTTCTCGGTCGCCGCCCCCTACTCCAAGGTCGGCTGGAACGCCTCGGACACCCGCGAGCTCTCCTTCTCCGACGTCCGCGTGCCGGCCGCCAACCTGCTGGGCGAGGAGGGCCGCGGTTACGCCCAGTTCCTGCGGATCCTCGACGAGGGCCGGATCGCCATCGCGGCGCTGGCCACCGGACTGGCGCAGGGCTGCGTGGACGAGTCGGTGAAGTACGCCGGCGAGCGCCGCGCCTTCGGCCGTCCGATCGGCGCCAACCAGGCCATCCAGTTCAAGCTGGCCGACATGGAGATGAAGGCCCACACCTCCCGTCTGGCGTGGCACGACGCGGCGGCGCGGATGGTGGCGGGCCGGCCGTTCAAGAAGGAGGCGGCGATCGCCAAGCTGTACTCCTCCACGGTCGCGGTGGACAACGCCCGGGAGGCCACCCAGATCCACGGCGGGTACGGCTTCATGAACGAGTACCCGGTGGCCCGGATGTGGCGGGACTCCAAGATCCTGGAGATCGGCGAGGGCACCAGCGAGGTCCAGCGGATGCTGATCGCCCGGGAGATGGGCATCGCCTGACCCCTCCCCGGACGTCGGGGCGCGGGGCGGCCCCCTCCGCACGGCGGGGGCCGCCCCGGTCCCACCCTCGCCCGGTCCCCCAGCCGCGGCCGCCCCGGTCCCGCAGCCCCAGCCGCCCGGTCCCGCAGCCGCAGCCGCCCCGGTCCCACGGCCGCCCCGGCCCCGCGGTCGCCCCAGCCCCGCGGTCGCCCCGGTCCCACGGTCGCCCCGGTTCCACCCCGCCCCGGCCCTGCGGCCGCCCTCCGGCCCTACCCGCGTGGTGGCCCCACCCGCGTGGTGGCCAGCAGTTCCGCGTACCCGCGCCGTGTCGCGGCCAGCACGATCCGGTCGTCCGGCCGGAGCACGTACCCCGGATGCAGGTCCCACAGCAGCTGCGGCTCGTCGCCCGAGGCGCTGCGCGCCAGGTCCGGCCGGCGGGCCTCCGGCCGCTGCGTGTCCAGGGCGAGCACCCGCCAGGCCCCGGCCCGGAACGCCTCGGACACGGTGCGCCCCTCGAACTGCGGGTGCCCGCCGACCACCAGGGCGGCGAACAGCAGCACCTTGCGCTCGATGGAGATCGCGCCCAGCACCTGCCGCCCCATCATCGCCGCGGCGAACGCGGGCGCGGAGAGGTGGCTCACGCTGCGGCTGCGGGTCACCGCGCGCGGGTGAGCGGTCCGCAGGGTGCGGTAGACGACGGTGGCGAACTCGTCGTCGTACAGGCGCAGCGCCACCCGGAGTTCGGGGGCGATCGCCCGGGCGGCCAGCGTCGCCTCCAGGTTGGTGGTGTCCGAGCTGGTCAGCGCCAGGAGGGCCGCCGCCCGGTGGATCTTGGCCGCGCCCAGCACCCCCGTCTCGGTGACATCGCCCAGCACCACCGGCACCCCGAGGTCCCGGGCCCGCGGCACGCCGCGCGCCTCGGCGGACTGCTCCACGCACACCACCGGCACGTCCAGCTCCCGCAGCCGGGACAGCACCCGGGTGCCGACCCGGCCGAGGCCCAGCAGCACGATGTGCCCGGAGAGCCCGCGCGGCGGCCGGCGCAGCGCGCCCGCCCCGCGGAAGGTGCCCAGGGCCTCCAGACCGGCCGCCACCAGCAGCGGCAGCAGTGCCAGGCCGACCAGCCCGCACAGCAGTTGCAGGATCTGGCGCGCGGCCGAATCGCCCACCGCCGGGTCCCCGATGCCGAGGAGGTCGAGCAGCGAGAGGTAGGTCGCGGACAGGAACCCCAGGTCGGTGAGGGCCGTGGTGGCGACGGCCAGCGCCAGCACGGAGGCCGCCACCCCGGCGGTGGCCCAGCGCAGCCGCCGGGAGAACACCAGGGACAACGGCGCGCCCCGGCGGGCCAGCCGGCGCGGCGGAAGGGCGGGGCCGGTGCGGCGCAGCGCGTCCAGCACCACGGTGCCGCGCCCGGTGGCCGCCCGGACCTCGGCCTCGTCCGGCAGGAGCCGCGGTCCCTGGGGGCCGCTGGCGTCGGATCCCTCGGCCCCGGCCGGGTCGGCGGTGGTGGAGGACAGCAGGGCGAGCGTGCACAGACCGGGGTCGGCGGTCTCGCCCTGCCGGGGCGGGGTGCGCTCGGCGGCGCGCAGCAGCAGCCCGTCGGCCTGCACCACCCGGCGGGTGTCGGCCACCGCGGTGGCGGCCAGGGCGGGGGCGGCGGTGTCGGCGTCGGAGAGGACGGTGGTGGAGGCCTCCAGGGTGGCCCGGTCCAGGTCGGGTTCGGCCACCAGGGCCGCCTGGTCGAGGAGTTCCTCCATGTACTCGCCCAGCTTGCGGTTGTACATCCGCACCACCAGCCGCACCGAGGGGTTGAGGCGGCGCGCGGCGAGGGCGGCGCGCAGGTTGGTCTCGTCGTCCTCGTAGAGCAGGGCGAGCGCGGTGGCGCGCTCCACGCCGGCCTCGGTGAGGACGTCCACGCCGGGCTGGGCGGCGTGGATCTCCAGCACGGGGACGCGGAGGTTCGGCTGGGAGTCGTGGAGCCCCCCTGCGGACGCCGTTCCCTGGTTCCGGCGGCCGATCAGCGCGGCGGCGCGCGAGACGGTGGAGGCGAACGATCCGGTGTCCGCGGGCCGCTCCCCCGGCACCACCAGGACGACGCGCTGCCGGTACACGTCGCGCAGCTCGGCGGCCAGCCGGGGGGCCAGCCCGTCGTCCCCGCAGACCAGCATGTGCCGTTCCGTACGCGCCCGTTCGCCCTGCCTCGGCAGTGTCACCACACGCCCCCCTCGCGTCCCCACCCGTCCGGACCGGCCCGACCCTAGCGCGGGCCGCCGGTGGCTGCCCGGTGATCGTCGCGGTACGGCGGGCAGGTGCGCACCGCTCCTTCCCGGCAGTCCCGCACCGCCCGGAACTGCCGGGGGCGTGCCTCGCCGGGGACTCGCGGGCAACTTTTTCGACCAACCCCCTGGACAGGGGCAAATGAGGTTAGGCTAACCTTCCTGCGAATCGTCCGGCGGCTGTCCGCCCTGTTCGAAAGCAGTCACCTCATGGCTCAGGTCCGTCCCTCCCTCCCCACCCGTCGCGGCATCCTCGCCGCCGGCGGCGCCCTCGGCCTGGGCGCCGTCCTCGCCGCCTGCAGCGACGACACGCCGGCCACGGGCAGCTCGGACAAGGGCGGCGCCTCCTCGGGCCCGTGGACCTTCGAGGACGACCGCGGCACGACGGTGAAGCTCGACAAGGCGCCGCAGAGCGTCGTCGCCTTCACCGGCGTGGGCGCGGCCCTCCACGACTACGGCGTCCAGGTGAAGGGCGTCTTCGGCCCGACCACCACCAAGGACGGCAAGCCCGACGTCCAGGCCGGCGACATGGACGTCTCCAAGGTCGAGGTCATCGGCAACGTCTGGGGCGAGTTCAACGTCGAGAAGTACGCGGCGCTGAAGCCGGACCTCCTGGTCTCCACCATGTTCGACGGCGCC
The DNA here is from genome assembly GCF_040643475.1 of Streptomyces sp. NPDC047130. Taxonomy (NCBI): domain Bacteria; kingdom Bacillati; phylum Actinomycetota; class Actinomycetes; order Kitasatosporales; family Streptomycetaceae; genus Streptomyces; species Streptomyces sp. NPDC047130. The sequence goes on along the minus strand of NZ_JBEYUK010000004.1, from coordinate 285,334 downwards.
GGCACCCTCTGGTACGTCCCGGAGGAGTCCAAGGACCAGATCGCCAAGTTCGCCCCCAGCGTCGGCATCTCCGTCTACGACGTGCAGATGACGAAGTCGCTGGAGCGGATGGCCGCGCTGGCCGAGGCGCTGGGCGCGGACATGAAGGCCGCGAAGGTCGTCGAGGCGAAGAAGAAGTTCGAGGAGGCCGCCGCCCGCCTCAAGGCCGCGGCGAAGGCCCGCCCGGAGATCAAGGTCCTGGCCGGTTCCGCCTCCCCCGACCTCTTCTACGTCTCCACCCACAACCTCTCGATCGACCTCGAGTACTACAAGGCCCTCGGTGTGAACATCGTGGAGCCGGACGCGAAGGCCATCGAGGAGAGCGGCGGCTGGTTCGAGAGCCTCAGCTGGGAGAACGTCGACAAGTACGAGGCCGACGTGATCATCATGGACGACCGCGCGCAGGCCATCCAGCCGGCCGACATCGCCGAGGCGACCTGGGAGAAGTTGCCCGCCGTCAAGGCCGGCCAGGTCATCGCCCGCTCGCCGGAGCCGATCCTCTCCTACGCCAAGTGCACGCCGCTCCTGAACAACCTCGCCGAGGCCATCGAGAACGCCAAGAAGGTCTCCTGACCCCCGGGCCCCGAGCCCGACCCCCCGCGGCCCGGCAGCCGCCCGACGCCCCCGGAGACGGTCCTCCGGGGGCGTCCCCACGCCCCACGAACACCCACCAACCCCCGCACCGCAGCCCCACGCAACCCGACCCCGCCCCGCCGCCGCGACCTCGCCCGCACGCCACAGCACCCCCTCACCCCACCCCTCCCCACCTCCGCGACGCGGCACCACGGCCCCGCGCACCGCGACCTCGCCCGAGCCGCACACACCCCCTCGCCGCACCCCGCGACGCATCCCCGCGCCACCCGGCCCGGTCGCGCCGCACGCACCCTCGCGCCGCCTCACCCCCCCGACCCCAGGCGCACCCTCGCGCCGCCTCACCCGCCCCGGCCCCGGGCGCACCCCGCGACACGGCCCCGCGGCGCAGCCCGGTCCACCGCCACGCACCCCGCCACGCACCCTCGCCCGGCCCCGGCGCACCGGAGGCCCCCGCGCCCGCCCAGGCGCGGGAATGTGGCCTGTCGCACCCGAACGGCGCGATCCTGCCCGATATCGGGCAGGATTGTTGCGGAAGCCGCTCGCCGTATCGGAGGATCAGCCATGCACGACGAACTCGTCGATCACTTGACGCGGTCCTCCTCGCTGACGCGGGGCGAGGCCGTGCGGGTGATCCAGGACGTTCTCGCCTTTTTCGACGAGACGACCGAGGACTACGTCCGTCGCCGCCACCGCGAGCTCCAGGCCCAGGGCCTGGTGAACGCGGAGATCTTCACGAGGATCGCGGCGGACCTCCAGTACCGCGCGGTGGCGCCGCCGGAGCTCTCGCTCCGGCAGCTCCGCCGCATCGTCTATGGCTGAGGAATCAGAACATATGTGCGGAATTGTCGGCTACATCGGCAAGCGTGACATCGCCCCGCTGCTCCTCGAGGGCCTCGCGCGCCTCGAGTACCGCGGGTACGACTCCGCGGGCATCGCCGTCACGGCCCCCAAGGGCGGGCTGAAGATGGTCAAGGCCAAGGGTCGTGTCCGTGAGCTGGAGGCGAAGGTGCCGGCCCGTTTCAAGGGCACCGCCGGCATCGCCCACACCCGCTGGGCCACCCACGGCGCGCCGTCCGACGTGAACGCGCACCCGCACCTCTCCGCCGACGAGAAGGTCGCCGTCGTCCACAACGGCATCATCGACAACGCCACGGACCTGCGCCGCAAGCTGGAGGCCGACGGCGTCGAGTTCCTCTCCGAGACCGACACCGAGGTCCTCACCCACCTGATCGCCCGCTCCCAGGCGCCCACGCTGGAGGAGAAGGTCCGCCAGGCGGTCCGCCTGATCGAGGGCACCTACGGCATCGCGGTGCTGCACGCCGACTTCCCGGACCGCATCGTCGTCGCCCGCAACGGCTCCCCCGTCGTGCTCGGCATAGGCGAGAAGGAGATGTTCGTCGCCTCGGACATCGCCGCCCTGGTCACCCACACCCGCCAGATCGTCACCCTGGACGACGGCGAGATGGCCACCCTCACCGCGGAGGACTTCCGCACCTACACCACCGAGGGCACCAGCACCGCCGCCGAGCCGACCACCGTCGAGTGGGAGGCCGCCTCCTACGACATGGGCGGCCACGACACCTACATGCACAAGGAGATCCACGAGCAGGCCGACGCCGTGGACCGCGTGCTGCGCGGCCGCATCGACGACCGGTTCTCCACCGTGCACCTGGGCGGCCTCAACCTGGACGCCCGCGAGGCCCGCAAGATCCGCCGCGTGAAGATCCTCGGCTGCGGCACCTCGTACCACGCCGGCATGATCGGCGCCCAGATGATCGAGGAGCTGGCCCGCATCCCCGCGGACGCCGAGCCGGCCTCCGAGTTCCGCTACCGCAACGCGGTCGTCGACCCCGACACGCTGTACATCGCCGTCTCCCAGTCCGGCGAGACCTACGACGTGCTCGCCGCGGTGCAGGAGCTCAAGCGCAAGGGCGCCCGCGTCCTCGGTGTGGTCAACGTGGTGGGCTCCGCCATCGCCCGCGAGTCGGACGGCGGCATCTACGTCCACGCCGGCCCCGAGGTCTGCGTGGTCTCCACCAAGTGCTTCACCAACACCACGGTCGCCTTCGCGCTGCTCGCCCTGCACCTGGGCCGCACCCGCGACCTGTCCGTCGCCGACGGCAAGCGGATCATCGCCGGTCTGCGCCGCCTGCCGGAGCAGATCAACGAGATCCTGAAGGCCGAGGACGAGATCAAGGAGCTGGCGCAGGAGTTCGCCGACGCCCGCTCGATGCTCTTCATCGGCCGCGTCCGGGGCTACCCGGTCGCCCGCGAGGCCTCGCTGAAGCTGAAGGAGGTCTCGTACATCCACGCCGAGGCCTACCCGGCCTCCGAGCTGAAGCACGGCCCGCTGGCCCTGATCGAGCCGGCCCTGCCGACCGTCGCGATCGTGCCGGACGACGACCTGCTGGAGAAGAACCGCGCCGCCCTCGAGGAGATCAAGGCCCGCAGCGGCAAGATCCTCGCGGTCGCGCACCAGGACCAGGAGAAGGCCGACCGCACCGTCCTCGTCCCGAAGAACGAGAACGAGCTGGACCCGATCCTGATGGGCATCCCGCTGCAGCTGCTCGCCTACCACACGGCGCTGGCGCTGGGCCGGGACATCGACAAGCCGCGCAACCTGGCCAAGTCGGTCACCGTCGAGTAGTCACGGCACGGCCGCGGTCCGGCGTCCCGGACGGCGGAACGGTCCCTGCGCGCCACCATGCACAGGGACCGTTCCCTTCCTCGGACCGGAGCCGCCCGAACTCCCCCGGCCCGGGCTGCCGTTGCGTGGCCGTCACCCCACAGCGGTCGGCAACCGGTTTCCGTGTCGGGTTCTTTCCCGTGCGACGACGCCGAACACGCCGTACGCACCGGTAGCTTGGGTCGCGGTGTACACAACTGCGCGCGCTGTTGACGGTGTTCGGCGCGCGGCGCGCGAGAACGCGGCGTCGACCGCCGGAGCACACGTCGACCGGCGTCAGGGGATGACGACCACCGGGCGCTGCGCCCGCTTGGCCAGGCGGCCGGCGACCGAGCCGAAGACCCGGCTCAGCAGGCCGTGCGTGGAGCCCACCACGATGGCGTCGGCCTCGTACTCCCGGCCGACCTCCTCCAGCTCGTGGCAGATGTCGCCGCCGCGCTCGACCAGGATCCACGGCACCTCGGCCAGGAAGTCGGCGCAGGCCAGCTCCAGCCCCAGCACCTCGGTGCGGTGGTCGGGGACGTCGACGAAGACGGGCGGCTCGCAGCCGGCCCAGACGGTGGTCGGCAGACGGTTGGCGACGTGGACGATGATCAGCCCCGAACGGGACCGGGTCGCCATGCCGACGGCGTAGGCGAGGGCGCGCTCACTGGACGTGGAGCCGTCGAACCCGACGACCACCCCGTGCTTGAAGGCGGGATCGCAGGGGCTGGGGCGCGTCTCGTCCGCCGCCAGTGGATCGGCCGCCGTCGGTTCGGCGACCGGCCGCTTGCGGTCCGCGGGATCGGTGTATTCGTGACCGGCCATGGCTGTCTCGGCGTTGTGATCCTCGTTGAGGCGACGTGAGCGGCGGAGCTGTGTCCGGGATTCATCTTCCCGTCCCCATACCCTCCAGGGTACGGCGGCAAGCGTTCCCGGCCCGTTTTCCGCGGGTCCCGCAGGGGTCTCCCCGGGGAGATCCGCAGGTCCGCGCGGTACCGGCAGGTGCCGGTGGCAAGGCTTCACCCGGTCGGCCGCTCCGGAAGGCCCGCCGGGATTCCCCGGAGCATGCATGAGCCGACGCCCCCGGCGCAATGTTGGCTGCGCCGTACAGGCGGTTCCGTGGCGGATCGGGCGTCCGGGAGGTGACCTCCGCCGCCCTCCCGCCGTTGTACTCACCCGCTCCCGCGCCCGCCCCTCCCCCGGGCCATGGGGCGGTCCTGCGCCGCCACGGCCGTGGTCACCTGCCTCGTACGCCCCACCGGCCCCGTGCGCCACGGAGCACACGGGGCGCATGGGGGCATGTCGGGCCGCTCCGCGCGCACCACCGTCCGACTGACCGGTTTCCGCTCCAGCGCCCGCACACTTTCAGCCAACTTCACCGACCCCCCACCCCCCTGCCGAAACGTCCCCCCAACCACCGTTCGACCAGGGCAAAAAGGGTTCGGGCGCCCACAGGCACCCTACGGGGATTGGCCACCCGCGAACGGCGCGCTTCCCCGCCCCCTCCCGCACCGCGACCCTTCGTGATCGAATGCTTCACGCCAAGTTGCCATGTCGACATTCCGGCGCTTGCCGAACTGGGCTTCCCGGCGGCGTCGGACACAGTAGATTCGATCTTGACTGTCGTCTGGCGGGGGATTCGTTCAGGACCGAGGGGAAACGTGCTGGAGCGAGAGACCCGTCCAGTGAGAGGCGCCGCGACCATCGAGGGGGGCTTAGCAGGATGAGCCACGACTCCACCGCCGTGCAGGAGGCAGGCGCCAGGAAGCTGTCCGGGCGACGCCGCAAGGAGGTCGTCGCGGTACTGCTCTTCAGCGGCGGCCCGATCTTCGAGAGCTCCATTCCGCTCTCGGTGTTCGGCATCGACCGGCAGGACGCCGGCGTGCCGCGTTACCGGCTGCTGGTGTGCGCCGGCGAGGAGGGACCGCTGCGGACCACGGGGGGCCTGGAGCTCTCCGCGCCGCACGGGCTGGAGGCGATCGGCCGGGCCGGCACCGTCGTGGTGCCCGCGTGGCGTTCGATCACCTCCCCGCCGCCCGAGCAGGCCCTCGACGTGCTGCGCCGTGCGCACGAGGAGGGCGCGCGCATCGTGGGCCTGTGCACCGGAGCGTTCGTGCTGGCCGCCGCCGGCCTCCTGGACGGGCGTCCGGCGACCACGCACTGGATGTACGCGCCCACGCTGGCCAAGCGCTATCCGTCGGTCCACGTGGACCCGCGGGAGCTCTTCGTCGACGACGGCGACGTGCTGACCTCGGCCGGTACGGGCGCGGGCATCGACCTGTGCCTGCACATCGTCCGCTCGGACCACGGGAACGAGGCGGCCAACGCGCTGGCCCGCCGCCTGGTCGTCCCGCCCCGCAGGGGTGGCGGCACCGGGCACGCGGGCGGAGCGGGAGGCGGGGCGGCGCAGGAGCGTCACCTCGACAGGTCTTTACCCGAGGAGATCGGCGCCGACCCGCTGGCCGAGGTCGTCGCCTGGGCGCTGGAGCACCTGCACGAGCAGTTCGACGTGGAGCAGCTGGCGGCGCGCGCGTACATGTCGCGGCGCACGTTCGACCGGCGGTTCCGTTCGCTGACCGGCAGCGCCCCGCTGCAGTGGCTGATCACCCAGCGGGTGCTCCAGGCGCAGCGGCTGCTGGAGACGTCGGACTACTCGGTCGACGAGGTGGCCGGGCGGTGCGGCTTCCGTTCGCCGGTGGCCCTGCGCGGGCACTTCCGGCGGCAGCTCGGGGCCTCTCCGGCGGCCTACCGGGCCGCGTACCGGGCCCGTCGTCCGCAGGGCGAGAAGGGCACGGCCTCGGAGAACGGCTCCGTCCCGCCGCAGAGCCAGGGCCAGAGCCATGGCCAGCTGCAGGGCGCCGTGCCGGCGCCGTCGGGGGAACCGGCGCCGCTGTCCGGCCCGCCGGCCGTGCCCGCCCAGTCGCGGCGGCCCGCGGACGGCGGTGAGGCCCTGCCGCGGCCGACGGTGCCCGGCCGGCGCTGAGCAGCCGCTCACCGGTCCCGCCGCGGACCGGGCGTGAGGAGGGGGCGTGCGTCCGCACGCCCCCTTCGCGCGCGGGGAGGTACGGCAGCGCGTACGGTCACCTTCCCGACCCGTAGGGTGGACGTATGAACGATCGCATGGTGTGGATCGACTGCGAGATGACGGGGCTCTCGCTGTCCGACGACGCTCTCATCGAGGTGGCCGCCCTCGTCACCGACTCCGAGCTGAACGTGCTCGGCGAAGGGGTGGACATCGTCATCCGTCCGCCGGACTCGGCGCTGGAGACGATGCCGGAGGTGGTGCGTCGGATGCACACCGCGTCCGGTCTGCTGACCGAGCTGGCGGGGGGCACCACCCTCGCCGACGCCGAGGCGCAGGTGCTCGCCTACGTCCGCGAGCATGTGAAGGACCCCGGCAAGGCCCCGCTGTGCGGGAACTCCGTGGGCACCGACCGCGGCTTCCTGCTGCGGGACATGCCGACGCTGGAGGCCTTCATGCACTACCGGATCGTCGACGTCTCCTCGGTGAAGGAGCTGGCGCGGCGCTGGTACCCGCAGGCGTACTTCAACGCCCCGGAGAAGGCCGGCAACCACCGCGCGCTGGCCGACATCCGGGAGTCGATCGCCGAGCTGCGCTACTACCGCGAGGCCGTCTTCGTCCCGCAGCCGGGACCGGACTCCGCCACGGCGCGCTCCATCGCCGCCAAGCACGTGGTGTCGGGCGCCTGACGTCCTGCCCGGCGCCCTTTCCGGGGCGCCGGGAAAAGGGCGGCACGAGCACCCCTTCCGACCCTGTACACTTTTTCTTGGCCGGTCGGAGGAAGCCGCGAGGTAACCGAAGCGCCGGTCATGGTGGGTGTAGCTCAGCTGGCAGAGCACCTGGTTGTGGTCCAGGATGTCGCGGGTTCAAGTCCCGTCACTCACCCTCTCCGAAGAGGCCGCATCCCTGCACAGGGAAGCGGCCTCTTCTCGTACCCGGCCGCGGGCACCCCCTCCCGCGGCCGGGTCAGGCGGACTCCCGCAGGACCAGGCTGGTCGGCACGATGACGGACGAGAGCGGCCGGACGGCGCGGTCGCCGGACGGTTCCGCGTTCCGCTGGAACAGCAGGCGGGCCATCAGGCGCCCCATGCCCTCGATGTCCTGGCGCACCGTGGTCAACGGGGGGTCCGTCGCCTCGGCGAGGGAGGCCAGGTCGTCGAAGCCGACGACGGCCACGTCGTCCGGCACCCTGCGCCCGTTCTGCCGCAGGACGCGCAGGGCGCCGTGGGCCATCAGGTCGGAGGCGACGAAGACCGCGTCCAGGTCGGGGCACTGCTCGAGGAGCGCGGACATGGCCGTGGCGCCTCCCTCGAGGGTGAAGTCGCCTTCGGCGATCAGCTGGTGGGTGCTGCGGTCCAGGAGGACGTCGCGGTAGCCGTCGAGCCGGTCCACCGCGGCGGCCTGGTTGAGCGGGCCGGTGATGGTCGCGATACGCGTGCGGCCCCGCGACACGAGGTGGCGGACGGCCTCACGGGCTCCGCCGCGGTTGTCGGCGTCGACGTAGGCGTAGCCGTCCCCGGCCTCCCCGGCGCCGAGGAAGGGGCGGCCGCCGAAGACGGCGGGCAGCCCCATCCGGGCGACCATCTTCGGCAGCGGGTCGTCCGCGCGCAGCGAGAAGAGCAGTGCGCCGTCGACGTGGCTGCCACCGAGGAAGTTGCCGACACGGGCGTAGTCGTCCGGCTCCTCGATCAGCAGCAGGACCAGTCCCGCGCCCTGCTGGACGAGTTCGCGCCGGATGCCGCGCAGGTGGAGGTCGAAGAACGGGTCCACGAAGAGCCGGGTCTGCGGCTCGGTCACGACGACGGCGACGGTGTCGTTGCGGCGGGTGACCAGGCTGCGGGCGGCCTGGTTGGGAACGTAGCCCAGCTCGCTCACCGCCTGACGGACACGTTCGGTCGCGGCGGCGCTCACCTGGGGCGAGCCGTTGATCGCGCGGGACACGGTGGCGCGCGACAGTCCGGCCCTGCGGGCCACGTCCTCGATCGTGGGGCGCTTCCGGTCGGGTCGGCGAGTCACACCCGCCCTCCCAGGCGCAGCAGTTCCTCGAGCACCCGCTGGGCGTCGTAGCCGCTGTCGAAGTCGGCCATGTCCTCCGGGCGCCCGGAGGCCCTCACCGCGCCCGCCCACGCCTGGAGCTGGTCGAGGAAGGAGTCCGCCCAGCCGGGCACCTCACCCGGCGGGTCCTCCAGCCGGCCCTGGCCGAGCACCTTGATCTGCTCCCACTCCACCCCCGTCCGCAGGTGGAGCACCGGGCCGTCCTGCGAGTCGTGGACGAGGTCGCCACCGCTGCCGGTCAGGGTGAAGGTGAAACCGGTGTCCTCCGGCCGGGACGCCTTCGAGGCGGTCAGCGTGAAGGACGGACCGCTCTCCAGGCGGCCGCTGACGAAGGAGTGGTCGTCGACCATCACCTCCATGTCGCCCTTCCGGGGGACCTTGGTCTGCAGCCCGACCTGGCAGCTGGTGAGGTCGATCCGGGTGTCGAAGAGGAAGTGCAGCAGGTCGATCAGGTGCACGCCCAGGTCACCGAGGGCGCCGCTGGTGCAGCGTTCGTCCACGCTGTCGCGCCAGGTGAAGTGCGTGCGGGTGAGCGCGCTTTGGCGTTTGAAGGCGATGTCGACGTGCAGGGGACGTCCCAGCGTCCGGTCGGCGATGCGTCGGCGGGCCTCCCGCACGACGCCGAGATGGCGGTAGTTGAACCCCATGGCGCAGATCACGGACGACTCCGCCGCCCGGACGCGCATGTCGGCGGCCTGGGCCAGGGACACGGCCATGGGTTTCTCGCACAGGAGGCTCCGGCCGCGATCGAGCGCCTCCAGCGCGTAGTCCGCGTGGAACCGGTTCGGTGCGGCGACGACCACGCCGGTGGACGCCTCGTAGAGCTCGTCCGCGGAGGTGAAGGCCGGTACGCCCAGGGAGGAGGCCATGCTCAGCGCCTTCCGGGCGTCGACGTCGTACACGCCCGCCAAGGACACGTCCGTGCCGGCCAGGACCGCCTCGGCATGGATCCGGCCGATGTTGCCCGCGCCGACTATTCCGACTCGCACAGCTGTAATCCCCTTCTCAGTTCGGACAGGATCGCGTCCGTGTGGGTCCACTCGGACACGTGCGGGTGCCGGCGCCGCGCCTCCTCGGTGCAGTTGCCCACCAGCACCCCCCGGCCGACGGCGGCGAGCATCTCCAGGTCGTTGCCGCTGTCCCCGAAGGCGAAGGCGTCCGCCCGGTCCACGCCGTGCGTGCGACAGACGTACTCGACGATCTGGCGCTTGCCGCAGCCGGGCGGCAGGAAGTCGACGTCGTAGCAGTTCTCGGGGTCCCCTGCCGCAGGACTGCAACGGCTGAGGCTCACGCCGAGGGAGAGATCGCCCGCCACTTGGCCGATCAGGGCGAGGTGGCGGGCGTCCCGCTCCGCGTCCTGCGCGTAGTAGTAGTGGCTGATCGTCATGCTGCCGGGCGGCCGGCAGTCCTGCGGGACGAGCGGCACACCGAGCCGGCTCAGTTCGCGCACGGCCCGCTCCGCGAGGGCGGCGATGTGTCCGCCGTCGGGCAGCCCCCGCTGCCAGTCCGCGTCCGGGCGGATGCTCCCGTCCCGGGTCACGTACATCTCGGTGCCGAGGGAGCAGGCCAGGAAGTGCGGCAGGACGCGCAGCCCGTGGTTCCCGGCCTTGCGCAGCACGGAGTCGAGCGAACTGCCGGTGACCCATCCGAACAGCACGCCGAGCCGCTCGCTCGTCTCCAGGAGGTGGTCCTCCAGCCGCCGGCGTGAGCGGATCTTCTCGGGGGAGCCGGCGTGGGCCAGATACGTCTCGTCGAAGTCGCAGAACACCACGGTGCGGACCGTCCGGGGCGTCGGCAGCACGGCGAACTCAGTGGAGGGTGTCACGGACGGCGCCATGCAGGGCCTCGATCACTCGGTCCTGCTCGGCGAGCGACAGGTTGTTGTGCAGGGGCAGGTGGAGGACGGTGTCGTGGAGGCGCTCCGTCACCGGCAGCACCGTCTCGCCGAAGAGCCGCCGGTGCAGCGGCGTCTGCTGCCGGTGGGTGAGCACCGGGTAGTAGACGTCCGTCTCCACCCGGCCCGTCGACCGCATGTGGGCACGGACCGCGTCCCGCGCGGCGGGCCCGGCGGCGACGCGCACGCCGAACAGGTGCCAGGCGTGGTCCGGTCCGAAGGCGGGCAGCAGGACGGATCCGCTCGCCTCCGGCGCTGCCAGGCCGTCGAGGTAGCGGCGGGCGAGGAAGGCCCTGCGGTAGTTGTTCAGGGTCAGGCGCGGCAGCAGGCCGACGGCGATCGCCGCGGTCGCGTTGTCGATCCGCGCGTTGAGCCCGTAGCCGCCCTCCTTGACGTTCTTCTGCTTCGGGTCGAAGCCGTGGTAGGCGAACCTGCGGGCGTTGTCGGCGACCTCGTCCTGGCAGGTGACGACGGCGCCCGCCTTCCCGGTCAGCCCGAAGTTCTTGTACGGGTTGAAACTGAGGGCGGCGGCGTCCGCGTGCTTGCCCACACCGGTGACCCCGATGGCCTGGCAGGCGTCCTCCACGACGCGCAGGCCGTGCCGGCGGGCGACCCGCGCGAGCGCCTCCATGTCCGCGAGACGTCCGTAGAGGTGCACGGGCAGGATCGCCCGGGTACGCGGACCGATCGCGGCCTCGACCAGGGCCGGGTCCAGGGTGTGACGCTCGGGTTCGACGTCGACGAGGACCGGGGTGGCCCCGCAGAGCCACACCGCGTTCTCGGTCGCGGCGAAGCTGTTGGCCGGCATGATCACCTCGTCGCCGTGGCCGACCCCGACCGCCCTCAGGGCGATGACCAGGGCGTCGGTGCCGCTGCCCGTGCCGACCGCGTGCGGTACGGCGAGGAAGTCGGCCAGGGCGCCCTCGAACTCGGCCACGGCCGGGCCGCTGGTCAGCTCGCCGGTCGCCAGCACCTGGGTGAAGCGCTCCACCGCCACGCGCTGCTCGTCCTGCGTGAGCAGCCGCTCCCGGGGCAGGAAGGGCACCGGCGCCGCCGCCTCCGGCCGGGGGTCGGCGGCGAAGACCGAGCCGGGGGCGTCCGGGGCGAGTCGCCCGGGGTCCTGCGTGAGGAGGCCGGCCAGGGCCTGGTTGGCGCGGGAGCCGGTGGGGGTGCAGGCCGGGACCTCGCCCCGCCGCACCTCGGTCACCAGCCGGTGGATGTCGGCGCTGTCTCCGGTGAAGGAGCTCTTTCCGGACGCACGCGTCACGTCGATCACGCCCCCGTCGTACGGTCGAGGAGCGCGGGGCACCCGAAGGACTTCGCCGCCCGTTCGAGCACGTGCGGGTCGGGGTTCTTGTAGTACAGCAGCTCCCGGCCGGTCCGCAGGGACTGCACGGCGACGGGCAGTGCGCGGTCGTCCGTGGTGTCGAGCACGACGAGGTCCGTCGTCGCGCCGGCGCTGCCGATCGCCTCCACGGCCTCGTGCAGGTTGTCCTCGTCCACCACCAGCACCTCGTACGAGCGCCCGAGCGGCAGCCGGCCGGCGGCGGCGCGGCAGGCGAACTCGAAGCGGAGGTAGGCGTCGAGCCAACTGGACCGGTCCTCGCGCGCGGGGTCGAAGTAGGAGTCGAGGACCCACTGGAGCCTCACCTCCAGTTCGGGATGCTTGGCGGTGAAGTACGCGAAGTTCTCCAGCCAGTCCTCGTAGCGCTCCTTGTCGGACTCGGCGTGGTCCTGGTGGTACACCCGCGCGTACGGGTTGTGGACGAGGGTCAGGCCGTGCCGGTGGAGCCGGTAGCCGAGCTCGACGTCCTCGAAGCTCCACCTCTTGATGTGCTCGTCGAACCCTCCGACCGCCAGCAGGTGCTCCCTGCGGACCGAGAAGTTGCACCCGTACACGAAGTGCCATCCCGCGGCCAGGTTGCCCAGGTTGTGCGAGAGCACCTCCATGACCTCGGCACGCTCGTCCATCGCGGTGACCGGCGGGAACGCGTCCTGGGTGAACGCGTCCCCGAGGCGGGACGCGTCGACCGGCCCGGGCGCCAGGTAGTCCCGGAAACCGATGGCGACGAGGTCGGGGCGGGCGCGGTGGCAGTCGATGTGCTCCTGCACGAAGAGCGGATCGATGATCTGGTCGCCGTCCGCGAAGACGACGAGGTCTCCCTGGGCGGTGCGGATCCCCGCGTTGCGCGCCGCGGACCGGCAGGACTCCTCGGTGCGGGGCAGGTACACCCGCCGGACCGGGTAGGTGAGGGTCAGCGCGTCGACGGCCTCGCCGGTGCCGTCCGCGGAACCGTCGTCGACCAGGACGACCTCGAACTCGTCGCCCTGCTGGAGCCGCTGGTGGTTCAGGGACTGCAGGCAGGGGACGACGAGGTCCCTCGAGTTGTAGGTGGGGATGACCAGACTGGCTTTCACGGCATTCTCCGAGGCAGGAGGCAGGAACAGGAAGGCGGACGGACGGGGCGGACGGGGCGCACGAGCGGTGGTACGGGGGCGACGGGACGTCTCAGATGCCGACCGAGGGGGCTTCCTTCGCCTTCTCGGTCACCGGCTCCGTCCCGGGTGCCGCGGAGACCCGGCGCCACCGGACGCCGAGCAGCAGGGCCCTGAGGTTCTCGTCCACCGTCATGGCGATCATCACGCCGAGGATGGCCAGACCGAGCGGCAGCGACAGGACGTAGGCCAGGGGGATGAACACACCCCACAGCACCAGGATCCCGGTCACGGCGGGGTAGTTGACCTCGCCGACGGCACGCAGGCTGCTCGCCGTGGTCATGATGAGCGAGGAACCCGGAAGGTAGAGCAGGCCGCACCACAGGAGGAGCCGGCCCGCCTCGGCGACGTCCGGGGAATCGGTGAAGGCGTCCATGATCACGCCGCTCGACAGCGCGGCCGCGATCGCCAGCACGAACGCGGCCACGACTCCCCCGAGACGGGTCGCCCGGGAGACCCGCCGGATGCGCTCCCAGTCTCCGGCCCCGGCGAGGTAGCCGACCGTGATCTGCAGGCCCTGGGAGAGCGCGGACGAGACCATGCCGATCATGTTCGTGATGCTCAACGTGTACATACGGGCGGCGAGTTCGCTGTCCCCGATCGCGGAGATGATCCGGGTGGTGACGATCTGCGCGCCCTGCCAGAACGCGGGCTCGAGCATGGTGGGCAGCGAGACGGCGGCGAGAAGCGCGGCGTGCGCCTTCACCTGCCGCGCGTCGGCGGGCCGGCGGAAGCGGATCCGGACGTGCCGCAGCACCAGCCAGACGCTGAACAGCAGACCGGCTCCGGTGGCGAGCGCCGTGGACAGGGCGACACCCCGGACGCCCCATTGCGGCCCGGCGGGGAGCAGGACCAGGAAGCCGATCAGGACGATGTTGACGACGTTGGTGAACATCGCGGCGTACATCGCCGCCCGGGTGCGGCCGTTCGCGGCCAGCACGCCGCCCAGCATCGCCACCAGCGAGTGGATCAGGCAGCTCCCGCCGACGATCTGCAGGAAGGTCGTGCCGTAGGCCAGGTGCTGCCCCCGCAGCCCCAGCAGCCCCGCCACGTCCTCGGCCCACAGGTACAGCGCGGCGCTCACGGCCACGCCCAGCAGGACGTGGAGGCCCAGAGCCACCGAATAACACTCCTGGGCCTTCTTGACGTCCCCCTTCCCGAGCATGCGGGCATACACGAGGCTGCCGCCCTGCCCCATGAAGGAGAACATCATCAGCACGAATGTCGTGACGGTGTTCACCGATCCCACGGACCCCGCCGCGGCATCCGAAACCATTCCCAGGGCCCAGATGTCCACGAGCCCCATGCAATAGGTGAAAGCTAATTGAATAAATATCGGCCAGCTGAGGGAGAGAACCCCGATATTCACCTTTGACGGCACGGTGATGCTTTCCCCGTTTCCCCCCGACCGGAACCCGGCCCCCGAATTGCCGCGAATGCGAACGCGCCGAAGAGTATCGACACGCGGCACCGATCCGGAAGTGTGTTCCACATCCGGGGCGCCCGCACTCCGGTCTTCGGCCAGAGGCGACGGGTCCGGTGGGAACACGTCGACGTCACTCGCCGCGACGTCGAGGTGCGGCGAAACCAGCCGTAAGCCGGACGAACCCGCCAGGGCGGCGGAGCGTCGCCCGCCCGCGTCGCTGACGGGCTGTGACGGCGCGACCGGGCCAGCATGGCCGATCCTCACCGCCTCCGGTCGGCCACCGGGGACCTCGGAGCGTGACGGACAAGGACTCGCCAAGAACCGCTCCCTACAGTCGACGGCGTGATCCAGTCGAAGGGTGCGGGGTCGATGAAGAGGGCGGACACCCAGGAGAATCAGGAGAAACAGGAGAAGCAGGAGAACCAGGAGGCCCAGGACGTCCAGGACGTCCAGGACGTCCAGGAGGCGGGCTCCCGCTCGGGCGGGCTGCTCCGGCGCGCGTTGACGGCCGTGCTGTTCCTGGGCATGGCCGCGGCGGTGGTGTGGTTCGTACGCGGTCAGGACTGGTCGGTCCTGGCCACCTCGATGCGCGGCCGGTCGCCGGAGTCCTTCGCGATGTGGATCGGACTGGCGCTGCTCGCCAACGTCGCCGCTCTGCTGGCGTCCCTGCTCGCCTGGTGGTCGATGCTGTCGGCCGCGAGCGCGGACGTCGCGCCCCGGACCGACGGCGGCGGGCTCACAGCGGTGGGCGCCGCACGGATCTTCTTCGTCGGCCAGTTCGCCAAGTACGTGCCGGGCAAGGTCTTCGGCCTCGTGCTGAGCGTGCGGATGGGGCAGGCGATGGGCGTACCGCCCGCCCGGACGGCGACCGCGTGGCTGCTGACACTGGTGATCGGGCTGCTGACCGCGGCCGCCGCCGGCATGGTGGCCGGGCCGCAGGTGCTCGGCGGGTCGCAGCTGTGGCTGGTGTCCGCGTCGCTCGTGCCGCTCGTGGCCCTCCTGCTGCGGCCGCGGCTCGTCAACGACGCCGCCACATGGGTGGCACGGCTGCGCAAGCGCCCTCCGCCCGCGGTGGCGCTGCCGGGACACGTCATCCGCCGCAACGTGCTGGTGCAGGCGGTCTCCTGGCTGTTCGGCGGGCTCCACCTGTGGTGCCTCGCCATGGCGCTGGGCGCCCCGGCCGCCCGTGCGCTCCCCCTGTGCGTCGGCGCGTTCGCCCTGGGCGCGACCGCCGGGGTGTTCGCGTTCTTCACACCCGACGGGCTGGGGGTGCGGGAGGTGATCCTGGTGAGCGCGCTCGGCACGGTCCTTCCGCTGCCGGCGGCGGCCGCGGTGGCGGTCGTCAGCCGACTGGTGGTGGCGGTGAGCGAACTGGTCACCGGCGGTGTCGGTCTGGCGGTGACCGAGGTACTGCGGCGGCGCGCGAGTGCCCGGGCGGCGCACGCGTCCGGACGGCCCGGAAGCGGGGACAAGGTACGGCCAAGCGGTGCGCGGCTAGGTTCGCCACCGCCCCATCGCACGTCGTCCACGGCCGAGAAGATGATCCGGAGGAGCAATGGCTGAGGTACCACTGGTTTCCATCGTCATTCCGAACTACAACTACGCCCGGACCCTCGGGGCCTGCATCGAGGCCGCCCAGGCACAGACCTACCCCGCCGTCGAGGTCATCGTGGCGGACGACTGCAGCACCGACGACTCCGTCGCCGTCGCGCGCCGCACGGGGGCGACGGCGCTGGAGAGCCCCGTCAACCGCGGTGTCTCCAGCGCGCGCAACCTGGGGGCGGAGGCGGCACGCGGCGAGGTGCTCTTCTTCGTCGACTCCGACGTCGCCCTGGCTCCCGACGCGGTGGCCAAGGCGGTGGAGTTCCTCGACGCCGACCCCGGCCTCGGCGCCATCTGCGGCATGTACCAGGCGGAGTCGCTGTTCCCGGACAGCTTCGTCAAGAAGTACCGGGCGATCCAGCAGTACGTGTGGTTCACCGAGATCGACGGTCCGATCCCCGGCCTGCACTCGGCGCTCTTCGCCATCCGGACCTCCGTGTTCCGGGAGATCGGTCCGTTCAACGACCGGCTGCGCTGGACCGAGGAGCAGGACTACGGCTTCCGCCTCAACGAGCGCTACGCCGTGTGGGCGACGGCGGCCATCCGCGGCCGCCACGACCACGACGGCACGCTGCGCGTCATGCTGACGAAGGTCTTCCAGCGCACCCGGATCGGCGCCCCCAACTGGGTGCGGCTGCGGGCTCTGCCGGGCGGCGCCGGCACGAGCTACCGCGCGCTCGGCAGCGGTTTCGTCCTCGCGGCGGCGCTCAGCCTCCTGGGTGTGCTGCTCCTCGGCCCCCCGGCCCTGCTCGCGACGGCCGTGGCGCTCGCCGTCGGAGTGGCACTCGATTGGCGAACCTACGCCTACGCGTACCGGCACCATGGCATGCTGTTCGGGTTTCGGTTCGCGCTCCTTCACCTGCTGGTGACGCTGACCTCCGCGATCGCCGCCGGCATCGGAATCCTGCAGGGCGTGCTGTTTCCCGGCTCGGTGCGTCGCCTCTACCGCGTGAACACCCCCGCTTGACCATCCCCACAAGGCTGAGGAAAGCATGAACTTAACCATCGACAGTTCCACCGCGGACGTGCTGGCCGGGGTCGACCTGCACGGAAAGCTGGCCGTGGTGACCGGAGGCTACTCCGGTCTGGGCCTGGCCACGACCCGGGCCCTGGTGGACGCCGGCGCGCAGGTGGTGGTGCCGGCCCGCCGCCCGGACCTCGCGCGGGAGGCCCTCCACGGCCTGGCCGCCGAGGTCGACGAGATGGATCTCGCCGATCTGAAGAGCGTGGACGGCTTCGCCGACCGCCTGCTGGCGTCGGGCCGCACCATCGACATCGTCATCAACAGCGCCGGCGTCATGGCCGTGCCGGAGACACGGGTCGGGCCGGGCTGGGAAGCGCACTTCGCCATCAACCACCTCGGGCACTTCGCGCTGGTGAACCGGCTGTTCCCGGCGATCGCCGAGGGCGGGCGCGTGGTGGCGGTCTCGTCGGGCGTCAGCCCCACCGGAACCATCCAGTGGGACGACGTGCACTTCGAGCAGGGGTACGACCGGTGGGCGGCCTACGCGCAGTCGAAGCTGGCCAACGCGCTGTTCGCCGCCCAGCTCGATCTGCTCGGCCGCGCGGCGGGCGTGCACGCGTACTCGGTGAACCCCGGATACATCCTCACACCGCTCCAGCGGCACCTGACCAAGGACGAGATGATCGCCGCGGGCTGGATCGACGAGGCCGGAAGGCCCCTGCTGCCCGAGTTCCGGGCGCCCGAGCAGGGCGCCGCCACCCAGGTGTGGGCGGCGACCTCGCCGGAGCTGGCCGAGGCGGGCGGCTCCTACCTGCAGCACTGCGTGGTGACCCGCCGGTTCGACCAGCCGGCGGACCGCGAGCAGGCCGCCCGGCTCTGGGCCTTGTCGGCCGAACTGACCGGGGTGGACGCGTTCGCCGCGGCGGACGGCTCCGGCCCACGATGACCTCGCCGGAGGTGACACCGCGTCACGGCGCGGCAGGGGGTGCGCCGGTCCCTGCCCGGTAGCGCACCCCGCCGGGCGGCGTCCGGTCCGCGCACCGGACCGGACGCCGCCCGCGGCCCTCGGAACCGCCGCGCGCCCACGCCCCGTCACGACCGCACCGGCCGGCGCCGTGTCGCCACAGTCCCTGTTCACGGACAGGGACTTCTTCGTGCGGTACCGCGGTCGCCCGGGTCCGGGAAATCACGCATTGCGCCCGGGCAGGTCCGGCGGCCGGATTGCCGAGCACGGGTCCCGGCCCGTCCGGGCGTTAATTTCCTTACCACTTTCGAACCGAGAGGACGCCCTCCGCGTACCGAACTCGAAATATGCTGGGCGACTACGCGCCCGGATCGATAGAATTCTGTCACGAAGGCATGGTCCACCGAGTGTCCGGTCGATTGGCGTACGCCGCCGAGCCACCCCTCGGCGTCGCGCGGGGCGCTCGACCTGATTGACGGAGAGACGCGTCGACGACGCCGCGTTTCCCTCATCAGGACTCATCCTTCGACGGCCCGGAAGGTGACTCGATGGGAACAGCACACTTACGGCCGCCGGGGTCGCCGACGCTCATGCGGCGGCCCTCCGCCCCTTCCCACCGCGCGTCCGCCTCGTGTCGGACCCGGGAGATCACCCTGTTGACGCGGTGAGGCAGACCTCGCCCCGAGGACACCCCGCCGCACGGCGCCCGGCTGCACGGCCGGCCGCCGACAGACCCGCAGGAAGCACTCGACTTGCCCTTACCCCGGAGGCGTCTGCCTCATTGCCGTGGAGCGAACGTGACTGGTTCTGAACGCGCACTCGTGTCAGTGATCGTCCCCTGCTACAACAGCACGAAGACCATCGCCCTGTGCGTGGAGTCGGTCCTCGCCCAGACGTACGCACGTGTCGAGCTGATCGTCGTGGACGACTGCAGCACCGACGGGACGGCCTCGGTGGCCGAGAGGTACGACTGCACCGTCGTCCGGCTGGCCGAGAACTCCGGCGCCGGCATCGCACGGAACCGCGGCATCGCCGCCAGCAACGGCGATGTCCTCTTCTTCCTCGATTCCGACGTCGCCCTGGCGCCGGACGCCGTGGCGAACGCCGTCCGCGTCTTCGAGGAGAACCCCGCGAGCGGCGCCGTCTGGGGTGTCTACGGGGACCGGCCGCTCGTGAACGACGGCATCG
The DNA here is from genome assembly GCF_040643475.1 of Streptomyces sp. NPDC047130. Classification (NCBI taxonomy): domain Bacteria; kingdom Bacillati; phylum Actinomycetota; class Actinomycetes; order Kitasatosporales; family Streptomycetaceae; genus Streptomyces; species Streptomyces sp. NPDC047130. Next base: position 266,422 of record NZ_JBEYUK010000004.1, on the reverse strand, counting down.
TCGAGCAGGTACAGGTCCTGCACGGGCACTTCCGGCAGATCCAGCCCCGCCCCGTGCTCACCGGGCACTTCGCGGTCGGGGCGATCCGCCGCCGGGTCGTCGAGGCGATCGGCGGCTTCGACGAGCGGCTCACCGGGCAGTGGGCCAACGAGGACCACGAGTACGGCCTGCGGATCGCCGAGCACTTCCCGGTGGCCCGTGCGGTCGACGTCGTGGGCTACCACGACGACGACGACCGGATGTCCTCGGTGCTCCGCAAGCGCTTCGGCCGGGCCGTCTCGCTGGTGCCCCTGATCCTCCTCCAGCGCGATCTCAAGCCGGAGCGGGAGGCCTTGCACCGGCCGCCCGAGATCCTGGCCATCACCCTCACCACGGCGACCCTGGCGTTGCCGTTCCTCACGCCCGCCCTCGCGGTCCTGCCCGCGGCCGGCCTCGCGTGGTTCCTCTGGGTGAACCTCCCGCTGCTCGGCTACGTCCGGCGTGCCGCCGGATGGCGCGTGGTCCTGGTGACGACGGCGCTGAACTACCTCTACGGCCTCGCCGTCTCGGCGGGCGGTGCGACCGGGGCACTGCGCTATCTCGTCGATCCTGCCTTCCGGCGGCGTTACCGCACGGTTCCCGCGGCCGCGTGATCCGCGCCCGGTCCGAGGCACCGGCACCGGCACCGGCACTGGCACTGGCACTGGCACTGGCACTGGCACTGGCACTGGCACGACACCACGCCGGGGGCGACACCGGTTCATTTGTATATAGGGGGAGACAGTGAAAGTTGGCCTGCTCGGATCGATACATGTAGAAGTGGCCGGCCGGCCGGTGGACGTGGGGCCGCAGCAGCGGCGCCTGGTGCTGGCGGCGTTGGCCGTCGACGCGGGCAACCCCGTCTCCATCGACGTCCTGACCGAACGGGTCTGGGGTCAGGACACGCCCGACGCACCGCACAGCGCCCTCTACGCCCACATCACCCGGCTCCGGAACTTCCTGGCGGAGGCGGCGCGGACCGAAGGACCCCGTGAGAGACCGGTCGCCCTGGTCAAGAACGCGCAGGGCTACGTCCTGGAGATCGACCGGCAGGACGTGGACCTGCACCGCATCGCGTCCCTCGCGGACGGCGCGCGCGTCGCGAACCCGGAACTCCGTCTGCTCGCCCTGCGTGAGGCGATGGCCCTCTGGCGTGGACAGCCGCTGGCGAACCTGGCGGGCTACTGGGCCGGCACGGTCCGCCGGAACGCCGCATCGCAGTTCGTGGGCGTCGCGAGCGAGTGGGCCGCCGCGGAGCTGCGCCTGGGCAACGCCCAGGTCGTCGCCGACCGGCTGGTCGAGCTCCTGAGCTCCCATCCGCTCGCCGAACCGCTGGCGGAGTGGTACATGCGCGCGCTGTGCGCGCTCGGCCGCACCTCCGAGGCGCTGCAGTACTACGCCACCGTGCGCGAGCGGATCGGCGAGCAGTTGGGGCACGAGCCAGGCCCGCGGCTGCGGGACGTCCACATGGCCCTGTTACGCGGCGATCTCGACACCCACCACCGGCCCGTCACCGTCCGGTCGGCGCCGCTGCCCCGGCAGCTCCCCAGCAACGTGGCGCACTTCGTCGGCCGCACCGAGGAACTGGCCTGGCTCCGGGACGCGCTCACCGCGGTGGAGCCCGGGGCGGCGGCCCCGCTGGTGAGCGTCCACGGAGCCGCCGGTGTCGGGAAGTCGGCCCTCTCCATCCACGCCGCGCACCAGCTCGCCCATCACTTCCCCGAGGGCCAGGTCTACGTCGAGCTCGGCGGGAGCAGCACCGGTGTGCCACCGCTGACGCCCTCCGAGGCGCTGGCCCGTCTGTTCCGCACCCTCGGCGCGGACGCGCCGCCGCCGGCCATGCAGCCGGACGAGGCCGCCGCCCAGCTCCGCTCCCTGGTGGCGGGGCGGAAGATGCTCCTGGTGCTGGACAACGCCTCCGACTCGGACCAGATCAGGCCGCTGCTGCTGCACGGGGCGGGCTGCGGCGTGATCGTCACGAGCAGGCAGCCGCTGGCGGCGCTGGGCGGGGTCGGTCAGTTACCCGTCAGGCCGCTGGAGGTGGACGAGGCCGTCACGCTCCTCGGCCGGCTGGCGGGCGCCGAGCGCGTCGCCGCGGAACGCGCCACGGCCGCGGCGATCGTGAAGCTGTGCCAGTGCCTGCCGCTCGCGGTGACCACCGCGGCGGCCCGCCTCGCGGCCCGGCCGAGCTGGCCCCTCGCCGAGCTGCACTCCCGCCTGGCCGACGAGGCACGGCGGCTCGACAACCTCGAGATCGAGGGCATGGGCATGCGGGCCAGTCTGTCCGGCTCCTACCAGCGCCTGAACGAGAACGCCGACCCGGCCAACCGCGCGGCCGCCCAGGCCTTCAAGGTGCTCAGCGGGTACAGCCAGCCGGTGGTGACCCTGTCGGACGCCGCGCAGCTGCTCCGCGAGTCCAGTGCGCGCGCCGAGCTGTTCCTGGAGCGGCTGGTCGACGCCCAGCTCCTGGAGACGGTCGCTCCGGGCCTCTACCAGATGAACGATCTCCTGCGGCTGTTCGCCCAGGAGTGCTGAACGGCCCGGGCCCCCGGCGGCGCCGGACCGGTCGCGGCAGCCCGTCCGCGACCGGTCCGGCGCCGGCCGGTCCTCACACCATCTCGTGCCTGACGAACTCGCGCAGCCAGGCCCTGAAGTCCGGTCCCAGGTCCGCGCGCCCGCACGCCAGGCGGACGGTGGCGCGCAGGTAGTCGGCACGGTCACCGGTGTCGTAGCGACGGCCGCGGAAGACGACACCGTGTACGGGCCCGCCCAGGGACGGGTCGGCGGCCATGGCCTGCAGGGCGTCGGTGAGCTGGATCTCGCCGCCGCGTCCCGGTTCCGTCTTGCGCAGCACCTCGAAGACGCCGGGGTCCAGCAGGTAGCGCCCGATGATCGCCAGGTTGCTGGGGGCGTCCGCCGGCCGGGGCTTCTCCACCAGGCCGGTGATGAGGACGTCGTCGCCGCACGGGGTGGCCGCCACGCTGCCGTAGAGGTGGATCTGGGACGGGTCGACCTCCAGCAGGGCGACGACACTGCCTCCGTGCCGCCGCTGCACGTCGATCATGCGGCTGAGCAGCGGGTCCCGCGGGTCGATCATGTCGTCGCCGAGCAGCACCGCGAAGGGCTGGTCGCCCACGTGCGCCTCCGCGCACAGCACGGCATGGCCGAGGCCTCTGGGCGCCCCCTGGCGGACGTAGTGGATGTCGGCCAGCTCGCCGGAGGCCCGCACCTCGTCGAGTCTGGCGATGTCGCCCTTGTGGCGCAGGACCTCCTCGAGTTCGAGGTTGCGGTCGAAGTGGTCCTCGAGGGAGCGCTTGTTCCGCCCGGTGACCACCAGGACGTCCGAGAGGCCCGCCGTGACGGCCTCCTCGATGACGTACTGGATCGCGGGCTTGTCGACCACCGGCAGCATTTCCTTGGGGGTGGCCTTCGTGGCGGGCAGGAAACGGGTTCCGAGGCCGGCGGCGGGGACGACCGCCTTGGTGACCCTGGGTCCTCGCCCGGATGCGTGGCTCACGCCTGGACTCCTTTCAGGACCGCTTCGTAGCGGTCGAGGCAGCTCTCCGAACCGAACAGGTCTCTGGCGCGTGCCGCGCCGCGCTCCCTCGCGGACGCGTCCCAGGCGAGCGTCTCCAGGAGGGCGTCGCGCAGGGCCGCGGGGTCACGCGGCGGGACGACGGCGCCCATGCCGGTGGCGGTCACGGGGTAGCGGCCGCCCGGCAGGTCGGTCGTGACCGAGGGGACGCCGCACATCATCGCCTCGGCCTGGGCGATCCCGAAGGACTCCGCGACCGAGGGCAGGGCGAAGACGTCGATCGAGGCGTAGAAGTCGTCGATCTGCTGTCCCCGCAGCAGCCCCAGGATGCTGATGCGGGGGTCGCGCCGGGCGGCCCGGCGGACCTCGTCGATGACGCTGCCGCCCGCCACGGTCAGGTAGTCGCCGCCTATCAGCAGCCGGGCGTCGGGGTCGGTGATGTCGTCGAAGGCGGCGAGCAGGTAGGACAGTCCCTTGTCGGCCACGATGCGTCCGAGGAAGCCGATGTGCGGCCCGGACGTCGTGCGGTACCCGGGTGATCCCCCTCGCCGGTCGAGACACGGGGCCGCTATCGGGTAGCGCTTCGCCCTGCGCAGCGACGGCCACATCCGGGAGTGCTCGGCCTGGTCGTCGCTGTTCACCACGACGGCCGCGGAGCGGCGCAGTGTGATCGCCGAGGAGACCCGCACCGCCGCTGTCGCGGCCCGGGCCACCAGGCCGGGCGGAAGCCAGAGGTCGATGTGGTAGGTCGACACGACGGGGACCTCCGGCCGCAGCCCCGTGATGAGGCCGGCCTCGAGCATCGGCAGGTGCAGGTGCAGCACCCGCGAACGCCGGGAGAGCCGGCGCACCGTGGCGGCGAACGAGGGGCTGACCAGCCCGCGGCCGATCGTGGCGACGACCGGGCACCGGTGGACGTCCACGCCTCCCAGGCGTTCGCGCAACGGCAGTGCCGGATCGTGACGGGTGGCGACGACGGCCACCTTCCACCCGCGGGCGGCGAGTCCCTCGGCGACGACCCGGGCGGTCTCGGTGAGGCCGCTCACGTAGGGCGCGTAGTAGTTGACCGCGATGCAGACGTCGTAGGTCACAGGGCACTCGCCAGGAAGGTCGCGGCCAGGACCGTGAGCCACAGGCCGAAGTTGAGTCGCATCTGCCGGTCGCGCACGAGGTCCTCGACCGGGTCGCCACCGGAGCGCTCCACGATGAGCATCTGCAGGTAGCGGGTGACGTGGAACGCCGCGAACGGGAAGCTGAGCGCCGCTCCCGCCTTTCCGTACGGCGCCTCCAACTGCCACAACGCCGCCACGTAGCAGACCAGGGCCGCCACGAGGTTCAGGACCACGACGTGGTCCAGGAAGGGCACCGTGTAGGCCGACAGCGCCGGCCGGTGCTTCTCCCCGGTCACCTGCGGATCGGCCAGTTCGTGTCGTCGCTTGCCCAGGGACAGCGCCACGGAGGCGCAGTAGACGCAGATGAGCAGCAGCGGCTGGATGTCCAGACCGGCGGCGAGCGCTCCGGCCAGCACCCGCAGAACGAAGCCGACGGCGACCACGGACACGTCGACGAGGGGCTGGTGCTTGAGGGTGAGGGTGTACCAGATGTTCATGGCGACGTAGGACGCGAGCACCAGTGCGGCCAGGGGAGGGACGGCCAGGAGCAGTCCCGCCGTGGCGAGCAGCAGCGCGGTGAGCACGGCCTGGGCGCCCCGGACGCCCACGTGTCCGCTCGCGATCGGCCGCAGCCGCTTCACCGGGTGCAGCCGGTCGGCCGCGCGGTCGCGCAGGTCGTTGAGGACGTACACGGCGGAGGAGGCGGACAGGAACGCCAGCAGGGTCAGGCCGATCGGCGCGAGGTGCGGGAGCGCCGCGGCCGGCCCGGCCGTCACCGGGATCACCAGCACCAGGACGCTCTTGAGCCAGTGGCGTGGCCGCAGCAGGGCCACGTAGGCCTGTAACTGTCTCAGCCGCCCGGTGTCGATCGGCGGTCCCACGGCGTCGAGCGCGAGCCTGTCCGTTTCCACGTAGTGATCCACGAGCGTCTCCCCTTTCATGCCGGTCGGTCAGAAAAATGCCTTGGTGAGACTCAGCGCTCCCTGGCGCCACGGGTCGCGGTGGGTACGGCCGGCGGCGCCCCGGCGCGTGTGGCCCGTGCTCTGCCACCACCGGTACGTCCTGAGCAGCGACTCGGTGTTGCTGAGCCGGGGGGCGAACCCCAGCTGGTCACGGGCCTTGTCCAGCGACACGTAGGAGTCACGGGTCAGCTTGTGCACCAGCCGCCGGTACACCGGGGAGAGGCGCAGGGCCGCGAGGGCACGCAGCGCCACCACGGCCGGCCCGACCGGAACGGTGACGACCCGGCGTCCGTGCCCCGCCTCGTCCAGCACCGCCTGGAAGTCGTCGCGGAGCGAGGTGAACTCGGCGGCGGCTATGTTGAAGGTGTCGTTCACGGCGTCGTCGGGCCCCTCGCACGCCTGCCGGATCGCGTCGCAGAGGTCGTCCACGTCCAGCATCTGGGCAGCGGCGTGGCCGCCCCCCAGCAGGGGGAAGTTGCGCCCCTCGTCGGCCCACTCGAACAACATCGCGAACAGCCCCAGCCGCTCCGGGCCGAGGAACGTCTTGGGCCGCAGCACCGGGACGCAGAGCCCCTGCCTCCGTGCCCGCAGGACGACCTCCTCCGCGGCCAGCTTGGCGGCGGAGTACGGGTCCACCGGCTCGCAGGGATAGTCCTCCGGGGTGGGGCAGTGGCGGGGCAGACCGTATACGGCGGTCGACGAGATGTGCACGAGGCGCTGCACGCCCACGCGACGGGCGGCCCCGACGACCGCGGCCGTTCCGTCCACGTCGACCGAGCGGATGTCCTCGGCCCGGTGGCTCGGCAGGGCGGCGGCCGAGTGGACGACCACGTCGGCGTCGCGGAACACCTTGGCCAGGGCCTCCGTGTCCCGGACGTCGGCCCGGACGAACCGGGCGCGGTCACGGGCACGTGGAGCGAGGGGGCGGACGTCGACGCCCGTCCAGCTGACGCCGGGCCAGGGCCGGGTCAGCAGGGCGGTGCCGAGCATCCCGGCCGCCCCGGTGACGACAATGTTCATCTCGCGTCCCTTTCGTCGAGTACCCGCCGCACGCGCCGTGCCGCCGTGGCGCCGTGGCGCCGAGGAGGACCTGCTCGCCGTCCTGTGCCGCCGCGGCCACGGGTGACGGGCGTCCGCTCTCGTCGGCTCGTCCGCCGGACCAGGACGGAAATGTACGGGCCGGTCGATTGCCCCGGTCTTGGCGGCGGCCCCAAGACCGGGGCAAGGTCCCGGTGCCAGACTCGGCGGACCGACAGCACCGATCGCCGGGAAGAAGGGTGAGTCCGTGAGCGAGACCGCGACGGTCGAAACGTCCACCGCCTCGGGCGAGCGGCCGGACCCGGACGGCGGGGCGCCGGCGGGCCGGCTCGGCCTGCGCGCACGCCTCGCGGTCTTCCTCTGCGTCGCGTGGCTGGCCTTCGTCGTGCTGCACCGTCTGCTCAGCAACCGGTTCTACTGGTGGGGCACCTTCGACCTGGTGCCGCCCCTGGCCTTCGCCCTCGTACCGCCGGTCCTGGCGGCCGTGGCGCAGCTGGCGCCGCGCGTGCGGTGGCGTCTGACCGCGGCGCCGGTGCTCGCGCTGGTGCTCGGCATGGGCGGCTCCGGGCTCAACTTCGGGTCCCTCTGGTACTCGCCGCCGCCGGCACCGCCCGAGGCGGTCAAGCTGTTCACCTGGAACACCCAGTACTGGGATCAGGACCTGCAGCCCGGTGGTCCGCACACCACCGACGACTTCTACGCGTTCCTCCGCGATCAGCGTGCCGACGTCTACATGCTGCAGGAGTACGCCCGCGTGGACATGACCCGCACGCACTGGGCGCAGGCCCGCGCGATCGATCAGCTCGACCGGCTGCGGCGGGAGTTCCCCGGCTACGAGGTCGTGATCGAGGGACGCAACGTCACCCTCTCCCGCCTCCCGGTCGTGGGCCGCAGCTGGCTGGACACCACCCGGTGGCTGCCGGCCGACCTCAAGGAGGTCCCGGCGGCACTGCGCAGCCGGCCCCTCTTCTACTCCTCGCAGACGCAGCGGACCGACATCCTGGTCGACGGCGAGGTCGTGTCCTTCTACAACTCCCACCTGTTCCAGCCGCCGCAGCGCATGATGCGGCTCCAGAACGGCCCCGAGGGCAGCATGTTCGAGGTCGACCGGCTCAACCACGAGATGCGCAGGGCCAGTTACCGGGCCCTCCAGGAGGACGTCGAGCGGAACCCCCACCGGATCGTTCTCGGTGGCGACCTCAACACCTCGCCCTCGATGGGCATCAGGTCGATGATCCCCGACCGGCTCGTCGACCACACGCGGGTGCTCCCGTCGCTCTATCCGGTCTCCTGGGAGACCGGCAGGCCGTGGTGGCGGCTGGACTGGCTCTTCACGACCTCGGACGTCGCCGTGTCGCGCTACGAGCTGCTCGACTCCCGCGGCCTCTCCGACCACCGGGCCCAGAGCATCACGCTCTGGCCCCGCTGACCCGCCCACGGCCCTGCCCCCGGGCCCCCGGCCCGGCACGGGCGTGACGCGGCGGCCGGGACGCTCCCGGAGCGGCCTGCGGGCGGCGGCCGGTCAGGACGACTGGCGGACCACCAGCTGGGTCGGCAGCACCGTCTGCGGGCGGCGGGCCCGGGGGGAGAGCGACGCCGGCCGCGGGCCGCGGGGGGCCGTGGAGGTCTCCTCCAGGAGCAGGTGCGTCATGACCCGGCCCATCCCGCTGATCGGCTGCCGCACGCTGGTGAGCGGCGGGTCCATGTGGCGGGCGATCACCGAGTCGTCGTAGCCGACCAGGGCCACGTCCTCGGGGATGCGCCGCCCCGCCTCGCGCAGCACCTGCCGGGCTCCGGCCGCGGTGACGTCGGAGGCGGCGAAGACGGCGTCCAGGTCCGGCCGGCGCTTCAGCAGCGCGGCCATGGCACGGCGTCCGCCCTCCTCCGAGAAGTCGCCGGGCTCGATCAGCCCCTCGTCCTCCTCGATGCCCGCCTCGGCGAGGGCGGTCCGGTACCCCTCGGCGCGGCGCTGGGCTCCGTACACGTCCAGGCGCCCCGTGATGTGGGCGATCCGGCGCCGGCCCCGCTGGATCAGGTGCGCGGTGGCGGAGCGGCCGCCGCCGTGGTTGTCGGAGTCGACGGAGGCCAGCGGCTCGTCCGCGGAGCGGGGGCCGCTGATGACGGCGGGGATGCCGAGCTCGGCGACCATGTCGGGCAGCGGGTCGTCGGCGTGCACCGAGACCAGCAGGACGCCGTCCACCCGGTGCGCGGCCAGGTACTGGGCGAGGCGCTGCCGCTCGCGGTCGTTGCCCGCGAATATCAGCAGCAGCTGCATCTCGGTGTCCGAGAGGGCGCTGCCGACGCCGCGCAGCATGTCGGAGAAGTACGGCTCGGCGAAGAAGCGGGTCTCCGGCTCCGGGACCACCAGGGCGATGGCGTCCGACCGGTTGGCGGCCAGCGCGCGGGCCGCCGTGTTGGGCACGTAGCCGAGTTCGGCGACCGCCGCCTCCACGGCGGCCCGGGTCGTCTCGCTGACGCTGGGCGAGCCGTTGATCACGCGCGAGACCGTGCCGCGGCCGACGCCCGCCCGGGCCGCGACCTCCTCAAGGGTGGGTCGCCCGCCGCCTCGGCCCCGTCCGTGACCCGCCATCCGCCGCCTCCTGTTCGTACCGATCCTGGAATCTAACAGCCGTGCCCGCCCCCGCCGGGGCCGACCGCCGTCCGTCCCGCACCGGGAGCGCTCCCGGTCCTGCCGGCCGCAGCGGGGAGAACCGGTCTACGCGCGGAGCACCAAGTATCGCCAGCACCCCGCTCGTTGACCGGGTTCTCCCCATTCGGTAACACACTGATAACCCCCGCAAGATCCCGGCGTCACTTCCCTTGACACCCCTGCCGCGAGCCGGGACTCTTCAAGACATCACCACTGGGAGCGCTCCCACAGGCTTCCACGCTACCTGACCCAAACCCAACCCACGCGTTCCCCGCCCGCGCCGCAGCAGGAAGATCAGAGGCCGCCAGTGGCCTTTGGCCCGGGGGGTCGGCACGTCAGGGCAATCAGGAGGGACGACCATGCGCGCCATTCGAACCGCCCGCTCCCGGGCAGTGGTTCTCGCCACGGTCGCGGCGCTCGGCGCCGGGCTGCTGGCCGGCTGCGCCGATGACGGCAAGGACGAGGAGAGCACCTCGTCCGGCAGCGCCGACGGCAAGACCGTGATCACGCTCGGTCTGTTCGGCACGTTCGGCTTCAAGGAGGCGGGGCTCTACGCCGAGTACGAGAAGCTGAACCCGGACATTCAGATCAAGGAAACGGTGATCGAGCGCAACGAGAACTACTACCCGGCGCTCGTCAACCACCTGACCACCGGCAGCGGCCTCCAGGACATCCAGGGCGTCGAGGTCGGCAACATCGCGGAGATCACCGCCACCCAGGGCGACAAGCTGGTCGACCTCTCGAAGTACGGCAAGCAGGCCGACTTCCTCGACTGGAAGTGGCAGCAGGGCACCACCAAGGGCGGGCAGACGGTCGGCCTCGGCACGGACATCGGCCCGATGGCGGTCTGCTACCGCAAGGACCTCTTCGAGAAGGCCGGCCTGCCCACCGACCGCGAGGAGCTCGCGAAGCTGTGGGAGGGCGACTGGGCGAAGTTCATCGACGTCGGCCGCGACTTCCAGAAGAACGCCCCCAAGGGCGTCACCTTCATCGACTCCCCCGGCGGCCTGCTGAACGCCGTCCTCTCCAGTGAGACCGAGAAGTTCTACGACGCCAAGGGCGAGGTCGTCTACAAGACCAACCCGGCGGTCAAGGACGGCTTCACCCTCACGGCGGAGGCAGCGGAGGAGGGCCTGATCGGCAAGCAGGTCCAGTTCCAGCCCGCCTGGGACACCACCATCGCCAACTCCCAGTTCGCGGCCATGCCGTCCTGCCCGCCGTGGATGCTCGGCTACATCGAGAGCAAGTCGAAGCCGGAGTCCGCGGGCAAGTGGGACGTCGCCAAGGCGCCCAAGGCCGGCAACTGGGGCGGTTCCTTCCTGTCCGTCCCGAAGGCCGGCAAGAACACCGAGGAGGCCGCCAAGCTGGCCGCCTGGCTGACCGCCCCGGAGCAGCAGGCGAAGCTCTTCGCCAAGCGCGGGTCCTTCCCGAGCGCCCCGTCCACCTACGAGGGCGACGACGTCCTGGGCGCCAAGAACAAGATGACCGGTGACGCGCCGATCGGCGAGATCTTCGCCGCGGCCGCCGAGACCGCCCCGGAGCAGTTCATCGGCCCGAAGGACCAGATCATCCAGCAGGGTCTGACCGACAACGGCGTGATCCTGATCAGCCAGGGCAAGACCGCCGAGCAGGCCTGGTCCAACGCGGTCAAGACCATCGACAACAACCTGGAGAAGTGACCGGTATGTCTTCCCGGCACTCCGTCGCCGCGTCCCCCGTCAAGGGGGGCGCGGCCCCGGCCGGTTCGCCTCCGGCCGGCAGCGCCCCGGACGACGAGCGGCGCCGGGCCAAGCTGTCCCGCCGCTGGCAGCGGGACCTGCGCTGGAGCCCTTACGCCTTCGTCGCCCCGTTCTTCGTCCTGTTCGTCGCCTTCGGCCTGTTCCCGCTGCTCTACACCGGCTGGGCGTCGCTCCACACGGTGGAGCTGACCGCGCCCACCGACATGGAGTGGGCCGGCCTGCGGAACTACACCCGCATCTTCGACGACGAGTTCTTCTGGAACGCGGCCCGCAACACCCTGATCATCGGCGTCATCTCGACCGTCCCGCAGCTGGCCATGGCGATGGGCATCGCCCACCTGCTCAACTACAAGCTGCGCGCGTCGACCTTCTGGCGCGTCGCCATGCTCGCCCCGTACGCCACCTCCGTGGCGGCGGCCGCGCTGGTCTTCGTGATGCTCTTCGGCCGCGACTACGGCGTGATCAACTGGGCGCTGGGACTGGTCGGCTTCGACCCGGTCGACTGGCAGAACGACAGCTGGGCGTCCAAGCTGGCGGTCTCCGTCATCGTCATCTGGCGCTGGACCGGCTACAACGCGCTGATCTACCTGGCGGCGATGCAGGCGATCCCGCAGGACCTGTACGAGTCGGCGGCGCTCGACGGAGCCTCCCGGTGGCGGCAGTTCTTCCACGTGACGCTGCCCTCGCTGCGGCCGACCATCCTGTTCACCGTGGTGGTCTCCACCATCGGCGCCACCCAGATCTTCGGCGAGCCGCTGCTCTTCGACGCCAGCAAGGGCGCCTCGGGCGGCTCGACCCACCAGTTCCAGACCCTCGGCCTCTACCTGTACGAGCAGGGCTGGGTGAACCAGCACCTGGGCCGCGCCTCGGCGATCGCCTGGTCGATGTTCGCGATCCTGATCGTGATCGGGTTGCTGAACTCCGTCATCTCGCGCCGGCTGCGCGCCAGTAGTTAAGGAGACCCGGCCGTGACGACGACCCTGACCCCGCCGCAGCAACCGACGCCCCGGAAGGAGCCGGACGCCAAGGCCACCCGCAGGACCCGCGGACCGCGTTCCGCCCGGGCCGGCGGCCACTTCCACGCGGGCCCGCTGACCTATGTGATCCTCGGCCTGTTCACCGTCGGCTCGCTCTTCCCGCTGTTCTGGACGGCGGTGGCGGCCTCCCGTGACAACGCCCGGCTGGCCCAGACGCCGCCGCCCCTGTGGTTCGGATCCAATCTCGGCGACAAGCTCGCCGTGGCCTGGAAGGACGCCAACCTGGGCGAGGCCTTCCTCAACACCGCCTTCGTGTCGGGCACCTCGGCGCTGGTGACGTGCTTCCTGTCGGCCATGGCCGGCTTCGCGTTCGCCAAGCTGCGGTTCAAGGGCCGCAACGCGCTGCTGCTCGTCGTGATCGGCACCATGATGGTGCCGCCGCAGCTCAGCGTGATCCCGCTCTACATGATGGTGGCCAAGCTGGACTGGTCCGACCAGCTCCAGGCCGTGCTGCTGCCGTCGCTGATCAACGCGTTCGGCGTGTTCTTCATGCGCCAGTACCTGACCCAGGCGCTGCCCGACGAACTGGTCGAGGCCGCCCGGGTGGACGGCGCCAGCACCTGGCGCATCCTGTGGCACATCGTCTTCCCCGTGGCCCGGCCCGCCATGGCGGTGCTGGCCATGCTCAAGTTCGTGGAGACCTGGAACGACTTCCTCTGGCCGTTCCTCGTCCTCACCCAGCACGGGAGCCCGACCGTGCAGGTGGCGGTGGCCGGTCTCGGCCGCGGCTTCACCCCCGACCAGGCCCTCATCATGGCCGGTGCGCTGCTCGGCACACTGCCGCTGCTGCTCGTCTTCCTGATCTTCGGCAAGCAGATCGTGGGCGGCATCATGCAGGGCGCCGTCAAGGGCTGACCGTGCCGCGGGGCCGGTCCTGCCACGGGTGACCGGCCCCGCGTCCCCCGCCCTTCCTTCCCCTTCCGCCCACGGTCCCCGCCGTGACCACTCATGGGAGCGCTTCCATGCCCGATTCCGCTCAGGTCTCCTTCCCCTCCGACTTCCTCTGGGGCTCGGCCACCTCCTCGTACCAGATCGAGGGCGCCGTCCGCGAGGACGGCCGCACGCCCTCCATCTGGGACACCTTCAGTCATACGCCCGGCAAGACGCACAACGGCGAGCACGGCGACACCGCGGTGGACCACTACCACCGCTACCGCGAGGACGTCGCCCTCATGGCGGACCTGGGCCTCAACACCTACCGGTTCTCCGTCGCCTGGCCCCGGGTCCAGCCCACCGGCCGCGGCCCGGCCGTCCAGAAGGGCCTGGACTTCTACCGCCGCCTGGTCGACGAGCTGCTCGAGAAGGGCATCGCCCCCGCCGTCACCCTCTACCACTGGGACCTCCCCCAGGAGCTCGAGGACGCCGGCGGCTGGCCGGCCCGCGAGACGGCCTACCGGTTCGCCGAGTACGCCGCGATCGTCGGCGAGGCCCTGGGCGACCGGGTGGAGCGGTGGATCACCCTCAACGAGCCCTGGTGCGCGGCCTTCCTCGGCTACAGCTCCGGCGTCCACGCCCCCGGCCGCACCGACGGCGAGCTCGCCCTGCGCGCCGCGCACACCCTCAACCTGGCCCACGGCCTGGGCACCTCGGCGCTGCGCGCGGCGATGCCGGCCCGCAACACGGTCGCCGTGGCGCTCAACTCGCACGTGGTGCGCACCGTGTCCGACGACCCGCGGGACCTGGAGGCCGGCCGCCGGATCGACGACCTGGCCAACGGCATCTTCCACGGCCCGATGCTGCACGGCGCCTACCCGGAGACGCTGTTCACCGCCACCGCCTCGGTCACCGACTGGTCCTTCGTCGAGGAGGGCGACCTCAAGGCGATCCACCAGCCGCTGGACGCGCTGGGCCTCAACTACTACACCCCGGCCCTGGTGGGGCACGCCGGCTCCGCCCCGGCCGACGCCCCCCACAGCGACGCGCACGGCACCGGCGCGCACTCGCCGTGGCCGAGCGCCGAGGACATCGTCTTCCACCAGGTCCCCGGCGAGCAGACCGCGATGGGCTGGACCGTGGACGCGACCGGCCTCTACGACCTGCTCAAGCGCTACGACGACGAGGCCCCGGGCCTGCCGCTCTACATCACCGAGAACGGCGCCGCCTACGACGACCGGATGGACGCCGACGGCCAGGTGCGCGACCACGAGCGCATCGCCTACCTGCACTCCCACCTGTCCCACGTGCGCCGGGCGATGGCCGACGGCGTGAACGTGCGCGGGTACTACCTGTGGTCGCTGATGGACAACTTCGAGTGGGCGTACGGCTACTCGAAGCGGTTCGGCATGGTCTACGTCGACTACGAGACGCTGGAGCGCACCCCCAAGGCGAGCGCCCTGTGGTACGCGCAGGCCGCCCGGACCGGCACGCTCGCCGACCCGGCGCCGCTCGCCGACCCGGTGCCGGACGCCGGCTGAGGCCACCGGGGCGGCCCGCGCGAGGGGACGGGCCGCCCCGTGACGTGCGGCGCCGGGCCTTCGTCCGCTCCCTAGCGGAAGACGGAGGCGGGAGGCGCGGGTGAGGCCACGGCGGTGGCGTCGGTGACGGGGGCCGCGCCGCCGGTGAAGTCGAGCAGGGCGCGGCCGTGCTCCACCCGCGCGGTGTGGGGGTCGCCGGCCGCGCGGCGGGTCAGTTCGGCGACGGGCAGCGGCGCGTCGGAGGCGACCAGCACGGCGTTGCCGAACCGCCGCCCGCGCAGCACCGCGGGTTCCGCGATCAGCGCCAGTTCGGTGAAGCGGGCGGCGGCGGTGGCGATCTGACCGCGCAGGAACGCGAGCGGGGCGCCGTCGGCGATGTTGGCCACGTACCGCCCGCCCGGGGCGAGGGCGCGGCGTACGTCGTCCAGGAACTCCACCGAGGTGAGGTGCGCGGGTGTGCGGGCGCCACCGAACACGTCGGCGACGACCAGGTCGGCCCGGCCGTCCGGGGCCTTGGCCAGGCCCGCGCGGGCGTCCGCGGTGCGGACCCGCACCCGGGCGGCGGGGTCCAGGGGCAGCTCGCGGCGCACCAGCTCCACGAGGCGCGCGTCGCGTTCCACGACCTGCTGGGTGGAACGGGGCCGGGTCGCCGCGACGTACCTCGCCAGCGTGAACGCGCCGCCGCCGAGGTGGAGGGCGCCCACCGGCCTGCCCGGCGGGGCGGCGAGGTCGATGACGTGGCCGATGCGGCGCTGGTAGGTGAACGAGAGGTGGGTGGGGTCGTCCAGGTCGACGTGCGACTGGGGCGCCCCGTCGACGGTGAGCGTCCACGCGCGCGGGCGCTCGCGGTCCGGCACCAGCTCGGCGGTTCCTCCGTCGACCTCCGCGGTGACCACCGCCGCGGCCGCGCCGCCCCGCACCTTCCTGCCCATGCGCCCATTGTCCTCCCCCGCGGCACGACCGACGGAGCGCCCCCGGCCGAAGCCGCCCCGGCCACCGGCACGGCCCCGCCGCGCGGCGGGGAGCGGGGGCTGACCTTCGCACGGCTGTCACCCCTGGCAGGGATCCGGGGAGCACCTCCTCGCGGTTGCCGACCTCGGCGGGGAGCAGGGGAGTGCTTACTCGCAGCCGCCGGCCTGGCAGAGAAGCCAGGTAAGGCCTGCTCTCGGCGGCCGGCCTCGGTCGGGAGCCGGGGAGGCCCCCTCATCGCGGCTGTCGGCCTCGCCGAGAAACCGGGAAGGGCCTGCTCACCGCTCTCGGCCCCGCCGAGAAACCAGGGAGGTGCCTACTCCCGGCTGCCGGCCCGCGCCGAGAAGCCGGGGACTTCCGCATCGCGGAAGCCGGGAGCGGACTACTCGCAGCTGTCGGCCGCGGCGATGAGACGGGCCGCCTCACCGAGCGCGCGGCGCAGGACGGCCGGGTCGGTGGCGAGCCCGCCGGACACCGGGGGGAGCAGCCAGTCCGTGCCCTCGACCCGGTGCACGCACCGGCTGCCGGGAACGTTCCACCGCTCCGCCGTCCCGGACGGCACCACGAACCCCAGCGTCCCGCCGCGGTCGTCGTGCAGCACGGGGCCCACCGCCTCCACGAAGTGGCGGCGCAGGATGTCCACCGCCTCGAGTCCCTGTCGCGTGGGAACGGTCACCACGTCGCCCCACACCGTCACACGGTCGTGTCGCATCTTCGGCCTCCAGGGACCTCAACAGCTCAAAACCGGCAGTAGCCCATAGCGTGAATTCAACGTCAGTGAACCCCCGGCGGACACGGACGGGCGGCCGTTCCCGCCAATCCGCTCCCCTTCGCCACCCCTCGCAATCCGGCCATCCGTCCCGGAAGAGCCCTCACGTCACCCCTGCCCCGCCGCACCGCGGTGCGGGCCCCGGAGCCCGTGCCGAAGCGGCGGGGCCCCGCGCCGCTTCGGCACGGGGCCCCGCACGGGCCCACCCACCGCGGCGATCAGACCGCCACGGCCGCCTCGGAGGGGGCCAGTTGGCTGCTCGCCAGCCTTCGGTACGTCGTGTCCTTCGCCATCAGTTCGGCGTGGTCACCGCTGGCCCGCAGGCGGCCGTCCTCCAGGACGAGGATGCGGTCAGCCTCGACGACCGTGGAGATGCGGTGGGCGATCGTCAGTACCTGGCAGCGGGTGCCCACGGAGGCGATCGCCCTTCGCAGCGCGCCCTCGGAGTCGGAGTCGAGGTGCGAGGTGGCCTCGTCGAGGAGCAGCACGTCGGGCCGGGCCAGCAGGGCACGCGCGATGGCCAGGCGCTGGCGCTGGCCGCCGGAGAGACCGGTGCCGCCTTCTCCCAGCTCGGTGTCCAGGCCGTGCGGCAGCGCCTCGACCACGTCCTGCAGGTGTGCCGCCCGGATCGCCTCCTCGATCTCGTCCTCGGTGGCGTCGGGGTGGGCGTAGACGAGGTTCTCCCGCACGGTGCCCCGCATGAGAGGGGACTCCTGCTCCACCAGACCGATGCGGCCGCGGAGTTCGCGCAGCGGAAGCCGGGCCGCGTCGACGCCACCGACCCGGATCGTGCCCCGCTGCGGGACCCGGAAGCGCTCGATGAGCTGGAACAGGGTGGTCTTCCCCGCCCCGGACGGGCCGACGACCGCGGTGACGCCGGTGGGCGGGAGGGAGAAGGAGACGCCGGCCACGGCGGGCGCCGCGGCCTCCGGGTAGCTGTAGGTGACGTCCTCGAACTCGATCGCCGGAGACCGCCCGGTCGCGTCCGCGGCGCCTTCGGCAGCCGCGCGGTGCCGGTCGTCCCGCGGCCCCCCGGCCCGCTCCGTCTCCTGCGCGCCCTCGGCCTCGACCTCGACCTCGATGGCGGAGAGCTCCCGCACCCGGTCGATGGCCGCCCGTCCCTGCTGGAACTCCGCGAGCGACATGAAGAGCAGCACGAGCGGCGACACCAGGTAGAACAGGTACATGATGAACGCGGTGAGGTCCTCGGCCGGCAGGTCGCCGGTGGCGGTGCGGGCCATGCCCCAGGCGATCACCGCGGCCAGCGACACCTGGGTACCGACGTTCATGGTGGGCAGCATCATCGCCGACAGCCGGGTGACGTCGATGCCGCTGCGCCGTGCCGCGCCGGCGAGGCGGGCAAGACGCTCGCTCTCCCGTTCCTCGGCGCGGGAGGCCTTGACCGTGGTGAGGGCACCGAGGACCCGCAGCAGGCCGGAGCCGTACGCGCTGGTGTCCTCCCGGTTGACGGCGGCCGCCCGGCGCACGGCGCGGGCGACGGCGAGCGACCCCGCCGAGGCGACGCCCAGGCACCCGACGGTGACCAGCAGCAGCTTCCAGTCGAGCCAGGCCATGACGGCCACGCAGCCGACGGTGGTGAGCCCGGACGTGATCATCTGCGCCACCGAGGACGACAGGGCGACCCGTGCCACGGAGGTGTCGGCGACCGTCCGGGTGAAGACGTCGCCGTGTTCGAGCCTGTGGAAGGCGGTCATCCGGGCGTGCAGCAGCCGACCGGTCAGGGTCGTGCGCAGGTCGAGGACGATGTTCTCGCCGGCCCGGCCGATGAGGTAGAAGTGGACCCCCGCGAGGAGCGCGTCCGCGGCGAAGAGCATCGCGATGACGACGATGGGCCACAGGACCGGCCGGTCCAGGACGACGGCTTCGATGAGGTCGCCGATGAACAGCGGCTGCACCAGCGTGGCGGCGGTGCCGGCCAGGCCGAGCAGCGTGCCGGCCCCGAGTATCAGCTTGTTCCGCCGGACTGTCTCGGAGATGTTCACTTCGCGCCCTTGCCGAAGGCGGTCGCGGCGATCACGGACACGGCGACGGCGAAGCCGAGCCCGCTGATCCATGTCTGTGCGGTGAGTTCACCGTCCTTGAACATCAGCAGCATGGCGGGGGTGGTGAACAGGAGAGCGATGACAAACCACATCACCCGGCTGGTCGTCAGCACGATGGTGTCCTCTTTCCTCGGTACGGTCAGGCGGCGACGCGGGCGGTGTACCAGTCGTAGGGCTGCATCTCCTCCGCCGGGACCGCCTGCTCCACCGTGAAGCCGGCGGCGGCCAGGCACTCCTCGACCTCGGCCCGGTCGATGAGCAGCACCTGTTCGCCGAAGGAGACGGGGGCCCGGTCGGGCTCCTCGATCAGGGTGCTGACGGTCAGCACGTCGTGCTCGTCGATACCGGCGGTGAGGGTGGTGGTGCCGCTCCCGCCGGGTGAGGGCACGGTGACGGTGCCCAGTCGGGCCGTCATCCGGTAGACCTCGGTGGCGTAGTACTCCATGCATAGCACGCCGCCCGCGTCGAGGACGTCCCTGACGTGGGTGAACGCCGCCACCAGCTCGTCCCGGGTGCGGACGCAGCAGAGCGAGCCGAGCATCGAGTAGGCGGCGCCGAAGCCCGGGGCGAGAGGCAGCGGTTGGCGGAAGTCCGCCTCGACCAGGGTGACGTTCGGCGGGACGGACTTGGCCCGGAAGCGGTCCAGCATGGGGCGGGAGTTGTCCAGGCCGACGACCTCGCGGGCGATCCCGGCGACCGGCACCGCCATCCGGCCGGTACCCACCCCGATCTCGAGGACGCGGGCGCCGGTGACGTGGGGCCGCAGCTTCTCCAGGGTGGGCTCCGCCGGCACGTTCGCGGAGATCAACGCGTCGTACACCGATGCCGCGGCGGATCCGTACTGCACGTCCTGGATCACGGTGTCACCTTCTCGTAGTTGAAGATCACGTCGTACTTCGGGTCTTCGCTGTGGTCGTACCCGGCGTAACGCACCAGCATGATCTGCAGGAGCGGGTAGCCCGGCTCCGGCGTGACGCGCCGTCGGACGAAGTCGACGACCAGCTGGTACGCGCTCCGCTTGGCCTCGTCGTGCAGCGGCGTCATGGCCCCGGTGTTGTGCAGGAGGGTGGACGCCACGTCGAACACGGACTTCTCCATCCGGCGCCCGGGGAACCAGATCGCGTGGACCAGCTTGCGCGGGGTGATGGAGTACACGGCGCGCCACTCGGTGTGCCGGGACTTGTCCTCGGTGGCGAGCCGGTAGAGGAAGTGCTGGTCCTCGACGGCCGGGTTGGGCGCGAAGAAGCGCCAGTTGGGGATGAGGATGCCGGTGCCGGTCTTGTCGAGTTTCCGCAGCTTGTCGTAACTGCGGTCGGGGTGCTGGGAGAAGACCGTGGCCACGAACCATCCGGCGAACACCGCGGGCACGATGCCGTTCAGGATTCTCGACGCCTTCACGCTGCGGCCTCCGTCCTCTCGTCGGTGTCCTGCGCGTCGCCGGTGTCCTGCGCGTCGTCGGTGTCCTGCGCGCCGCCGGTGTCCTGCGCGCCGGAGCGTCCGCGGACCACCTCGTCGACGAACGCCTGCACCAGCTTGGCGGTCTGCGGGGCCAAGGCGGTGCTGCCGGTGATCGCGAGATGGCTGGAGCCGGGGACCACCGAGACCTCGCCGCCGGCACCGCTGTCGACGTACTCCTCGTACAGGTCGCCGTGCTCGGGGGTGTTGTCCATCGTCGCCTGGGCCGCGACGACCGACACCGGGACGTCCAGCCGGTCCAGCGGCCGGCCTCCGTCGAGCATGAAGGCGTAGGCGTACCGCCACTCGCGGCGCGAGGACCGCCATGTGGTGATCGAGGAGCCTTCCAGACGCAGGGTCCGGTGGTACGGGCTCTCCTCGGCGAACGCGAAGAGGTTCTTCTTGTCGATGAGCAGCCCGCCGCCGAGGAGCACCGTCTCGGGCCCCAGCCTGATGGAGAGGTTGGTGGCGCGGGAGCCCTCGCGCTGCTTGCGGGAGTGGAGGAGTTCCCGGGGGTGGGTGGGGTCGATCAGCACCAGCCCGTGGACGCGCCCGGGCAGCACGGCGGCCGCCCGGTGCACGAGGTAGCCGCCGAGGGAGTGGCCCGTCAGGACGCACGGTCCCGGTTCGCCGGCGGCGCCGCCGAGCGACCCGGCGCTGTCGACGACCACGTCGACGAGGTCGTCCACCGACTCGCGCAGGGAGTAGTCCTCGTTGCACCGCCGCAGGGAACCGCGGTAGCCCGCACGGTCGTACAGGACCACGGAGACCGAGGGGTCGAGGTGGTCCGCGAGCAGCAGCCAGGCCGCCGAGGTGCTCATCAGCCCCGACTCGCAGACGAGCGTGGGCCCGCCGGGCAGTCCTCGGCGGACGTGGTAGTCGACGAGGTTGCCGCTGCGGCAGCGCACCCGCCGTCTCTCGTAACCGGCGTGGCCGCCGGTGGACCTCCAGGTGGAGTACACCTGGTGCGCGACTCCCGCGGCCACGCTCGCGCCGAGCCCCGCCGCGGTCAGCCGGGGAAACGTCCACAGGCTCACGCCGCCTCACCGGTCCCCTTGGCCAGGGCACGCACCGACGGGTACGTCGCCACGAACGCCCAGGCGAATCTGGACAGACCCATGAAGCGGGCGTTGACCACGTGGAAGACGCCCATGGCGGTCAGGCCGGCCCCGATGTACTTCCCCCGGCCCAGCAGGAGCAGCGGGAACGCGCATTCCAGCGCCAGCACGGCGTGGCCCGTCACCCGGGACAGCGCCGGGTACCGCTCCAGCTGCTTGTAGAGCCACTCGTCACCGTAGGTCTCGGTGCGCATGATCTTCACCAGCGCGTCCCCCGACCGCCATGCCTCCCCGGGGAGCTTGGCCCATCCCGAGGCTCCGTAGGACAACGCGGTCTGGGCCCCGATGAACTGCACGGCGGCCTTGCGGGACTCGTCGGTTCCGCCCGCCCGTCCGAGCGCGGCCGCGCTCTGCACCAGGAAGGAGACCTGGTCGGAACCGTCGGTGCCGAACAGGTGCCGGGGGTAGATCAGCAGCTGGGTGCCCGCCAGGTAGGCGTCGGCGAGCATCCGGACCTTGTTGTTGCGCACCGGGGCGATGAGCACCAGGGAGGCGAGGGCCCGCGAGCCGTGGATGGCCTGGGTCACGGGTTCGCGGGCGACCAGGTCCCGGATCCTGCGGACCGTCCTGGTCCTGCTGGGTACCTGTGCCCTGGTGTGGGTCCAGTCGTTCAGGCCGCCCGGCTCCCGGTCGGTCCTGCGGACCATGTACTCGAGGCTCGACAGCAGGTGGGTGACGGCGGAGAGCCGCTCGGCGGTGCTGAGCGGTCTCGCGCACGCCGATTCGACGGCCTTCCGGATGTGCGACAGCATGCACTGCTCCTGACGGGGGACGGTCTTGGGCGCCTTCGGCCCGGCAGGGCCGGTGACCGGGAGCGGGGACTCGGCCGCTCGGGAGGCCGAGTCCCCGCCCCCGGTGGGTGTCACCTCTGCCGGACCGGGCGCCCGGGGCTACTTCTGGGCGTTGGCGACGGCGGCGCCGACGCCCGCGGCGGCCACCAGAACGGCGCTCGCCTTGCCTCCGGCCACGACACCGGCGACGAAGGCCGCCGGAGTGGCCATCACGGGCGCGACAGCGTCCTCGGCCATCCGGCCGGCACCTGCGTTCACCTTCTTGAGGAGCATGGACATGGGGATTCCTCCACTGTCTGGATGAGAGTTCGGACGGATCAGTTCGCGACGGCCTTGTAGGCCGCGTACGCGGCACCGACCACGGCGCCCGCGCCGACCACCGCGCCGGCCGCCTTGGCCGCGGCCGCGCAGCTCAGCACGACGCCGGTGACGACCGGGGTGGCCATGACCGGAACGGCCCCGCCGGCGAGGTCGCCGGCCTCCAGCGCGCCCTGCAGCGTCTCGTCGACATTCACCTTTTCAAGCAGCACGGCGTGTCCCTTCCTTGGGAACGAGGGATTGATTTCCTGGACTTTTCCATTGCGACACGGTCACGACGGCCCGCATAAGCACCGGCCAGCTCCTGCCGACGCTGCAGTCCGATTCCTCCGACGCACGCCTGCGGGGAATTACAGGCATGACAAGGAGACCCGGCGGGAAAGTTCCCCATCGATCCCACGGGTTTCACCGGACGGCCGGACCGCCGCCAGGTGGTTCAGTCCGAGGAGAAATCACCGATGGCTCGGCCAACGATTTGCGGCATTGCCTCCCACCTCCCCGAACGACCGAGTGACCATGGAAGAGGAAGCGTTTCGAGGGCCGCTGCCGACGGGCTCCTTCCGCCCCCCGCCCCGCTTTCCTTCCACACTGTCAACCTCGGTGGGCTTCCGGATGTATGACCCCGTGGCGGAAATTTTTCGAACGGCGCGCTCGGCGCCGGTGCGTGCCGCCAGCACGGCGGTGCGCATGGCCCTCAGCCCGCCCAGCCGCGCGCGGGACACCGTGCCCCGGTGCACGCCGAGCAGCTCGGCGGCGCCGTCGATCGAGTATCCCTGCACGTCGACGAGGTACACCGCGGCCGCCTGCTTCCGGGACGCGGTGGACAGGAGCCGCTCCATCTCCCACCAGGCCTCCCGGTCGGCCAGCGGATCCCTCGGGTGCGGCCGGTCCGGAATCTCCCCCATGAGGGCGTCCTGCACCCCGTTTCGGGACATGTCGTAGCACGCCGTGATCACTGCCCGTACGGCGTAAGCCTGCGGATTCGGATGCGAAAGCCAGGATTGGGAATACTTGAAAAGCTTGAGACAGGTGACCTGCACCGCATCCTCCGCATCCTGGTCAAGAATGCGCGACGCCTGGCGTCTCAACAACGGGAGCACTTCCCCGATGGACTCCTCTACACCCCGTCGGCGCATCTGGGTGTTCTCGGTCACAAAACCCCCACAGTCCAAGCGAAGACGACAGGGACTGGCCTCCCCGCCGCTTCACACGGCCTTCACGACGGCATGACTATAGTCAAACTTGACCTGTACTTTACACTGGCGCCCGACAGGAGTTGAGGAAGATCTGAGGTCCTCGGCCTGTCGGCGAAGGCAGCCGGCGGGGCATCCTGAAGCCCTGCCTTTGCGGCGCCGAATTCGTCCGGGTCGGGGAAGGAAGCATGACGGAATTCGAAGGAATTCACATAGAGGCGCGGGACGTCTGGCGCCGCTACGGGAGAGGGAAGGACGCCTTCGACGCCGTACGCGGTGTCAGCTTCACCGTGCGCCGGGGGGAGCTCTTCGCCCTCCTGGGCACCAACGGGGCCGGTAAGACCTCCACCGTCGAACTCCTGGAGGGGCTGGCCTCACCGCACCGCGGCGTCATCCGTGTCTTCGGCGACCTCGACCCGGTCGCCGACCGCGCGCGGATCCGCCCGCGGACCGGCGTGATGCTCCAGGAGGGCGGATTCATCTCCCATCTGACGGTGCGGGAGACCGTGCAGATGTGGGGCGAGCTCACCTCCCGGCCCCGGCCCGTCGAGGAGGCCCTGGACCTGTCGGGCCTCGCCCACCGGCAGAAGGTGGCGGTGCAGAACCTCTCCGGCGGCGAGAAGCGGCGTCTGAACCTCGCCGTGGCCACCCTGTCCCACCCGGAGCTGCTCTTCCTGGACGAGCCCACCGCGGGGATGGACGCGGAGGGCCGGCACGCCACCTGGCAGCTGATCCGGCGCCTCCAGGAGGGCGGCACGACGATTCTCCTCACCACCCATCACCTGGAGGAGGCCGAGTCGCTCGCCGACCACCTGGCGATCATGCACCGCGGCAGGATCGCCGCTGCGGGAACGGTCTCGGAGATCGTCGCCGAACACGCCTCCACCCTCTCCTTCGACCTGGAGGACGAGCACCAGGACGGCCTCCCGTTCTCCGGTCGGTCCGTGAAGCGGCGCGGCGTGCGGGTCACGGTCACCACCGGCTCGCTGCAGAAGGACGCCACCACCCTGCTGAACTGGGCGGCCGGCCGCGGCCTCGAGCTGGGCAGGTTCGCCGCGCAGCCGGCCACTCTGGAAGAGGCCTTCATCAGCATCGCCCGGCGCGGAGACATCACCGGTGGCCAGGAGGAGGACGAGTGAACAGCCCGAGCGCACGGCACATGTGGACCCTGTTCCGCGTCGAGTGGAAGCTCTTCAACAGGATCAGGACCAACTACTTCTACGCGGTCCTGGTCCCCCTGATGCTGCTGATGATGATGCGGTTCGTGCAGGAGCAGATGGACCTCGCCGCACACGGCCTGGACGCGGGCCCGGTCATGGTGGCGACCGCTGCGGGCGTCCTGCTCATCTTCTCCCTCTACTCCTCGGTCACGGGTCTCTACGTGGCGCGCCGGGAAGAACTCGTCCTGAAGCGCCTGCGGTCCGGCGAGGTGTCGGACCCGGTCATCCTCGCGGGTGGCGCCTCCCTGTACGTGGCCCTCACCGTCGTGCAGATCGTCGTGGTCTCCGCCGTGCTCTCGCTGATGTTCGGCTCGGCGGTCCGTCAGCCGCTGTCCGCGGTGGCCGGCCTGCTGGCGGGTGTCGCGCTGATGTGCACGATGGCCGCCGCGACGGCGGCGCTCTGCCGCACGGTGGAGGCCACCCTGGTCGCCACCCTCCCCGCCATCTTCGTGCTGCCGATGATCTCCGGCGTCTACGTTCCGCTCGACGTGCTGCCGGACCCCCTCGCCCAGGTGCTGGCGTACGGCCCGATGACCGGCGCGGTGGACCTCGTCCGGTCCGGCTGGACCGGTGAGCTCGGGTGGGCGGCGGGTTTCGCACGGTGGGCCGTCACCCTGGTGTGGGCCGGTCTGTTCGCCTGGATCGCCGCCCGCCGCTTCCGCTGGGAGCCGCGCGTCTGAGCGGGCGGGCGGGTCGCGCCGGAAGCCGCCCGGAGAAGGAGCCCCGCGGCGGACGACGGTCCGCCGCGGGGCCCTCCCCTTGCCGGACCGTGCCGCCGGGCGCGGCGGGAAGGTCAGCCGGTCCGCCGGCGCAGGCGCCGCCAGACCGCCTTGGCGGCGTTGTGCCCGGACATGCCGTGCACACCGGGCCCCGGCGGGGTGGCCGACGAGCAGATGAAAACCGCGGGGTCCCCGGTGCTGTACGGGAACGGGGTCACCTTGGGCCGCAGCAGCAGCTGCAGGCCCGACGCCGCACCGCAGGCGATGTCGCCGCCCACGTAGTTGGCGTTCCGGGCGGCCAGTTCACGGGGCCCGGCGACCGCCCGGGCGAGCACACGGTCCCGGAACCCGGGCGCGAAGCGCTCCAGTTGGCGTTCGATCGCGTCGGTCAGGTCTCCCGTCCAGCCGTTCGGCACGTGACCGTACGCCCAGAAGACCTGCTTGCCCTCGGGAGCGCGTGAGGGATCCGCGACGCCCGGCTGCACGGTGATCAGGAACGGGGGCTCGGGAGCGCGGCCCGCGACGGCCGCCGCGTGGAGGGCGCGGGCGATCTCCGCCCGGCCCGCGGCGACCTGCACGGTCCCCGCCCTGCGGGCCTCCGGCGCCGTCCAGGGCACGGGACCGTCGAGCGCGTAGTCGACCTTGAAGGCCGCCGCTCCGTACCGGTAGCGCGGGTAGGTGTCCTTCAGTCCGGCGATGCGCGCCATGGCGGTGGGCGAGGTGTCGAAGACGTAGGCGCGGGCAGGAGGGAGGTCCCCCAGCCCTTTCACCTCGACGCCCGTGTGGATCGTGCCCCCGAGGTCCTTCAGGTAGGCGGCGAGCGCGTCCGATATGGACTGGGAGCCTCCCCGGGCGACCGGCCATCCGCGGGCGTGCGCCGCGAGGGCGAACACCAGGCCGACGGCGCCGGTGGCCGGTCCGCCGAGCGGCGCCATGACGTGGGCGACCAGTCCGGCGAACAGCGTCTTCGCCTTCTCGTCGTGGAAGCGGCGCATCAGCAGGCTCGACGGCTGGAGTCCGGTCAGGCCGAAACGGGCGAGGGTGACCGGATCCCTCGGCAGCGCGGTGGACGGCAGCGCCATGAAGTCGGCGAGCAGCGTGTCCCAGCGGGGCAGCAGCGGTTCGACGAGCCTGCGGTAGACGCCGGCGTCGCGGGGCCCGAACGAGGCCGCGGTCTCCGCCACCGAACGGGACAGCACGGCGGCGCTTCCGTCCGGGAAGGGATGCGCCATCGGCAGCTCGGCGTGCGCCCACCGCAGGCCGTACCTCTCCAACGGCATGGCCCGGAAGGCGGGCGAGTTGACGCCCAGCGGGTGGGCCGCCGCACACGGATCGTGGCGGAAGCCGGGAAGGGTGAGTTCCTCGGTGCGTGCCCCGCCGCCGACCGTGTCCCGCGCCTCGAAGACCGTCACCGACAGCCCACGCCTGGCGAGTTCGACCGCGGCGGTCAACCCGTTGGGTCCCGCGCCCACCACGGCCACATCGAGCGATGACGACACCTGCAGCAGCTCCTTCGGTCGACCGTCGGCTCCGGCGTCGGCCAGGATACGAGGGGCGGCGGCCGGTCCCGGCAAGGGGTTCCCGACCGGGCGGAGGACGGTTGTCGGTGGCAGATGCCACACTTCCCCGGGTGAGCGAATACCTGAGCGGCCCGCGCCCCGGTCGGGGCGGTCCGGGCCCCGAGCCGAACCAGTCGCCCGGGCCCGCCGAGGGCCGCGGCGAGGGCCCCGAGGGCGGGCCGGCGCTGCGGCAGCGGCTGGCCGACCTGCGTGGTCCGGGCGTGGACGCCAAGCCGCTGGACGCCCGCGCCCTGGCGGCGCTGGCCGCCAACCCGGGCTGCGACCGGCGGGCGCTCCTCGACGGCGCCGGCGTGGACAAGACGGCGCTGGCGAGCGCGCTGGGCGCGCCCGCGCCGTTCGGCCAGTCCCAGTTCGCCTTCACTCGCGGGCACGCCTTCGAGGCCCGGGTGAAGGGCGACGGCGGCGCGGAGCTGCTGCGGCTGGTGCGCGAGCGGCTGGATCCGTCCGCCCCGGAGCCGCCGCCGGGCGGTGCCCGGGTGCCGGACCTGGCGGCCACGGGCCCGCAGGGGCGTGCCGGCCGGACGGCGCTGGCGCTGCGCGAGGCCTCCGCCGCGGCCGCGGCGGAGGGCGCGTGGACGCTCCTCGACCACCCGATGCTGGCCCTGGAGGTGGCGGGGACGCCCGCCTTCCTGGAGCCGGACGCGGTGGTGGTCCACCCGGACGGCACCTGGACGGTCGTGGAGATCAAGTCGTTCCCGATGCTGGACGGTTCCGCCGACGCCGCGAAGGTGGGCGCGGCGGCCCGCCAGGCCGCGGTGTACGTGCTGGCGCTGGAGGACGTGGCGGCGCGGATCGACCCGTCGCCGCAGGTGCGGCACCGGGTGCTGCTGGTCTGCCCCAAGGACTTCTCGAACCTGCCCACCGCCTCCGCCGTGGACGTCCGCAAGCAGCGCGCGGTGACGGCGCGGCAGCTGGACCGGCTGACGCGGGTGGAGGAGATCGCGTCCGCCCTGTCCCCGGACGCCTGCTTCTCCCCCGGTCTTCCGGCCGGGCGGCTGGCGGAGACGGTCGAGTCGGTGCGCGCCGTGTACACGCCGGAGTGCCTGGCCACCTGCGAACTCGCCTTCCACTGCCGCGCCCGGGCCCGTGAGGACGGCGCGGTGACGGTGCTCGGCCGGTCCGCGCGGGCCGAGCTGGGCGAGCTGGCCGGCGTGGAGACGGTGCTGGCGGCGGCCCACGGCGAGGCGGGTGACGCCTCGGACCCCGCGGTGGCCGCGCTGCGGCGGGCCGCCCGGCTGCGGGAGGAGGCGCTGGCATGTCGCTGATCACGACCCTGGCCCGGCTGGAGGCGATCCGGGTGGGCCGCGCGCAGCCCGCCGCCACGGTCCGCCACCGCCACCTGTCGGACCGCCCGCTGGTGTTCGTGCCGCTGACCACGGCCGGTGAGGCGGGCGCCCCGCTGGGCGCGCTGGTCGGCCGCGACCGGGACGAGCCGCGTCTGCTGGTGGTGCCCCAGCCCCGTGACCGTGACCTGCGGTCGGCGTTCCTGGCCGAGCTGGCCGACGTGGTGCTGCCGTACGTCGAGTCCTTCGCGGACGACGTGGAGCTGGTGGCGGGCAAGGAGGCCGATCCGGAGACCGGCCGGCAGGTGACGGTGGAGCGGGAGCTCTGCGTGGACGCCCCGCAGCTGATCGTGCCGAGCCGGGCGGGCGTGGATCTCGTCCGGCTGCTGGGCCGTTCCACACGGTTCCGCCGCACCGCCGAGCAGGACCCGGAGACGGCGTACCCGGCGCCGCCGCGGGTGCCGCTGCTGGGCCGCTGGTTCACCCACTTCGGCGAGCGCGCCCGGGTGCCGGGCTCGTCGCTGCTGCTGGCGATGACCGATCTGCTCTCCCGGCACTGGGCGACCGGCCAGTCCAGCCTGGAGGACCAGCACCTGGGGGCGCTGCTGGCCTGGATCGATCCTCCGCGGGAGGAGGGGCTGACCGGCGCCGAGGCGGCGCTGCGGGCCGAGGTGGGGCGTGACGCGGAGGGCCAGTTGCTGTGCCCGCCGGCGGGCCCGGCCACCGACCCGGCGTTCGACAACCGGCTGCTGGCCCCCGCGATCGAACGCTACGACCGGGCGCGTGCCGCGCTGGCGGCGGCCGAGGACGGCGTGGCGGCGGACGCGCTGCTGGCCCACCTGTCGGAGGCGGAGCGGGAGATCCGCGAGCTGGTCCGTTCCCGCACGTTGCCGACCTGGGAGAACGTCTGGCGGGGCCTGGACCTGCTGCGCGAGCTGCCCGAGGCGGCGCACCTGCCGGACCGCTGGACGGGCGACCGGTGGTCGTACACCGCCCACCGGGACCGGGTGGCCTCCGGGGAGCCTCCGCAGCCGCGGATCGACGACGCGGTGACGGCCGCCCAGAAGCTGGCCCGCCGCGAGCGGGAGCAGGCGAAGCTGGACGCCCAGGAGGCGCTGGACGACCCGCTGGTGCTGGCGGCCCGGCGGCTGACCGGCGAGGCCTTCGTCGGCGAGGTCGTCGACGTCACCATGACCTACACGGAGACCAAGCGGCCCGGCCCGCGCCCGCTGGTCACGCTGCGCACCGACGACCGGCCGCACCTGGGCGAGAAGGCCAAGGTGTACCGCTCCCTGGACGGCAAGCCGCAGACGGCGCAGTTCGTGGCCGTCGAGGAGGAGGACGGCGGCCGGGACCCGGAGGGCGGCGGCCCGCTGCTGGTGGTGCTGCGGATCGTGGACAGGATGGGCCGCGGCAAGGAGCCCGCGCTCGGGTCGGTGCCGGAGAAGGGCGACCGGCTCTGCTTCACCCTCTTCGAGCACGCGCCGCGCGGCGGACCGAAGCTGCCGGACCCGGAGAACACCCCGTGGACGCACGGCGGGCCGCCCACCGACCCGGCACCGCTGCCCGCCGCCGACCCCGTCACCGAGGAGGACCTGCTGTGATCACGTCCCCCGGCGCCGCCGGCGCCGCGGCCTTCGACCCCGGCGCGGAGGCCGCCCGCGTCACCGGGGAGATCCTGCGCGACACGTCGGCCGGCGCGCACCGCGGCGTGGTGGTGGACTCCCCGCCGGGCGCGGGCAAGTCCACGCTGGTGGTGCGGGCCGCGCTGGAGCTCGCCGACGCGGGGCGTCCGCTGATGGTGGTCGCGCAGACCAACGCGCAGGTGGACGACCTGGTGCTGCGGCTCCACGAGAAGCGGCCCGACCTCCCGGTGGGCCGGCTGCACAGCAGCGACGCCGACGCCTACGACAAGGCGCTGGAGGACCTGGACAACGTCCTGCTCTCCGACAGGGCGACGGCGCTGGCCGGGCTGCCGGTGGTGATCTCCACGGCCGCCAAGTGGGGCCATGTGAAGCCGTCCGACGCGCACTGGGAGCAGGCGATCGTCGACGAGGCGTACCAGATGCGCTCGGACGCGCTGCTCACGGTGGCCGGGCTGTTCGACCGGGCGCTGTTCGTCGGCGACCCCGGTCAGCTGGACCCGTTCTCGGTGGTCGGCGCGGAGCAGTGGGCGGGGTTGTCCTACGACCCGTCCGCCTCCGCGGTGACCACGCTGCTGGCGCACAACCCGGGGCTGCCGCAGCACCGGCTGCCGGTGTCCTGGCGGCTCCCCGCGTCGGCGGCGCCGCTGGTGTCCGACGCGTTCTACCCGTACACGCCGTTCCGCGCGGGCACCGGGTTCGACGACCGGCGGCTGACGTTCGGGGTGCCGTCGGACGGGTCGGGGCCGGACCGGGTGATCGACGAGGCGGCGGTCTCCGGCTGGGGCCTGCTGGAGCTGCCGCACCGGCTGACGCCGCGCACGGACCCGGAGGCGGTGCGGGCGGTGGCCCTGGTGGTGCGGCGGCTGCTGGACCGGGGCGGGGCGGCGGTGTCGGAGCGGTCGCCCGATCCGGTGCCGCTGACCCCCGACCGGGTGGCGGTCGGCACGGCCCACCGGGACCAGGCGGCCGCGGTCCGCGCGGCGCTCGCCGAGCTGGGCGTGCGGGACGTCGTCGTGGACACCGCCAACCGGCTGCAGGGGCGGGAGTACGACGTCACGGTGGTGCTGCATCCGCTGTCCGGGCGGCCGGACGCGACGGCTTTCCACCTGGAGACGGGGCGGTTGTGCGTGCTGGCCTCGCGGCACCGTCACGCGTGCATCGTGGTCTGCCGCGCGGGGGTCGCCGACCTCCTCGACGACCACCCCTCCACGGAGCCGGTCCAGCTCGGGGTCACCGTGAAGTTCCCCGACGGCTGGGAGGCCAACCACGCCGTCCTCTCCCACCTCGCCGAACACCGCATCACCTGGGCCCCCTGACCCCGCCCCCGCCGCCGCCCGGCCGGTCCGCCGTGCGGGCCCCCCGGCTCCCGACGCCCCGCGCACCCGGCCCGGCCGCCCGCGGGGCAGCCGCAGGGGTTACGTGACCGTGGCGTTGGGGGTGAGGAGGTCGGGGATGTGGTCCGGGGGGACGGGGCGGCTGTAGAGCCAGCCCTGGCCGGTGTCGCAGCCGATGCGGCGGAGCCGGGCCGCCTGCGCCGCCGTCTCCACCCCCTCCGCGGTGACACTGAGCCCCAGCCGGTGCGCGAGCTGCACCATCGCCTCGACGATCACCTCGTCCGCCGCGTTCGGCGCGGCCCGGTCGCCGTCCTCGTACTGGAAACCGCGCACGAACGATCCGTCCAGCTTGAGCACCGACACCGGCAGCCGGCTGAGGTAGGCCAGGTTGGAGTACCCGGTGCCGAAGTCGTCGATGGCGATCCGCACGCCCATGTCGCTGAGGGCCTGCAGCGCCTTGATCGGCCGCCCCGCGGACCCCATCAGCGCGGACTCCGTGAGCTCCAGCTGCAGCAGCCCCGGCTCGAGTCCCGTCTCCGCGAGGATCCGCGCCACGTCCGCGACCAGGTCGGAGTCCCAGACCTGCCGCACCGCCACGTTGACGCTGACGAACAGCGGCCCCTCCCCCGGATGGTCGAGCTGCCACCGCCGGGCCTGCCGGCAGGCGGTCCGCAGGATCCACCGTCCGAGCGGCACGATGGAGCCGTCCTCCTCGGCCAGCCCCACGAACCGGTTCGGGGAGAGCATCCCGAACTGGGGGTGGTCCCACCGGACCAGCGCCTCGACCCCCCGCACCCGCCCGTCGGACATGCCGACCAGCGGCTGGTACTGGAGGACGAACTCCTCGCGCTCGATCCCCGGCCGGAGCGTGGAGACCAGCGCCTGCCGGGTCATCCGGTGCGCGTTGCGCTCGGGGTCGAACAGCGTCCAGCGGGACTTGCCGTCGGCCTTCGCCCAGTACAGCGTCGTGTCCGCGGCCTGCATCAGCCCGGTGGCGGTGGTCCCCTCGGCGTGCCGCTCGACGACGCCGATGGACGCGGAGACGGAGAGCCGCTGCCCGGAGAGGTCGAACGGCGCCTGCAGCGCGGTGAGGACCGATTCGGCCAGGTCGGCGAGCTGCTCGGTGCCGGTGGAGTCCTCCACCAGCAGCGCGAACTCGTCGCCGCCGAGCCGGGCCACCAGCGGCGCGCCCGTCCGGTTGAACCCGGCCTCGTCGGCGCACCGGGTGAGGCGTTCGGCGACGGCGGCCAGCAGCCGGTCGCCGACCCGGTGGCCGAGCGTGTCGTTGATGGCCTTGAACCCGTCGAGGTCCAGGTAGCAGAGGCCGACCCGGCCGGTGCCGACGTCGGAGCCGACGGCGTTCTCCAGCGCGTTGGTGAGCCGTTCGAAGAACAGGCTGCGGTTGGGCAGGCGGGTGACCGGGTCGTGCATCTGAAGGTGGCGCAGCCGGGCCTGGAGCTCGCGGCGGGCGGAGATGTCGGCGACCGAGAGCAGCACGCCCTGTTCGCCGCCGGTCAGTGGGGTCACCGTGACCTGCGCCCAGAGCGAGTGGCCCTCGGGGTGCTTGAGCCGGCGGGTGCACCGCAGCACCGCCTGGCGGCCGCGCAGCACCTCCCGGTACGCCTGCCAGGTGCGCGGGTCGGCGGCCAGGTCGACCAGGTCGGCGGCGACCCGGCCGGCCAGGGCGTCCGGACGGGGCGCTCCGAGCAGCCGCGCCAGGGTGGCGTTGGCGCCCACCACCAGCCCGTCCGGGGCGACCACCGCCATGGCCAGGGGCGCGGCCGTGAAGGCGGACCGGTAGGCGGGGTCGAGGGCGAGCAGCCCCTCGCCGCCCGCGGGCGTGACCTGCGCGGACCCACCACGCTCCGTGACGGTCTGGCCCACGCGATCCGGGGCCGCTGCCGGACCTTCGGACGTTCCGCTCACCGCTTGCTCCCGCAGTGCACTCGATCTTCGTATGGGTAGTCCGGGTCGGGAAGAGTCAGGAAAGTGTGCCGATCATAGAGGCAGCCCACAGGCCCTTCCAGCCGTTCATTTCCGCACCGGGGCAAACCACCCCGGCGACAGATCGCTTGCGTCCGGAAATGGACACGTTGCTTCGTCGACCGATCAATTGTGACGTTCCGTGACCGAAGCTCCGTTCGAGTTCCGGCCGGGGCGCCGGGACGCCGTGGTCGCGCCTCACCCTTCCGGGCCAGACGAACAGGGCATCTCTGCACACCATCACACAGTCTGGGTGCGGTGTCCCGGAAATCGCGCCCGGAGGTAGACGTGCCGTGTCCACTCCCCTTCCCCAAGGGGTCCCGCCGCCGTCCGGGCGTGCGGACCACGGCGGCCGTGGCCACCACGCTGAGCGCACTCGCCGCGACCTCGATCATCGCCCACCCCTCCGCCGCCGGCACCGGTCTGGAATCCTGCGCGCTGGAACGCACCTCAGCCCACCACTCCGAGGGCCTGGACACCTGGAACGCCCACTACCCCCGCCCCACCCGGCCCCTCGACGCGGTGATGGTGTTCCTTTCCTTCCCTGACTCGGACCCGCTCACCACTCCGGCGCAACTGGTGGCCGACCATTTCCCGCTCACCAGCGAGTACTTCGAGAAGGCCAGTTACGGACGCTTCACGGTCCGCCCGCACCCGGGGCGCACCTGGCTGCGGATGCCGCGCGCGTCCACGGAGTACGCCATGCAGCGCGACTGGGGCGCCCCCGAACGCGCCGCGTACCTCCGCGACGCGCTCTCCGTCGCCGACCCCGTGGTCGACTTCTCGCGGTACGACATCGTCTACCTGGTCGCCGACCCGGACGCCCCGGGCGTCAACGCGGACGCCACCAAGGTCGTCAACCTCTCCAGGCCGCTGCGGGCCGACGGCACGGACCTGCGGCGGGTGGTCACCGTCTTCGAACGGCATCCTCCGGACCGGCTGGTGCTGGCCCACGAGACCGGCCACGTGCTGGACCTGCCCGACCTCTACCACCGGCCGGTGGACGGCAAGGGGGACTGGGACACCCACGTGGGCGACTGGGACCTCATGGGCAGCCAGTTCGGGCTCGCGCCGGACCTCATGGGCTGGCACAAGTGGAAGCTGGGCTGGCTGGAGGCGCAGCAGATCACCTGTGTGCGCGGCGCCACCCGGCTCACCCTGGAGCCGCTGGGGGTGGGCGGCGGGACGGGGCGGGGCGACCCGGAGACCGGCGTCGGGGCGGCGGCCGGGTCCGGGAACGGACCGGCGGGGCGGCGCCCCCAGGAGGCCGGGGCGTTCGGCCTCGAGGCGTTCGGGGCCACCGGCGCGGCCGGGGCGGCCGGCTCGCCCGCCGCGATGCCGTACTTCGGCCTGGGCGGCGGCACCAAGCTGGCGGTGGTGCGGACCGGGCCGGACAGCGTGCTGGCCTTCGAGGCCCGCGGCCCCGTGGGCAACGACACCACCACCTGCTCGGAGGGCGTGCTGGTGTACCGGGTGAACGGCGGCACGGACTCCGGGAAGGGCCCCGTGGAGGTGGTGGACGCCCACCCCGGGACCTCCGCCTGCCCGGAGAGCTCGGTGTACCCGCCGCTGGCCGACGCGCCGGTGGCCGCCGGGGAGAGCTTCACGGTGCCGGGCGAGGGCGTGCGGGTGCGGGTGGAGGGGCGCACGGCGTCGGGGGCGTGGACGGTGCAGATCACGCCCGCCCCGGACACGACGGAGGCCCGGTCCACGTCTCCGTGAACCGGGCCTCCGGTGTCGGTGCGCCGCCAGGGACTCGAACCCCGGACCCGCTGATTAAGAGTCAGCTGCTCTAACCAACTGAGCTAGCGGCGCCTGCTGACGAGGTAGACCTTAGCACCCCGGTCGGGGTGACGAGAAATCGATGGTCACGCGCCCCTCACCGGGCGGTCACGTGGGCCCGGGCGCACCGCGGTGGCCGGCCGGACCGGGGGCGTCCTCGACGCCGCGCAGCAGGTCACGCCCGAATTCGACCATCTTCACCGCGTAGTCCTCGGTCCAGTCCGCGCGGGCCGCGATGTCGGCGGTGGAGAGCCGGTCGAAGCGGCGGGGGTCGGCGAGCTGGGCGGCGGCCATCGCCTGGTACTCCACCGCGCGGTCGGCCGCGGTGCGGAAGGCCACGGTGAGTTCCGTGGCCCGGGACAGCAGCGCCTCGGGGTCCTCGATCGACTCCAGGTCGAAGAAGTGCTCGGGGTCGGCGGCGGCCGCCGCCGGCTCGAAGAGCAGGGGCGCGGGGCGTAGCCGCGGGGGGTTCTGTCGCGGCGTGTGCTCCGCCATGCGGGTCTCCGTTCCTCACGTTGCTGTCTCGTGCACCGCCATCCATTGTCCCGCCCCCCGCAACCCCCGCCTTTGGCCCCGGCTTCCCCGGCCCGCACGACCGCCCCGCACGCCGCCGGCCCCCCGGGTGCGAGGGCGACCGGTGGTGCCGGTCAGGAGGCGGCGGGAAGACCGTACGCGTCGGCGACGAGGTCGTAGGAGCGGACGCGGACCTCGGGCCCGTGGGCGTTGGCCGTGAGCATCAGCTCGTCCGCCCCCGTGCGCTTCTGGAGCGCGTCCAGCCCCTCCCGCACCTGCTCCCCCGTGCCGTGCACGACGTTCGCGTTCCACGAGTCCACGAAGTGCCGCTCCGCCTCGGTCCAGGGGTACGCCTCCGCCTCCTCCGGGGTGGGGACCAGCCCGGGCCGCCCGGAGCGGAGCCGGAGCATGTTCAGCGCGGCGGCCCTGACCTGGCGCCGCGCCTCCTCCTCCGTGTCCGCGGCCAGCGCCGCGACGCCGATCAGCGCGTACGGCGCGTCCAGCACCGCGGACGGCCGGAACGACTCGCGGTACAGGTCGAGCGCCGGGACGGTGTTCTGCGCCGAGAAGTGGTGGGCGAAGGCGAACGGCAGCCCCAGCGCGCCCGCGAGCCGCGCGGAGAAGCCGGAGGATCCGAGCAGCCACACCGGCGGCCGGTGCGCCGACTGGACGCCTCCCGCCGCGGACGCCTGCACCGGCCCCGGCACCGCGTGGATCCGCGCGTACGGGTGGCCGTCGGGGAAGTCGTCGTCGAGGAAGCGGAGCAGTTCGGCGAGCTGCTGGGGGAAGTCGTCGGCGCCCTCGTTCAGCCGGTCCGTGCGCCGCAGCGCCGCGGCGGTGGCGCCGTCGGTGCCGGGGGCGCGGCCGAGGCCGAGGTCCACCCGGCCCGGCGCCATGGCCTCCAGCGTGCCGAACTGCTCGGCGATCACCAGCGGGGCGTGGTTGGGCAGCATCACGCCGCCCGAGCCCAGCCGGACCCGTTCGGTCTGCGCGGCCAGGTAGGCCAGGATCACCGCCGGCGAGCTGGAGGCGACGCCCGGCATGGAGTGGTGCTCGGCCACCCAGTACCGGTGGAAGCCGCGCGCCTCGGCGAGCCGCGCGATCCGCGCGGAGGTGTTCAGCGCGTCGCTCGAGGTGTACCCGGCACCGACCGTGACCAGGTCGAGCACCGAAAGGGGGACCGGGGCGCTGCCCTGCGCCGTGCCGCGGATCTCGTCTGCCTGCTGGGTCACCCTGGTACTCCCTCTCTCCACAACGTCGTGCGGTGGGCGACAACGCGGCGGGGCGGTGGCCTATTCCGCCACCGCCCCGCCGCGTGCCCCTCGGCAGGCGTCAGAGCACCGCGCCGAGGAACTCCCGGGTGCGCTCGTGCGTGGGGTTCTCGAAGATCTGCTCCGGCGGGCCGGACTCGATGACCCGGCCGCCGTCGAACATCAGCACGTCGTCGGAGATGTCCCGCGCGAAGTTCATCTCGTGGGTGACGCAGAGCATGGTGATGTCCGTGGAGTGGGCGATGTCACGCAGCACGTCCAGCACGCCGGCCACCAGCTCGGGGTCGAGCGCCGAGGTCACCTCGTCCAGGAGCAGCACCTGCGGCCGCATGGCCAGGGCGCGGGCGATGGCGACCCGCTGCTGCTGGCCGCCGGAGAGCTGGGAGGGGTGGACGTCGCACTTGTCGGCGAGCCCGACCAGCTCCAGCAGCTCGCGGGCCCGCGCCTCGGCCTCGTCCCGGGACAGGCCCAGCACGGTCACCGGCGCCTCGGTGACGTTCCGCAGCACCTTCATGTTGGGGAAGAGGTTGAACTGCTGGAACACCATGCCGATGTTCTTGCGGACCTCGGCGACCTCCCGGCGCTTGGCCGGGTACAGCCGTCTGCCGTCGACGGTGATGGTGCCCTCGTCCGGCTTGGTCAGGGTCATCAGCATCCGCAGGATGGTGGTCTTGCCGGAGCCGGACGGGCCGATCAGGGTGACGTGCTTGCCGGCCTCCACGGAGAAGTCCAGCTGGTCCAGGACCGTGTTCTCGCCGAACCGCTTGCTCACCTTGTCGAACCGGATCAGTTCGCCGGCGGGCGGCGTGGTGGCCTGGGTCTCGGGGGTGGGAAGGGTGTCAGACAAGGCGTCGCTCCAGGGATCGCAGGAGAAGGGAGGCGAGGGAGGAGATGACGATGAAGGCGACGCCGATCACCGTCACCGGCTCGGTGAACTCGAAGTGGTGCTGCGAGAAGAGCCGCGCCTCGCCGAGCATCTCCAGGACGGTGACGGTCATCAGCAGCGGCGTGTCCTTGAGCATCGAGATCACGTAGTTGCCCAGCGCGGGCACCACCCGCCGCACGGCCTGCGGCAGGATCACCGCGGTCCAGGTGCGCCGCAGCGGCAGGTTGAGCGCCTTGGCCGCCTCCCACTGGCCGGCCGGCACGCCCTCGATGCCGGCCCGGTAGACCTGCATCGTGTACGTGGAGTAGTGCAGGCCGAGGCCGATGACGCCCATGGTGAGCGCCGAGAAGGTCAGGCCCCACTCCGGCAGCACGTAGAAGAGGAAGAAGAGCTGCACCAGCAGCGGCGTGTTCCGGACGAACTCGGTGAACACGCCGACGGGCCAGCGCACCCAGCGGGTCGGCACCCGCATCAGCAGGGTCCACACCAGGCCGAGGGTGAAGGAGAGCAGCGAGCCCAGCACCAGCGCCTGCAGGGTGACCAGCAGGCCGTCCCAGAGGTGCGGCATGAACTCCGCGACGGCGTTCCAGTCCCAGTTCACGCGGCAGCACCCGCCTTCGCGTCGGCGGTCGCCTCCGGCGTCGCGGTCCTCACGACCTTGCCGGTGCGGACCTTGAGATTGCGCTCCAGCCCGCGCATCAGGCGGGTGAGCAGGAAGGCGAGGACGAAGTAGATGAGCAGGATGTACGTGTAGATCTCGGTGCTCTCCTGGAGCGCCAGCCGGATCAGGTTGCCGCTGAACGCCAGGTCGCCCATGCCCATGATCGACACCAGGGCGGTGCCCTTGAGCAGCTCGACCAGGAGGTTGGAGAACGGCGGGATCATCTCGGGCACGGCCTGCGGGAGGAGGATCAGCCGCATCCGCTGCCAGGGCGTGAGGCTGAGGGCGATGCCCGCGTCACGCTGGGCCTGCGGCACGGCGGCGATCGCGCCGCGCACCACCTCGGCGCCGTACGCGCCGTAGGTCAGGCCCAGGGCGAGGGTGCCGGCCCAGAGCGGGACGAGCTGCCAGCCGAAGGCGGTGGGCATCACGAAGAAGACCCAGAACATCATGATCAGCGCGGAGGTGCCGCGGAACACCTCGATGTAGAGGCCCGCGAGGAAGCGGACGATCCACAGCCGGTGGGCGCGGGCGATGCCGGCCACGAAGGCGACGGCGGTGGCCAGGACGGCGCTGAGCACCAGCAGCTGGACGGTGATCCACACACCGTTCAGCACCAGTTCCCAGAGTCCCGAGGTCATCGAGCTGTTCATCGGGCGCACAGCTCCTTCGCGGTCAGGTCGGTCATCTCCGACTCGGTGAACCCGAAGGGCCGCAGCACGCGGAGCAGCTCGCCGCTCTTCTTCATCTTGTGCAGTTCGGCGTTGAAGGCGTCGCGCAGCCGGGTCTCGGTGGGCCGGAAGGCGAAGGCGCCGCCGTCGATCCGGGGCTCGCCGTCCACGATCGGCGCGAACGGCTCCGTGGCCTCGGCCTTGGCCGACTTCTTGACCACCTCGCGGGTGGTGACGGCGGTGCCCGCGAACACGTCGGCGCGTCCGGACTCGACGGCGTTCAGTCCGGCCACCTGGTCGGGCACGATCAGCAGCTCGCTCTCCGGGATGCCGGCCCCGACCGCGTACTCGATCTGGGCGTAGCCGGTGCCGGTGGCGAACCTGGCCTTCTTCGCGACGACGTCCTGGTAGTTCCGCAGCCCCATCGGGTTGCCCTTGCGGACGACGAACGAGTCGAGCATCTGGTAGTCGGGGTCGGCGAAGATCACCTGG
The DNA here is from genome assembly GCF_040643475.1 of Streptomyces sp. NPDC047130. Lineage (NCBI taxonomy): Bacteria > Bacillati > Actinomycetota > Actinomycetes > Kitasatosporales > Streptomycetaceae > Streptomyces > Streptomyces sp. NPDC047130. Next base: position 227,200 of record NZ_JBEYUK010000004.1, on the reverse strand, counting down.
GCGCAGCGTTCCTTGTTGACGTACATGCCGGCGGCGACGACGTCGAACTGCTGCGAGTTCAGGCCGGGGATGAGGGAGCCGAACTCGGTCGGCACCGGCTGGACCGAGGCGATGCCCAGCCGCTTGAAGATCACCCGGGCGAGCTCGGGCGCCTCCCCGGTGAGGTTTCCGTCCTTGTCGATGTACCCGAAGGGTATTTCGCCGGCTATGCCGACCCGCACCACGCCCAGCGCGCGCAGCCGTTCCAGCAGGTCACCGCCGTCCTTGGAGTCCTCGGTGGGGACCCGGCTGCAGGCGGAGACACCGATCACGGCGGCCGTGGCGGCCCCCGCGGCCAGCACGCTCCGCCGGGTGAGTGGTCTTTCCTTCTTGAAGGGAGGTGAAGACATGGCCGCGCGCCTACCCGAGCTTCGATGGCCTAATCCGATCGGTTTCCCGGGCGGTGCTGGGTACCCGGACAGGGCCGCGACGACGGTGACGGTGCACGTGACGGTGACGGAGAGGCTGGACATGACCGCACTCGGATTCATCTACCCGGGCCATTCGGCCGAGGACGACTACCCGCGTATCGAGCAGCTCCTCGGCAGCGACATCCGGGTCGACGTGGTCCACACCGAGCTCGGCGAGGACGTGCGGCGGGTCGATGTCCTGCGGGCGACCGGTGCGCCGGGGCCGCTGGCGGACGCCTGCGAGCAGCTGCGGCTGTCGGGGGCGGAGTCGCTGGTCTGGGTGAACACGGCCGGCAGCTTCGTCGACGGCTGGGAGGCCTCGCGGGAGCAGGTCCGGTCGCTGGCGGTGGCGGCGGGGATGCCCGCCTCCTCGGCGTCCTTCGCCTTCGCCCACGCGGTGCGGGAGATCGGTGCGCGCCGGGTGGCGGTCGCGGCGACCTATCCGGAGGACGTGGCCGAGCTCTTCGTGCGCTTCCTGGAGGACGGCGCCGGCGTCGAGGTCACCTCGGTGCACGGGGCGGGCGCGGCCACCGCCGCCGAGGTGGCCGCCTGGGGCCCGGACCGGGTGCACGAGCTGGTGCTGGCGGCCGACCGCCCGGACGCGGAGGCCGTACTGGTTCCGGACAGCGCGCTGCACACCGTCTCCTCGCTGCCGGCGCTGGAGGCGGCGGTGGGCAAGCCGGTGCTCACCGCGAACCAGGTGTCGGCCTGGGAGGCGCTGCGCCTCACGGACCGCCGGGTGAACGCCCCGGAGCTGGGCGCGCTCTTCACCCGGGAGCCGCTGGTCCAGGTCTGACCACCGGCCCGCACGTCGTCTTCAAGCCTTCTTCATGAAGTGGTGCGTGCCCCCGACATATGCCACCTGCGCAAGCACCACCGGTGGCACGGCCGGGGGCCGGAAGGCCCTGTCCGGATCGCGTCGCCCCGGTATCGTGAGGCTGTCGATCGACCGGATCAACGGCCCGAACACGCTGGCGCAGGGGGAAACCGTGGCGCTGAACGAACCGGCCGAGTCGCACCACTCGGTCCAGGAGGCCCAACGGGTCCTGGACGTGGTGGCGCGGCACCCCGCCGGAATCACCGACGCAGAACTGGGCCGCCTGCTCGGCCTCCGCGTGCGGCGCCTGACCACGCTGCTGCGGATGCTCAGGCGCGAGGGCTACGTTCTGCGCCTCCCGGACGGCGCCTACGCCGTCGGAGACGCCTTCACGCGCCTGACCTCGGCCGACGGGCGCGAGCAGGCGCTGCGGGAGAAGCTGCAGCGCACCCTCGACCGGCTGCGGCAGGACGTCGGGGCGGCGGTCTACCTCAGCCGCTACGTGGACGGCGAGGTGAGCGTCACCCAGTACGCCGCCGGCCCGGAGGCCCCGGCGGTGAACGAGTGGGTGGACTTCCGCTCGGCCGCGCACGCCAGCGCGGTCGGCAAGAGCCTGCTGCGGCAGCTGGACGGCGACGGCCGCCGCGACCACCTCTCCCGGCACCGGATGCCGCGGCTGACCTCGCGCACCATCACCAGCGAGCGGCTGCTCCTCTCCCACCTGGAGGCCCAGCCGCCGACCTCGCCGGTGCTGGACATCCAGGAGTACGCGGTGGGCACGGTCTGCGCGGCGGTGCCGCTCTCCACGGGAGGGCGGGTCAACAGTCTGGCCCTGTCCATGCCGGTGAGCCAGGCGCACCGGCTCCGGGTGGCCGCCGACCGGCTGCACCGGGAGGCCGCGCCGGTGCTGCTGTCGATGTCCATCGCCTCCTGACGCCGCCCGCCGGGCCCTGGCGCCGCCTCCCCGCCGCGGAGGGGCCCGGTCCGCGGGAAAACCCGTTCACGAGCACCCCCGAGGACCAGGTAGTATTTTCTTCGTCGCCGGCCGCGGAACGCGGACGGCGGGAGTCATGCGCCGCTAGCTCAGTTGGTTAGAGCAGCTGACTCTTAATCAGCGGGTCCGGGGTTCGAGTCCCTGGCGGCGCACGGATGAAGGGCCCCTCGCCTCGGCGAGGGGCCCTTCGGCGTACGCGGCCCGATCAGAAGGTGACGTCCGAGCAGGCGTAGAACGCGTTGGCGGTGTCGGCGACGGTCCAGACCGCGACGATCATGTGCCGGCCGCTGAGGCCACCGGGCAGCGTGCCGCTGTGCGAGAGCGTCTGCGGCGGCTGCTGGTTGTTGTAAGGCACCGTGAGGAACGGCGTCAGGTTCAGGGCCGACCGGGTCAGCGGCGCGTTCTGGTTCCAGCCGGGCTTGGTGATGTAGTAGCGGAAGTCGCTCGTGGAGTGGCGGGCGGTGAACTGCCACCGGAAGGTGTAGCTCTGTCCCGCGGTGACCTTGGTCGCCGGCCAGGCGGCGCCCGAGGGCGTCTTCGGCTGGTCGAGCTGGTTGAAGGTCCCGTGGCCCGCCGAGCAGATGTCGCCGTCGGCGGGGCCGGCGGCGGGGAAGCCCTTGGGGCCCTCGACGCTCTGCGGCTCCCACTGGATGGAGCCGCAGTTCGTCACGGTGCCGTTCTGACAGAGCTTCTGCCGGCTGATGGGCAGGTCCGTGTAGCCGTGGCCGCTGGCGCCGCCGGTCGAGAGCACCATGACTCCCGCGGTGGCCATGCCGACCGAGGCCGCGTACATCTTTGTCCGTTTGCGCATGCCGACGCTCCCTGAGGGGTGGGGATCCGTTGCTGTGCCGAGTCGTTCCGAGAAGGTCTAGACCAAGTCCCACGCTAGAAGCGGAACCTGAACATGTCCATACCAATCTCGGCCGCTCTCGGAAGCTCGGCGGATCCTCCAACTCCGGAAGCTACGGCGCCGGTTCACCCCGTCCGGCGCAGAACGCGACGGTCAGGTCCTTCACCAGGACCTTCCGCTCGTAGTCGTCGAGCTCCACCAGGCCGCGCAGGGTCAGGCGGTTCACGGTGTCCTCCACCGAGTCGACGACCGCGCTGAGCACCCCGGCCCGCTGCCGTGCGTCCAGCGCCGCGATCCGCCGCCGCTGCATCACCGCGGCGACCTCGGGGGCGTACTCGACGCGGATCGGCCGCACCGCGAAGACCTCCAGGCCCACCGCCCGGGCGTCGGCGGCGACCTGGGCGGTCAGCGCCTCCTCCAGGCCCGGCTCCTCGGCATCGGTCCCCGCGCTCTCGTCGGCCGGCTCCATCGGCGGGTCGACCGGGACGCGGGCCAGCGCCGCCTCCACGCAGCGGCGCAGGTACTCCTCGTGGTCCGCCACCGCGTGCACCGCCCGCGCGGTGTCCTTGACCCGCCACACCACCAGCGTCCGCACCCGCAGCGCGACGCCGTTGGGGTCGGTCGCGCACAGCGGCTCGCTGCGCCAGTGCCTCAGCCGGACGTCGACCCTGCGGCGCAGCAGCAGGGGGTTGACCCACAGCAGGCCGGTGCGGCGGACGGTGCCGCGGTAGCGGCCGTACATGCCCAGCACCCAGGCGCAGCCGGTGTTGCCGCGGGCCAGGCCGCCGAAGCCGAACAGGCCGAGCGCCGCCGAGCCCGTGTACGCGGCCCACTGCACGGGGCCGAGCCCGGCCCCGCCGCCGGCCACGGCCGGCAGTCCGGCGATCTCCAGGGCGGCCGGGGGCACCACGCCGGCCCACCAGGTGGTGAGCGCGCCGCCCGCCGCCCCGACCGCGCCGGCCAGCACCCCGAGGGCGCCGGGCAGGGCGCGGCCGGGCCGCTCCTCCAGCGCCGGGTCGACGTCGGAGGCGACCGCGGGCACCGGGGCCGGACGGCGCCGGCCCGCGCGGGGCGGGCGCTGCGGGCCGATGGCGCCGGGGGCCGTGTCGGCGGGGGCGCCGGGTCCGGTGCCGGCGCCGCCGCGGGTGCCGGCACCCGCGCGCGTGCCTGTGCCGCCCGGGGTGGCGGTGGTCTCGACGCGGGCGACCACGGCGGGGGTCGCTCCGGTGGCGGGGTCGTCGCGGAAGAGGAGGTGGACGGGGATCTCGGTGGTCGCCTCGTTCTGGATCAGCCGCGCCTGGGGCCGCGCGGCCGGGGCGTACGGCGGCGCGGGAGCGGGCTGCGCCGTGTACGTGGGCTGCGCCGACTGGGCCGTCTGGGCCGACTGCGCGGTCGGCGCGGTCGGGAGTGTCACGGGTGCCGCGGGAGGCGGCTCCGCCGGGAGTGCGGCGGAGCCGCCCTGGGGGGAGGGCCGGGCCGCGGGGTCGGGCTCGGGTCCCGTGGCGGGGATCTCGTCGGTGGTCGCTGTCATGCCGGTTGCCCCTCGTGTCGCTGCTGCGTCGTCTGCGTCCGGTGGTTCGTCTGCGCCTGGTGGTTCGTCCGGGGGTGGGGCGCGCGGGCCGGGCGCGGGCCCCGGTGCACCCCGTTCACCCGGTTCACCCGGTTCAGGAGAAGAGCCGGCGCCAGGTCTCCGGCCCGGGGTAGCCGTCGGCCGCGCCGCCGCGCCAGCCCTGGGAGCGCTGGAACTCCTGCACCGCCCTGCGGTCGGCGTCCGTCCACTCCGGTCCCGGACCGGCGGTGTAGTGGCGGCCGTAGCCCTTCTTCACCAACTGCCGCCCCAGCTGGGTGACGTACGCGTTCCTCGCGCCCGGGCGGAACGCGGCCCGGCCGGGGTAGCCGGTGACACCGTGCGAGGAGGGGGTCCCCTCGGGCGGGATGTCGCGGCCGGCGCCGGTGACGAGCAGCCGCCAGGTCTCCGGGCCGGGAACGCCGTCCGCCTGCGGGCCGGTCCAGCCCTGGGCGCGCTGGAAGGCCCGGGTGGCCCGGCGGTCGGCCTCGGTCCAGCGGGGGCCCGGGCCGTCGGGGTAGAAGCGGGCGCCGCCGCGTGCGGCGAGCATCCGGCCGAGGCGGGTGACGTGGGCGTTGCCGGCGCCGGGGCCGAAGAAGGCCCGGCCGGGGAACGCGGCGGCCTGCCCGGCCCCGCCGCCGGAGGCGGGCTCCCCGGCGCCGCCGGGGGCGAGGGCCCGGTAGCGGTAGGGGACGTAACGGCCGCCGTCCTTCGGGTACGGGTACGCGAGCACCCGGCGCACGGCGTGCGGGCGGGTCTGCTCGTAGGCGACGTAACGGGTGTGGGTGTAGTCGGTCCAGCCGCCGAAGATCACGACGTGCGAGCCGTTCTCCGGGTCCGCGGGGTCGTGGTGGAGCAGGATGTCGCCGGGGCGGAGGTCGTCCTTCTCGATCCGCACGGCGAAGTCGTCGAGGGTGCCGGTCCAGGCGTTCGCCGGCAGGTTCCAGGCCATCGCGACGAACCCGGAGCAGTCCTGGCGGTAGCCGTCGCTCCAGTTCCGCGTCATGTCGTACGGCACGCCCGCGTCGGTCCAGCGCCGCGCCCGTTCGAGGATCTCCCCCCGCGACACCGACCGCAGCGTCCCGGGCTGCGCCGCCTGCGCCCGCGCGCCCCCGGGCCGCCCCTGCTCCGCCTGGCCGGCGCCGGACCGTTCGGCCTGGCGGCCCACCGGCGCGGCCACCGGCGCGGCCACCGGTGCGGCCACCGGTGCGGCCACCGCCTCGGGGCCTTCCTGGGCCGCGGGGGCGACGGCCGCCACCGCCGGGCCCGCGCCCATCGCGGTGGCCGCCGCGGCGGTGACCGTGACCACGCGGGCCCCGGCCGGGTGCCGGACCGCGGCGCCCCCCGCGCTCCCCGGCATCGCCCGCCGCCAGTGGACGCACCCCGCGCAGTCGCACGTCCCGGCGGGGTCGAACTCCTCGAAGGCCGGTTCCGTCATGCGATCTGCCTCACATTTCGTAGGGAAATGTCCGCGCTCGTGTACGTTCGCCAGTCTCGCAACCCCGCGCCTGCGCCGCATGTTGACGGTCCGAATGATGTACGCGGCCACCCGGCGGGACGAAAGGGGCAGGTGGGGCGGTCGGGAGCACCCCACCGGGTGGGGTAGAGTTTTCTCTGTCAGCAGGCGCCGCTAGCTCAGTTGGTTAGAGCAGCTGACTCTTAATCAGCGGGTCCGGGGTTCGAGTCCCTGGCGGCGCACGACAAGGCCCTCGCGCGAGCGAGGGCCTTTTTGCTGTCCCCATGACCGCCACCGCGACCGTCGCCGCCGTCGGCCAGACCCTCCGCGAGGGGGGAGCCCGCCGCCATCGGGGGGCGCACAGCCGCCCCACATACCCCACCCTCACCCCCGACCGCCCCATTGTGCTTGTATGACCGGTTACGACCGCGTTTCGCATCTTGCGATCATGCTCAAACCCGTAGAACCCTGGACACAAGTCGCCGCGTTGTCGCGGCCGTTGGGGGAGGCGCGGCGCACGGCTGCCGCCGCGGGCGGGGGTGGGGCCCCGTACGGACCGGACGCCTGGGGGGCGTCCAGCAGCCGGCCAGGGGGAGGACACGAGTGACGGACACGCGCCGCGGCATCGCCGTGGCGCGTGCGGGGGGATGACTTCATGACGTCGACGCCGCAAGGCGCCGCGCAGGACTTCGGCGCGTCCAGGAACGCATCGCCGCGCAGAGCCGCGGCACCGCACCACGGGGCGTCGGCCGCCGGCCGCACCCCGGCGACCGGCACGACCACCACGACCGGCGTCTTCCGCCGGCTGCGGCGGTCCCTGCCGGCCTACGACTACGAGCACTACAGCCGGCTGGCCGGGCCGCTCACCCGCCCGGATCCGGAGCAGCCGTACCGGGTCCGTTACCGCTCGCTGCTCTCCCAGGAGCCGCACCGGGTGCGGGTCTCCCTGATGCTGCTCGCGGCCCCGCTGCTGTCGGTGGGCCTGCTGGTCTGGCTGCTCCAGCCGTCGCACTGGACCGAGCGGGACTACCCGACGTACGCCTTCCTGCCGGCGCTGGACGTCGTGATGCTGGTGTCGATCGGGCTGATCGAGCTGTTCCGCTGCGCCAACGTGCTCTCCAACGCGCACGCCACCCTGGTCGCCCGGGACCCGGTCCCGGTGGTGCCGGAGACGGGGACCCGGGTGGCCTTCCTGACCTCCTTCGTGCCCGGCAAGGAGCCGCTGGCGATGGTGACCAGGACCCTGGAGGCGGCCGTCCGGATCCGCCACCGGGGCGTGATGCACGTCTGGCTGCTCGACGAGGGCGACGACCCCGAGGTCAAGGAGGTCTGCGCGCGGCTGGGCGTGCGGCACTTCTCCCGCAAGGGCGTCGAGAGGTGGAACACCGCCAAGGGGCCGCACCGCGCGAGGACCAAGCACGGCAACTACAACGCGTGGCTGGACGCGCACGGCGGCGACTACGACTTCTTCGCCTCGGTCGACACCGACCACGTGCCGCTGCCGAACTACCTGGAGCGGATGCTCGGCTTCTTCCGCGACCCGGACGTCGGCTTCGTGATCGGCCCGCAGGTCTACGGCAACTACGACACCTTCGTCACCAAGGCCGCCGAGTCGCAGCAGTTCCTCTTCCACGCGCTGATCCAGCGCGCGGGCAACCGGTACGGCGCGCCGATGTTCGTGGGCACGTCCAACGCGGTGCGGATCTCGGCGCTGCGGCAGATCGGCGGGCTGTACGACTCGATCACCGAGGACATGGCGACCGGGTTCGAGATCCACCGGCACCGCAATCCGGCCACCGGGCGCAAGTGGCGGTCGGTGTACACGCCGGACGTGCTCGCGGTCGGCGAGGGGCCGAACTCCTGGACGGACTTCTTCACCCAGCAGCTCCGCTGGTCGCGCGGCACCTACGAGACGATCCTCAAGCAGTACGCGAAGGGCTTCTGGTCGCTGCCGCCCGGCAAGCTCTTCAACTACACGATGATGATCATCTTCTATCCGGTCTCCGCGCTGAACTGGATCCTGGCGGCCCTGAGCTGCGCGCTGTTCATGGGGCTGGGCGCGTCGGGCGTGAACATCGACCCGGTCGTCTGGCTGATGCTGTACGGCAACGCGTCGGCGCTGCAGATCGGGCTGTACGTGTGGAACCGGCGGCACAACGTCTCGCCGCACGAGCCGGAGGGGTCGGGCGGCGTGGCGGGCATGGTGATGTCCGCGCTGTCCGCGCCGGTGTACGCGCGGTCGCTGCTGGACGCGGTGCTGCGGCGCCGGAGCCGGTTCGTGGTGACGCCCAAGGGCGACTCGGCCAGCCCGGACACGTTGTTCGGGACGTTCCGCATCCACCTGTTCTTCATCACGGTCTTCGGCGCGGCCATCGGCGCCGGTTTCTGGCAGGGGCACGCGCATCCGGCGATGGTGGTCTGGGCGTCCTTCGCGCTGCTGATCACCGCGCTGCCGATCGTGGTGTGGCGGCTCACGCTGCGCCAGGAGCGCCGCCGGCTCGCCGCGCCGCGGCCCGCTCCGGCCCCGGTTCCGGGCGTGGCGGCGACCACCGCCACCCGGGTCGCACCGCCGCACGGAACGCCCGCCTGGTCCGCGACCAGGCCGCCGATCGGCTCGGGCGCGCACGCGCGGCCCATGCCGGCGACGGTGCCGGTACCGGTGCCGGCGGCGGTCGGGGCGTCCCCGTCCATGCCCGCCCAGGCCACGGCGCCCCCGCCGGCCCGGCCTGATCGCGAGGCCTCCGGCGGCCCGTCCGAACAGCGCCGCCCGAGCTGGGCCGCCGACCCCCGCGAGACCCTGGCCCTGACCGCGCCCCGCGATGCCCGCGGCCCGTCCGCACCGGCCGCCGCGGCGGTGACCGCGGCCCGGACCGCCGGGGCGGAACCGGCCGACGCGCCGCCCGCCGGCACCGGCACGGGGCCGGTGGACGACCGGCCCGCGGCGGACCCGGCCGTGGCCGTGGAGACCCGGGAGACCCGGGAGACCCGAGGGGAGGGGACGCGGGGATGACGCCGGGCAGGCCCGACCCCACGCGGCGCAGGTGGCGCCGCATCGCCGTGGTGACGGCCGTGGTGCTGGCCCTGGCCGGCGCCAACGGCCCGTGGCTCTACCGTTTCGGCTCCGAGAAGTACCACGCGTACCGGATCGACCGGCCGGAGTACAAGGCGCGCAACGGCCGCTGGGAGATCGTGGAGTTCCCGGAGGGGTACCGCCAGAACACCATCCACGCCGCCCTTCTGCGCACCGGGAAGGTGCTGCTGGTCGCCGGGTCGGGCAACGACCAGGAGAACTTCGACGCCAGGCGCTTCGACACCCGCGTCTGGGACCCCGTGAAGGGGACGGTCAAGAAGGTCCCCACCCCCAGCGACCTGTTCTGCACCGGCCACACCCAGCTCGCCGACGGCAACCTGCTGATCGCGGGCGGCACCCAGCGCTACGAGAAGCTGAAGGGCGACGTCACCAAGGCCGGCGGCCTGATGGTGGTGCACAACGAGAACCCCGACAAGCCGATGACCATCAAGGCGGGCACCCGCTTCACCGGCAGGAAGAACGGCAAGACCTTCGTCGCCCAGGACGCGGTGCTCGTCCCGCGCGCCAGGAAGCGGTTCGACCCGGAGACCGGCAGGTTCCTCGGCAACGACGCCGGGGTGGGCCGCGTCTACGTCGAGGCGGAGCGGCGCGGCGCCCGTCACGAGACCGGCGCCGAGGACAACTACCGCGTCCGGGGCCTGCGGGGCGCGGACGCCCGCAACACCTACGGCATCGCGCAGAAGCTGGCGTTGGACAAGAAGGACTTCCAGGGGATCCGCGACGCCTACGAGTTCGACCCGGTGGCCGAGCGGTACGTCAAGGTCGACCCGATGAAGGAGGCCCGCTGGTACCCGACGCTCACCACGCTCTCCGACGGGAAGGTCCTGTCCGTGTCGGGCCTGGACGAGGTCGGGCAGCTCGTGCCCGGGAAGAACGAGGTGTACGACCCCGCGACGCGGTCGTGGGAGTACACCGGGAAGGAACGTCAGTTCCCCACCTATCCCGCGCTGTTCCTGACGCAGAGCGGCAAGGTCTTCTACTCGGGTTCCAACGCGGGTTACGGCCCCGCCGACAAGGGCCGCGACCCGGGTGTGTGGGACGTGCGGACCAACGAGTTCACCAAGGTGCCGGGGATGAGCGACCCGGACCGGCTCGAGACCTCCGGGACGGTGCTGCTGCCGCCCGCGCAGGACGAGAAGTACCTGGTCATCGGCGGCGGAGGGGTCGGCGAGTCACGGGCGTCGACCAGGAGGACACGGCTGGTGGACCTCAGGGCCGAGAACCCGCGGTTCACCGACGGGCCCTCGCTCGGCCGCGGCACCCGCTACCCGCAGTCCTCGATCCTGCCGGACGACACCGTGCTCGTCTCCGGCGGCTCGGAGGACTACCGGGGGCGGTCGGGCTCCGACATCCTCGAGGCCCGGCTCTACGACCCGGACCGCAACAGCTTCCGCCGGGTCGCCGACCCGCTGGTGGGCCGGAACTACCACGCGGGTTCGCTCCTGCTGCCGGACGGGCGGGTGATGTTCTTCGGCTCCGACCCGCTCTTCGCCGACCCGGCCAACTCCAGGCCGGGCGTCTTCGAGCAGCGCATCGAGGTCTACACGCCCCCGTACCTGTACCGGGGCGGGCGGCCGGTGGTGAAGGGCGGCCCGGGCACCCTGCGGCGGGGCGGCACGGCGGTCTTCCGTTCCCCGGACGCCGCACGCCTGGAGACGGCTCGGCTGATCCGGCCCAGCGCCTCCACGCACGTCACGGACGTGGACCAGCGGTCGATCGCGCTGGGGCTGGAGAGGACGGCCGGCGGCGTGGAGGTGACCGTGCCGAAGAACCGGAACCTGGTGCAGCCGGGGTGGTACATGCTGTTCCTCACCGACCGGGACGGGGTGCCGTCGACCGCCCGGTGGGTGAGGGTGCCCTGAGGCCGGGCGGCGGAGGGGCGGGCCCTGGGACCGGGCCCGCCCCTCCGCCGTGCCGTCACCCGGAGGCCCGGGCCAGCTCCAGCGCGTACTCCGGCCACCACTCGCCGGCCTTCGGGCCGCCCTTGCAGGTGCCGTCCGACTCGCCGGGCCGCTTGGCCCAGACGTAGGCGTCGACCAGCGGGTCCGCCGTCCGGGTGGTGGGTGTCTCGCCCAGGGCGCGGCCCGGCGGGTTGCACCAGCGCTCGCCGGGATCGCCCTCCTGGTAGGGGCCGTTGCCGTTGCGGCTGGTGTCGACGACGAAGTGCTTGCCGCCGGTCCTCCCGGAGAGCGCCTTGCCGTAGGCGATGGAGTCCTGGGTGGAGTAGAAGTTGGAGACGTTGACCGCGAAGCCGTCGGCCTTCTCCACCCCGGCCCGCCGGAGCGGCTCCCAGATCTGCTCCGGCTGCCCCCAGCCCGCGTTGCCCGCGTCGAGGTACACCTGGGTGTTCTTCAGCTCCTTCAGCCGGCCCACCGCCTCGTCGAGCAGCGCGTACCGCTCCTCGTGGAACTCGGCGGGCGTGCACCCGTCGACGAGGTGGAGCACGGCGTCGGGCTCCAGGATCACCGTGGCCGGACGGTCCCCGATGCCGCGGATCACGCCGTCCAGCCACGCCCGGTAGGCGTTGCCGTCGGGGGCGCCGCCGCCGGAGTAGTTCCCGCAGTCGCGGTGCGGGATGTTGTAGAGCACCAGCAGGGCCCTGCGGTCGGCCTCGACCGCGGCCTCGGTGAGCGCGCGGGCCTCGCTCTCGGGTGCGTCCGTACCGATCCACTCCCCCACCGGCTGTCGCGCTATCCGCCGGATCGCCTCGGCCTCGGCCTCCCGGCCCTCCCTCTCGTAGGCCTGGACCTGACGGGCCGCGTTGCCGTCCGGGTTGACCCAGAACGGCGCTCCCGGCGCGGCGGCCGCCCCCCGCTCCTGCGGCGGCTGCCGCTTCTCGCCGCCGCCGTCGTCGCCGGAGCACGCCGCGGCCGTCACCAGCAGCGTCGTGCCGAGCGCCGCCGCGCAGAACCGTCTTCCTGCCCGGGCTCGCCTGATGGCGTCCATCCTCTTCCCCCCTGGTGTCCCCCCTGGGCGCACTGTCGTCCTCATTCTCAGTCCTGACATTTCAGTTGTCACCCACGCGAATCCAACGCAGGGCACCAAGACGGAAGTTCCGGATCATCACTCGTCCGAACCGGTGAGATAGGCGGAGATCACCACATTGGCCGTATAGGCCCGCGCCGCCTCGTCCCATGCCCCGGCACAGGTCACCAGCCGCAGTTCGGCGCGGCCGGGTCTGCGCGGGCCGTAGGCGAGACGGGCGTCGAAGCGGTCGCGGTCCAGGGTCCACACATCCTCGACGGTGAACCGGGCCGCCCGGCCGTCGCTCCGGTGGACCCTGATCTCGGCGCCGGGCCGCAGTTCGCCGAGCCGGTGGAAGACGGCCGCCCCGCTCGCGGTGTCCAGGTGGCCCGCCAGCAGGGCCGGGCCCGCAGCTCCGGGGGCGGGGCCGCGCTGCCACCAGCCCACCGCGCCCGCCATCTCCGCCGGCGGCGTCCCCGGGGCGCCCGAGGCGTCGAGCGGCCGGGGCACCACGGGCGCTCCGAGTTCCAGCGAGGGGACGGCGATCCGCACCGGCGGGGAGGGCGGCAGGGGCCGCCGGGCGGCCGGCAGGCGGACACCGGGTCCGGGCGCCGCGGAGGCCGCCGGGCCCGCCCCGTCCCGGCTCCGGGCGGCGGGCGGCGCCGGGTCGACGTCCGTCAGCTCGGCCGCCCAGGTCAGGGTGGCGCCGAGGAGGAGCGTCCAGGTCAGGGCGGGCAGCAGTCGTCCGCCGCGCACGGTCACCGCTGCCTCGCACGTCGCCTCCGCGCGGTCCGCGGCACCAGCACCACCACGGCCGCGGCGACCCCGGCCAGCACCAGGCCGGTCACCGTCTGGGCCGCGCCGGGCGCGGCGGCGTCCGCCTCCGGCTCGGCCTCGGCGCGGGCCAGGCCGCCGCCCCCGGCCGGGACGGGGGCGGTCGGCGTGGCGGGCGGGCTGCCGGCGTCGGCGCGGGCGCCGGCCACCGTCACCGCGGCGCGGCGTTCGGGCACGCCGTCGCACCGCACCCGCACCGGGTAGGGGCCCGGCCGCGCGCCGGACCGCACGCGGGTCTCGCCGCTGAGCCTGCCGTCGGCCCCGGTACCGGTGAGCCTGGCCTCCGCCACGAAGGCGTCGGACGCGGCGGTGCCGGTGCGGCCGTCGCAGCCGTCCACCGTCACCCGCACGTCGTCGCCGGGGCGCGGCGCGGTCGGCGCCACGGCCACGGCCCTGTCACCCTCCTCCGCGAAGGTGCCGCCGGCCACCGGGGTGAGCGCGACGGCCACCGCGGCGCCCGCACAGCTGAGCGTCGTACGTAGTGCACCCATCACGAACCTCCCGTTACCAGGAGACTCCCCCGGACCACGCGGTCCTGATCGGGACCGTACCGGGTATGCCACGAACGAACGTGCCCGCGCCGCCCGTTCGGAGCAGCGCGGGCGGCTCGGGCGCCGCGGGCCTCGCCCTGCCGGGCGTCACACCAGGTCGACGATGTCCGCGATCGACTCGACGACCTCCGACGGGCGGAACGGGTAGTTCTCCACCTGGTCCTTGCCGGTCGAGCCGGTGAGCACCAGGTAGGTGCGCATCCCGGCCTCCATGCCGGCCAGCACGTCGGTGTCCATCCGGTCGCCGATCATGGCGGAGCTCTCCGAGTGCGCGCCCAGCCGGTTGAGGCCGGTGCGCATCATCAGCGGGTTGGGCTTGCCCGCGAAGTACGGCTGCTTGCCGGTGGCCCGGGTGATGAGCGCGGCCACCGATCCGGTGGCGGGCAGCGGGCCCTCGGTGGAGGGGCCGGTCTCGTCCGGGTTGGTGGCGATGAACCGGGCGCCGGCGTTGATCAGCCGGACGGCCTTGGTCATCGCCTCGAAGGAGTAGGTGCGGGTCTCACCGAGGACCACGTAGTCGGGGTCGTGGTCGGTCAGGACGTAGCCGATGTCGTGGAGCGCGGTGGTCAGGCCCGCCTCGCCGATGGCGTAGGCCGTGCCGCCGGGACGCTGGTCGTCCAGGAACTGGGCGGTGGCCAGGGCGGAGGTCCAGATGTTCTCCAGCGGCACGTCCAGGCCCATCCGGCGCAGCCTGGCCTGCAGGTCGCGGGGGGTGTAGATCGAGTTGTTGGTCAGGACCAGGAAGGGGCGGTCCTTGTCCTTCAGGCGCTTGATGAAGTCCTCCGCGCCGGGGATCGGCACGCCCTCGTGGATGAGGACGCCGTCCATGTCGGTGAGCCATGACTCGATGGGCTTCCGCTCGGACATCCACAGCCTCCTGAACCTCTACTGCCACCTGGCGCTCACCCTATGCGCCCCCGGCCCCGGTCCAGGGCCCGCCTCCCGGATTTCCCCGGGTTACGGGTGCCGGGAGGAGCGCCCGGCCGGACCGGGCGGCGGCGCCTCACCTGCCGGACGGTCCGGGCAGCCACCGCGGCGAGGGTCCCGGCCGCCACCGTGGCCGCGATGACCGGGCGCCAGGGGAACGGGGCCTCCCGGGCCGCGGCGGGGCCGGAGGCGCCGTGGGCGGGGGCGGCGGCGGGGCGGATCCGGAAGCGGTACGGGTCCTGCGACCTGCCGACCCACTCACCGTCGGCGCCGCCCGCTCCGGACCGCCGCACCACCACCGCCTCCGCCGTGACCTCGTTCGCCGCCGCGTCCGGGGCGACCGACAGCAGCACCCGCACCCGGACCGTCTCGCCGGCGCGCACCGTGAAGCCGTCGAAGTCCCCCTTCCTCGCGCGCCGCTCGTCGCCGAACACCCCCACCAGCTCGGCACGGTCCGTGCCCTCGAAGTCGACCGCCCGCGGCCGCTCCCCGTCGAAGAAGAACAGCGCCGCCTGGGAGGGCAGCAGCGACCGCCGCTCGTCGGTGAGCACCACCACCGGGTGCAGCCCGGCACACGCCCGCGCGGACCGGTTCGTCAGCTCCAGCACCCACGCCTCGGGCACTCCGCCCGCCCGGAAGGCGTCCGGGCCCCGCAGCCGCGCCACCACCGGGAACCCCCGCCGCCCCTTTCCCACCCCCTCGCAACTCCGCTCCTGCGCGGCCGGCACGGCCGGCACGGCCGGGGCCGCCGGGGCCGCCGAGGCCGCCGGGGCCGCCGGGGCCGCCGGGGCCCAGCCTGCCGCCGGGGCCACGGCCGCGGCGGCGAGCACCACGGCGGCCGCGCTCCGTCGACACCGTCGCAGGCACCCGCGCATGTCCCGAGGACTTCCCCGGGCTCCGCCCGCGACCCCCGACACGCCGTCACGCCACCCGAACGGACGTACGGAACCCCCCGCCCGGACCAGCGGCGGAACCTTTCGTGCCAGAGTGGTCGTATGACTACTGCACCGCTGCGCGTGGCCCTGATCGGTTACGGTCTGGCCGGGTCCGTGTTCCACGCGCCGATGATCGCCGCCGCCGAGGGCCTGGTCCTCGACACCGTGGTCACCTCCAACCCCGAGCGCGCCGCCCAGGCCCGCGGCGAGTACCCCGACGTGCGGATCGCCGCCTCGGCCGACGAGCTGTGGCCGCGCGCCGGCGAGCTGGACCTGGTCGTCGTCGCCTCCCCGAACCGCACGCACGTCCCGCTGGCCACCGAGGCCCTGCGCCGGGGCCTTCACGTGGTGGTGGACAAGCCGGTCGCCGGCACCGCAGCCGAGGCCCGCGAGCTGGCCGCGCTGGCCGAGGAGCGGGGCCTGCTGCTCTCCGTGTTCCAGAACCGCCGCTGGGACGGCGACTTCCTCACCCTCCGCAAGCTGCTGGACGAGGGCGCGCTCGGCGAGGTCCAGCGGTTCGAGTCCCGTTTCGAGCGCTGGCGTCCGCAGCCGAAGGGCGGCTGGCGCGAGTCCGCCGACCCGGCGGAGCTCGGTGGGCTCCTGTACGACCTCGGCAGCCACGTCGTCGACCAGGCGCTGCACCTCTTCGGTCCGGCCGTGGCCGTCTACGCGGAGGTCGACACCCGGCGTCCCGCCGCGACGATCGACGACGACGTGTTCATCGCCGTCACCCACGCGAACGGTGTCCGCTCCCACCTGTACGCCTCGGCGACCACCGCCCAGCTCGGCCCCCGCTTCCGGGTGCTGGGCTCGAAGGCGGGTTACGTGAAGTACGGGCTGGACCCGCAGGAGAACGCCCTGCGCGCGGGCCTGCGTCCGGCCTCGGAGGGCGAGCGCTGGGGGCAGGAGCCCGAGGACATGTGGGGCGCGGTCGGCGCGGGCGAGTCCCCGCTGACCGGAGGCGGGCGGCCGGTGCCCACGCTGGCCGGTGACTACCCGTCGTACTACCGGGCGGTGGCCGCGGCGGTGACGGGCGGCGGGGCGAACCCGGTGACCGCGCTGGAGGCGGCGGACGCGCTGGCGGTGCTGGAGGCGGCCGCGCGGTCCGCGCGTGACGGGGGGACGGTGAAGCCGGCATGAGCAGGGTGATCCCGGAGATCTCCCCGACCGTCGAGGAGCTCGAGGCGCAGGAGCGGCGGCTGGTGCTGCCGCGGTTCGGCAACGAGGACGCGTGGGAGCTGGGTTCGCTGCTGGTGGCGATGGCGCGGGAGCGGCAGGCGCCGGTCGCGATCGACATCCACCGGGCGGGGCAGCAGTTGTTCCACGCCGCGCTGGAGGGGTCCGCGCCGGAGAACGACGCGTGGATCGACCGGAAGCGGCGGGTCGTGATGCGGTACGGGCACGCGTCCTTCCTGGTCGGTACGCGGTTCCGGGCGAAGGGGCGGAGCTTCGAGGAGTCCTCGCGGCTGGACCCCGACGTCTACGCGGCGCACGGGGGGTCGTTCCCCCTCCGGGTCGACGGGGTCGGCGTCATCGGCGCGGTGACGGTGTCCGGGCTTCCCCAGGCGGAGGATCACGCGTTGGTGGTCGAGGCCCTGGAGCGCTTCCTGGGCCTCACCACGGACTGACCTGGGCGCCCCTGGGCGCCCCCGTCGGGGCGGGTCAGGTCGGGTGGAGCTGGACCGGGCCGGGCTGGTCAGGTCGGGTGGGGCTGAACCGGGCCGGGCTGGTCAGGTCGGGTGGGGCTGAACCGGGCCGGGCTGGTCTGGTCGGGTGGGGCTGGGCCGGGCCGGTGGGGGCGACGGGGCAGAGGGGCGGGGCCTGGCCGCGGGTCGTCTGGACGTCGCCCAGGGTGACCGCGGCGGTCAGGACCATGCCCGCCGCCGCGGCCGCCGCCGCGGTGACCACGGCCGACCATCGCCGCCACCGCAGCTCCGCCGCCACCGCTCCCGCCGTCTCCGCCGCCGCGTACGGCGCCCCGGCCTCCGCCCCGCCCGCGCCCCCGGGGCCCGGTCCGCGCCCCGCCGCGGCATGGGCCCCGGGTGCGGCCCCCGGCGGGAAGTGAAGCCCGGGGTCGGCTCCTGCCGCGGCCTGGGCCCCAAGCCCGCCTCCCGGCGCGAAGTGGGCCCCGGGCCCGCCCCCTGGTGCGGAGCGGGTCTCGGGCCCGGCCCCCGGCGCGGGGTGGATGCCGAGCTCGGACCCGGGTGGGGGCCAGTGCTCGGGCTCGTGTGCTGTCACGGTTCGTGCCTCGTCGCCTGCCGGGTACCGCGCCTCGGGCCGGGGCTGTTGCGCGGAAGCCGCCGCGGACCGGGCTTCGGCCTCGGCCGGAAGCCGGCGTTCAGGACCGATTCCGGCGGAGGGGGCCTCGGCGCCTGCCGCGGAGCGACGTCCGGGTCCGGCTCCCGCCGCGGGTCGAGGCTCGGGCGACGTCGCGGGCCGGTGTCCCGACTCGAACCCCTCAGAGGGCCGCGTCCCGAGGCCGGCTCGCGACGGGGAGCGGGAATCGGGTGCGGCTTCGGCCGCGGAGTGGGCGTCGGCCCCTGCCGCGGAGCGGTGTTCAGCCTCGAACCCCGCCGCGAGCCAAGGCGCCGGAAGTGTCCCGTACCCGGGCTCGCCTTCAGCCCCCGACACTGGCCGGGAGCCGGGCTGGCCCCCTGCCGAGGGCTGCGGCCCCGACTCGGAGCCCGCAGAGAACCGGTCCCCTGACTCGACCCCCGACGCGAACCGGGAGTCGGGTTCGGCCCCGGCCGCAGGGTGACGTTCGGGCTCGGCCCCCGCCGCGAACCAGGGCTCGCCGGCCGTCCCGGTCCGAGCCGGGAACCCCGCCCCGGACCAAGCCTCACGCACCGCCCCGGACCAAGGCTCGGGTGCCACCCCAGACCGAGGCTCACCACGCACCGCCCCGGGTTGGGGCTCGCGCGCCGCCCCGGACCAAGGCTCGGGAGCCGCCCCGGGCCGGGGCTGAGGCACCGCCCCGGGGGCAGCCGAGGCGGGCCGCCGGGGCTCCGGGGCCGTCCCGGTGGCGGGCGGGCGTGGCGGAGCTCCGGTGGGGGCCGGCTGCCCCGTGGCGGTGGGGGCGCCACGCGCCGCCGCGTGCAGTTCCAGCGCCTCGGTCAGCTCGCTCTCGCGTCGGCCGAGCACCTCGTGCAGCGCCCGGATGACGTCCGGCCGGGCCACCGTCGGCCGGGTCCGGTGCAGGTAGCGGGAGAGCATCTCCTGGCTGGTCCTGACCCCCCGCTCCCCCAGCCGGCGCGCCAGCGAGGACTGCGTGGCACGGCCCGGGTCCTCCTGCCACCAACTCCTCAGCAGCGCCGCCAGCTTCAGCCGCGCCTCGGCACCGCCCTTCGCCAACTCCCCGCGCCCCCGGCCCAAGTCCTCACGCATGTTGATGCGCCTCCCCCACGGCCCCTTGCATGACCGCTGGTCGGCCGCGTGCATAGGAACCGTTTTATGCATGAATCAACTGACCTGCCGGAAGTATAGAACTCGCCGGAATTGCCGGGGCAGTGTTGAGACGTCCAAGCCACCCGGTCGAGCGTCATCGGCCGGGGAAACCACCGTCGCCCGCGATCCACGACGCGACCGCGACGGCAGTCGAAAGGACCCGCACCCGTGCGCAACGCCACCGAGCAGCTCGCCCCGGCCACCGAGGCCGCCCCGTCCCGCACGCCGGCCCGTCGCCGCAGGGGAGCCGTGGCCGCCCTCCTCGCCACGGCCCTGGCCGGCGGCCTGATGGCCTTCTCCCCGGTCGCCTCCGCCGCCCCGGCCGCGGGCGACGCCGTCACCTCGTCGTCCCGGCCCGGCGACCGTCTCAGCGACCGCGAGGCGGACCGCATCCTCGACCGCGCGGGTGTGCGCCGCGTCTCGCCCGGCGACTGCCGCAACCCCAACCGTTCGCGCTGCACCAGTTACGACGGCATCCAGGAGGACACCGTCCGCGGCCTGGTGCGGCTGAAGCGCGACAGCCGCTGTCAGGTGGTCGTGGTCAACGGCACCGAGGTGGGCAACGACCGCTTCGGCCGGGGCCGGTACACCCACGCCAACGGCCACAAGGTCGACCTGCGCGAGAACCGCTGTCTGATCCGCCACATCCGCGACACCGCGGAGCGCGTCCGCGGGGCCCGCGGCGAGGTCGTCTACCGCGACAGCTTCCGGGGCCGCCCGTACGTCCAGTACGACCTGGAGCGCGGTGTCCTGGACGTCACCTACTTCTGACGTCCGCCGAACGGCAGGCGCCCGGACCCGACCCGGGTACGGCTCCCCGCCCGGGCGCCTGCTCCGCACCTCCATTCCGCGTCTCCATGCCCACGTCACCCGGCGGTTCCCCGCGACCGCCGGGTGACGTGTGCCCGGGGTGCCGCGGCCCGCGCGCCGTGACGCTGCCGACACCGTGCCCCCGCTCCCCCCGCCGCGTCGGACCCCGGCGCTACCGTGAGGACATGCGCCCCGACATGCCTGCAGAGAACGCCGTCGACCACACCGAAGAAGCGGCCCGCCTGGAGCGCGCCGCCGGTCTCTACCCGGAGGACGCCGAAGCGCTGCTGCTGCGTGCCGCCGCACACCACGAGCTGGCCGGGGACCGGTCCGCGGCCACCGCCCTCTACGACCGGCTGCTCGTCCGGCCCGGCGCCCTGGACGACCCGCACCTGGTGCGCGCCCTGAAGGCGTCCAACCTGTGGCGGTACGACCACGTCGCGGAGGCCAGGGCGATCATCGACGGCGTGCGCGCGGCGGCGCCGCGGACGCCGGAGCCGTGGGTGATCGTCGCGGAGGCCCTCGAGTCCCACGACGAACTCGCCGCCGCGGAGGAGACGTTCAGCGAGGGAGCGCGTCTGCTGATCGGGGACGCGCAGGATCCCTCGTCCGCCACCCGCCCGCTGCTCTACGGCCGGCACCGGGTGCGCCGCATGCTGGGAGCGGACCACGACGCCTGGGACTCGCTGGCCGACCGCCTGCACGACGGCTCGTCCGCGGTCCGCCTGGACGAGCTCCACGACCCCAAGCGGGTCTGGTCCCTCGGCTCCTCCGACCCGGGCGAGCTCGCCGCGGAGATCGCCCGGCTCCGCGCCGAACTGGGCGCGTTCCGCCGGGAGATCTCGCGCCCGTTCCCGGTCGCCGTCCTCCACTGGCCGGAGCAGGAGCTGACCGAACTCCTCGCCGCCTACCCGGAGTTGTCGCAGGAGTACCCGTCGCACGCCGCGCACGTGGCCTCCATAGAGGCCAGCCTCCGGGAACTCGCCGCCTCCGGCACCCCCAACCTGGGCATCGTCTCCGGCACCGTCCCCTCCTACGAGGCCTTCGCCGCCTCCGAACAGGGCTCCCCCGGCGACGCCACGCTCCTCCCCCAGTACGCCACCACCCTGGCCGCCCGCGGCCGCGCCCTCCCCTGGCCCCCGGAACCGACCGCCCCCTGCTGGTGCGGCTCGGCCCGCGCGTACGGGGAGTGCCACGGGCCGAAGTCGTAACAGAACCTCAACACTCACAGGACTGTCACACAATATTCACACGGCTAGAGTTTCTCCCCTCGCTTCACCCGCATCACCGAGGGGGGATTCCTCATGCGCAAGTCCACCGTGGGCGCGGCCCTGCTGGCCGCCGTCTCCACCGCCGCCCTGGGCGTTCTGACCGCCGCCCCGGCGCAGGCCGCCGAGTACAGCTCCGCGCTCAAGATCCGTGGCGTCCAGTACGACGCCCCGGGCACCGACCGCAACAGCTGCACGTCGGGCAACACCGACGAGGAGTACCTGACGCTGAAGAACTACTCGAAGACCGCGACAATCAACCTCAAGGGGTACGTCGTGGAGGACGCGGCCGGCAACTCGTTCACCTTCACCGCGAGCCACTCCCTGCAGCCCGGGGACTACATCCGCCTGCGCGGCGGCAACGGCGCCGACTCGGACGCCAAGAACGTCGTCTACCGGGACAACTGCAACTTCATGTGGAACAACGACAAGGACACGATCTACCTGTACAAGCCGTCCGGTCCCCGCTCGGACGTCCACGGCTACACCAGGTCCGCCGACGGCGACCGCAACGGGTACATCACGTTCCACAGCTGACCGCCGGACGGTTCCGCACGTCACGTCACGCACGGGCGCGCTCCCGAGGGGCGCGCCCGTCCGCGTGTCAGGGGACGACCCGCAGTTGCTGGGGCCAGCCGAGGGTGTCGAGGCGGGTGAAGAGGTCCTTGATGTCGTCCGGGCGGAGTTTCACGGAGCCGTCGGAGCGGTAGTCGGAGTCGCCGTCCCAGCGGCGGGGTTCGGTGTCGCCCTGGGTGCCGTCGCGGTGCATCTCGGAGTGGACGAACAGGTCGGTGCGGGTGACGGTGGAGCGGGAGCACCGCAGGTTGCCGAGCTGGATGCCGTACCCGCGGACCTTGGCGCCCTTGAACCGCCGGTCCTTGAGCACGATCCGCCACGCGCCGTCGGGCAGCCAGCCCCGGCCGGCCGCGCAGTCGTCCACGCTGCCGTCGCCGGATCCGGCCCGGTAGCGGGCCTGGCGTTCGCCGTCGCGGTGGAGGGTGAGGGTGGACCGGCTCGGGTCGGCCGGGTTCTTGTCGAAGACCAGGGTCACCTCGGGCCGTGCCGAGGCTCCTGCGGGCGCCTCGGCCGTCCCCGCCACCACGGCGGCCACGGCCACCACCCCGCACATCCCGCGCGACCACCGCGTCCACCGCGTCCACCGCGCCCGTCCTGTCGCCCGCGTCCCCGTCGCCACCGCGCTCCCGCCTTTCGCCTTCGGCTTCCCACCGGCCGGTCCGTCCGTCCGGCCGTCCGGCCATCCGTCCGGCCGTCCGTCCGCAGCATCGGCGGTGCGCGGCCGGCGGGGGAAGCAAGGCCGGGGCGGGCCACCCGGACGGCAGGAGCACGGTCCCGTCGCACGCCCCGCGCGCGGGCGGTGAGCGCCCCGGGCGGGCCGCGGGCTCAGCCGTGCCGGGCCTGTGACCGCGGGTTGGCCCGGACCGCGGGGCGCCTGCCCCGTCGCGCTCTTCCGAGCACCGCCCCGGCGGCGAGTCCGGCGGTCAGACGCAGAAACATCCCTCGTGTCATCGGCACACACCTCCCGCGAGAAGGCCCTTCCGGATCACCGGGCCGTTCTCGCAGGATCAGCAGAGATCACCGCCGGCGGCAGCGCCCGCACCGCCGATTCACCCGGTCGGCCGGAGCCCGCCTCCGCCGCACGCCCGACCGGTCCCGGTGTCCCGCCGTCGCACGGGCCGTGCGTTCCGGCTCAACGGGCACTCCCCGGCTGCGTGTTCGCGCCGGGGGAAGCGGGACCGCCCCGGTGGCGCGGCGCGGCCGTCCCGAGCCACCGCGCGGGAGTGAGCGGGGCGCGGGAGAGGGGCGCGTCGCCTCGGCGGGTGCGCCCTCTGCTGCGTCCGATGGGTGAACGAAGGGTGCGACACGGGGCGGGTGGCGGTCGACGGGGGCCGTCGGCTGGTGCCATGGGGGCACCGGACGCGATCACCCGCCCGACCGTTCCGCGTCCGGGGTCCGATCTCTGAGGAGGAACCATGCGCGTTCGCCGCGCCACCGCCACCGTTCTGGCCGCCTTCGCCCTCGTCGCCGGCCTCGGCGCCGGGACCGCCGTCGCCGCCGGCGACGACGACTCGCCGAACCTGTTCTCCGGCACCCTGTGGACCTCCGAGGAGGGCAACTACGGGACCGCCAACGCCGGTCGCGTCGACTGACGACTCCCGCGCGACGTCCTGGCCGCGCTGGGTCACGTCCACTCCGCTCCGCACCCCCGCAGGTTCCGCGTCCGACGACGCGTCCGCCTCGGGGGTGCGGCGCGTCGCGGTCCGGACGCCCGCATCGCACCGGCCCGAGGGGGACGCGGCACGGCACGACAGGGCACGGAGGACCGAGCACGGTGACAGCGGACGCATGGGGGAAAGGAACGAGCGGTGGATGAGAGAGCGACGGCCACGCTGCAGTGGGCGCGCCTGGTCGAGGCCAGCCACACCGCCACCCTCGAGCAGCTCCCGAAGATGGTCGCCCGGTACGCGGAGGCCGCCGGGCTGTTCGACACGACGGTGTACATCGCGGACATCCGCGAGAGCACGCTGCGCCAGCTGACGGGCGAGGGCCCGGACGCGGGCGACGGCGGGGAGCGGTTCAACGTCCAGGGCAGCCTGCCCGGTCAGGCGTTCCAGCGCGTCGACATCGTCCCGGAACGCCTCGCCCCGCCCGTCTCGGGCCGGCAGCGCTGGTGGGTGCCGGTCACCGACGGGGTGGAGCGGCTGGGGGTGCTGCGCGCGGACACCGACACGGCGGGCGAGCCGATCCGGCAGATGTTGCGCGACCTGGCGTCGGTGACGGCCCTGGTCCTGCTCAGCAAGCGTTCCTACAGCGACTCCTACGCGCGGCTCACCCGCAACGAGCCGATGAACGTCGCGGCGGAGATGCAGTGGAACCTCACGCCGCCCCCGGCCTTCGCCGGTCACGAGGTGACCGTGAGCGCGACCATGGAGCCCGCCTACCACGTGGGCGGGGACGCCTTCGACTACGCGGTGGCCGACAGCACGCTGTACCTGAGCATCTTCGACGCGATGGGCCACGACACCACGGCCGGCATCACCGCCAACGTCGCGGTGGCCGCCTGCCGCAACGCCCGCCGCCAGGGCGCCTCGCTCACCGAGACCAGCCGGCACGTGGAGAGGACGCTGGTGCGGGAGTTCAGCACCAGCCGGTACGTCACGGGCATCATGGCCGAGCTCCGGATGGACACCGGCCGGCTGACCTGGATCAACCGCGGCCACCATCTGCCGATCCTGCTGCGCGGCAACCGGTGGATCACGGAACTGTCCTGCCCTCCGGCCGGCCCCCTCGGCACCGACCTCGGGCTTCCGCTGCGGGAGTGCACCGAGCAGCTGGAGCCGGGCGACCGCCTGCTGCTCTACACCGACGGCATCGTGGAGGCCCGCGACTCCCGTGGCGTTGAGTTCGGGCGGGAGCGGTTCGTCGACTTCGTCCTGCGCCACCACTCGGGCGGCCTGGCCGTGCACGAGACGCTGCGGCGCCTGATGGCGGCGGTGCTGGAGCACCACGACGGGGAGCTCGCGGACGACGCCACCGTGCTGCTGACCGAGTGGCGCGGCGGTTACCAGTCGCTGCTGACCCCCTGACCGCGGGGCGGACGGGGGACCGGCGGAGCGGACGCCTGACCGGCGGAGCGGACGCCTGACCGGCGGGGCCGGCGGCGTCACCCGTTCCGCCCATCGCGGATGCCGCCGTCCGGGGACGGCACGAGGATGGAGCCACCCTCGGCCCCTTCCCAGGAAGCGAGAGTGCCCATGACCCCCACCTCCTCCGGCACGTCCTCCCGGCCGCCGCGCCGCATACGCCTGTCGGCCCGCCGTGCCACCGTGATCACCGCCGCGACCCTGACGGTCGGAGCGACCGCCGCCGCGCTGTGGCCCTCCCAGTCGGCCGTGGCCGCCGCCGGCACCGCCCCGGCCTGCGTGAAGCGGTACGTGAACCCGACCCACGAGGGGTTCGACGTCCACCTCACCAACGACTGCTCGAAGACGGTGCGGGTCCGCGTCGTCGTCGACAACGCCGGGGACAGTCCCTGCTACACGCTGAACCCGAGGGCGTCGGTGATCTACACCCACGAGTCGATCACCGGCAGCTACGAGCGCACCGTCACCTGCTGAGGGGACGGTCCCCGGGCGGTCCCCCGGACGGCCCCACGGGAGTGCGCGGGCCAGCGGTCGCTGGTGGACTCGTCACGTCGGCCCCGCGCCACCGGGTCAGAGCCGAGCGGGGCCGACAACCGACACCGACGGCCGACGGCCGACGACCAGGGCACGGGCAGCCATGACTTCCCCACGCCCCGACCCTCCCCCCGCTTTTTCCCGGCCGATGCGGAAGGCCTGGTCCATTTCCGCGACGGCCGGTCATCGGGCGCGGCGCGGCATGGCGTGGCGTGGCGTGGCGTGAAATCGACGTTATCGGCCGGCTCCGGGTGGCGGCGGAACGAGGTGGCGGCGGAAAAGGATCAAAGGATCACTCGATCGCCGCCGCCTCTCCTTGCCTTTTCCTTACCTTTCCCCGGCCGCCCTTTCCCCGTTTTCCGCCCCGCCGCGATTTCCGGCACGCGAGACCCCCGGCTCCCGCGCAACGCGGAGGCCGGGGGCGGCGCGCACCTCGGGTGCGTCAGGAGGTCGAGGTGGAGGCCTTCTCCGTCCGGGACTGCCCGGGCACGAGGGCCCCGGCGGCCGGCTCGGCGTCCTCCGCCACGACGGGCTCCGGCGGCACGTACCCCTTGAACGCCTCCGGCTTGATCACGCCGGCGTTCACCCGCGCTCCGGGGTCCAGTTCGGCCATGACCCGGTTGAAGTCCTTGGTGGAGAGCCAGAACTTGTACATGATCACGAGCTCGAAGGCCATCATCAGCGCCGCCGCGACGGCCGTGGTCCACAGCAGCTGCCCGATCAGCGGGCCCACGATGAAGACGAACATCTGGAACTCGATGCCGCTGACCAGGTGCGGCCTGACCCGCCGCTCGAGGAGCGCGGTGCGGACCCGGGTGTACCAGGGGAACTTGGAGCGGAACTCGGTGTGCAGGTCGATGACCTGGCGGTCGGGGGTGAGCGCCCCGGCGCGCAGCTCCTCGGCGCGGGCCTCGGCCTCGTCGTTCGAGTCGTTCTCGCCCTCGCTCTCGCTCTCGCGGAGCAGGTCCTCCATGAAGACGACGCCCGACTCCGGGTCGCCGGAGGTGGCCGCCGGGCGGCCGTCCGCCTCCAGCTCGGCGGCAGCGGCGGCGCGGCGGGCCCGCACGGCCTTCTTGATGCGACCTCGCATGCCGGCGCGCATCTTGTAGATCTGCAGGGCGTCCAGGTACCGCAGGCTGTCCAGGAAGACGATCACCAGGCCGGCGAGGAGGTACACGCCCTCACCGGTGCGCACGTACTGACCGCCCATCAGGCCGAGGGCGCAGCACAGCACGCGGACGCGGTCGAAGACGTAGTCCAGCCAGCCGCCGAACAGCGAGCCGTTGCCCTTGAGGCGGGCCAGCTTCCCGTCGACGCAGTCCAGCACGAAGCTGAAGTGGTAGATCACCGCGCCGATGACCAGGGACAGCGGGTCGCCCGCCCAGAAGAACCCGGCGGACACCAGACCGAAGACCAGAGCCGCCCAGGTCACGCCGTTGGGCGTGACGAACCGGAACTTCGCGAGCACCAGCAGCAGCCGGGTCGCCAGCGGGTCGACGAGAAACACCGTCCACCAGGCGTCCCGCTTCTTACAGGTCAGATGCTGCACGGCTTTCAGCGAAAGTTGACTCATGGCTCCTCGTCACAGGGACGCGTCTCCGATTGGCTGCTCGCGCCGTCGGTGAACCCCCGACGACCGCCCCACTCGCTCCGGCGGTACCAAGATCACGCCCATGGGGGGAATTCGGACTGTAGCAATCACTCACCCTTACGACGCGCGAACTTCACCTTCCGTTCGGGCGTCGTTTGTCACAGCACTTCGCGTACAACCTTGTGCCCTCTCAACCGTCCTTGTAGCTGAATGTCGCGGTCCGCTTCTTCTTTCGGTCGATGCCGGAAGTGCCGGTGATTGCGCATGCCGCCGCGGGATCACCGAGGTTCCGCGCGCCGCCGCCACGCACGCTGCCGCCGCGGTTCCGCCGCGGCGGCGCGAGCGCCGTGTCCGGTCAGTGACTGCCGGCGAGTTCGCCGCTGAGCCTGCCGTGGAGGTGGGCGCTCGGGGTGTTGAGCCCGGTGATCTCCACGCTCTTGCCCCGCCGGGCGTACTTGGTCGCGATCGCGTCCAGCGCGGCCACCGAGGACGCGTCCCAGATGTGCGCGGCGGACAGGTCGATCACGATCCTCGCGGGGTCGCCGGCGTAGTCGAACCGGCCGACCAGGTCGTTGGAGGAGGCGAAGAAGAGGGCGCCGGTGACCCGGTAGACGACCGTGCCGCCGTCGGGGTCGGTGACGGCGGTGACCTCGGCCAGGTGGGCCACCCGCTTCGCGAAGATCACCATGGCGGTGACCGAGCCGACGACCACGCCGACGGCCAGGTTGTGGGTCACCACGACGCAGACCACGGTGATCGCCATGACGGCGATCTCCCCGGCCGGCATCCGGCGCAGCGTCCTCGGGGCCACCGAGTGCCAGTCGAAGGTCGCGAACGACACCATGACCATCACGGCGACCAGCGCCGCCATGGGGATGTCCTGGACGACCGGCCCGAAGACGATGCACAGCACCATCAGGAACACGCCCGCGAGGAAGGTCGACACCCGGGTGCGGGCGCCGGACACCTTCACGTTGATCATCGTCTGGCCGATCATGGCGCAGCCGCCCATGCCGCCGAAGAAGCCGGTCACGATGTTGGCCACGCCCTGTCCGACGGACTCGCGGGTCTTGTCGGAGCGGCTGTCGGTGAGGTCGTCGACCAGCTTCGCCGTCATCAGGGACTCCATCAGCCCGACCAGCGCCATCGCGAACGCGTACGGGGTGACGGTCGTCAGGGTGTCCAGGGTGAACGGCACGTCCGGCAGGCCCGGCGTGGGCAGCGCCGAGGGCAGGGCGCCCTTGTCGCCGACGGTGGGCACGGCGATGCCCGCCGCCAGCGTGATCACGGTCAGGACGACGATCGACACGAGCGGCGCGGGGACCACGGTCGTGATCCTCGGGAAGAGCACCATCAGCGCGAGCCCGGCGGCGATCAGCGGATACACGGCCCAGGGGACGTCCCGCATCTCGGGTACCTGGGCCATGAAGATCAGGATGGCGAGCGCGTTGACGAAGCCGACCATCACCGAGCGGGGGATGAAGCGCATCAGCTTCGCGACCCCGAGCACGCCGAGGACCACCTGGAAGACGCCGGCGAGGATGACGGCGGCGATCAGGTACCCGAGGCCGTGCTCACGGTTGAGGGGGGCGATGACGAGGGCGACGGCGCCGGTGGCGGCGGAGATCATCGCCCGGCGGCCGCCGACGACCGCGATGGTGACGGCCATGGTGAACGAGGCGAAGAGGCCGAGCGCGGGGTCGACGCCCGCGATGATCGAGAAGGAGATCGCCTCCGGGATCAGCGCGAGAGCGACGACCAGTCCGGCCAGGATCTCGGTGCGCCAGACCTTCGGGTCCGACCACCAGTCGGGCTTCAGGCCGCGCAGGCGGGCGGCGACCGGGGACACGGCGACAGCGGGAGAGGACAAGGGGGTACCTGTCGTGGTCGGGCACGGCCCGGCGGGGCGGTGCGGGGTGAGGGGGTTCTCGGGTGCGACGGCCGGGGCCGCACCGGGGCGGGTGGCCGGGGACGGGCTCGACCGGGGCCGGCAGAGGCATCACCGGGAGCGAGGCCGGGACGGGACCGGGCAAGGTCCGCGCGCGTGCCGGAGCCGGAGGCGGAGACGGAGGCTGCGGGAGCGGCGGGGCGGCCGGGTTCCGGTCCTGCCCGCGGTCCCGCGGTCCCGCGAGGGCCCGGGAGCGCGCTCCGCGGGTCACGTCCGGGGCGGGAGCGTCACGGCGGGCAGGGGGCGGCGGGAGTCATGGGCTCGCGCACGCGTCTCTCCTGCGAGAATCGGAACTTCGCCGGGGGCGCCATCGGCCCCGGCACGGTAACGGCGGGCGACTGCCCGCCGCCCGGCCGAGGGCAACTCTACCCTGACGTTAGGGTAGAGATGGGCGTCCGCGTCCGCCCCGGCGGTCGGGACCGCACACGAGGACGAACGCCGGAGGACGACCAGCGTGGACGGCAAGCACATGCAGATCGGCGAGGTCGCCGCGCGCACGGAGCTGTCCCTGCGCACCATCCGCCACTACGAGGAGACCGGCCTGGTCGTCCCCTCCGCCCGCTCGCAGGGCGGGTTCCGGCTCTACACGGAGACCGACGTCGCACGTCTGCTGGTGATCCGGCGGATGAAGCCGCTGGGGTTCACCCTGGAGCAGATGCGGGACCTGCTGGACGCCACCGACCGGCTGGACGCCGGCACCGGGCTCGGCGCCGGGGAACGCGAGGCCCTGCTGGAGCGGGTCCGCGCCTACCGGCGGGCCGCGGACGAGCAGGTGGAGAAGCTGCGCGTCCAGCTCGCCCGCGCCGAGGACTTCGCCGCCACCCTGACCGCCCGCCTGGACGACGACCCCGCGGCGGACGGCCGGGGCGCTGACGGGGGCGCCACCGTGGACCCTGACACCGACGGCCGGGACGCGGACGGACGCGGCGCACGCGGCGCACAGGGCGGCCGGGCGTGACCGGGGCGGCCTCGTACACGGTGTGGCACGGTGACACACCGGTCGGCGAGCTGCGGGACGTGAGCAGCGACCAGCCGTGGGTGCACGGCCGGTTCACGCCCGGCGCCGGATGGGAGCCGCTCGCTCCCCTCTTCGCCGCCGTGGAGGAGTGGGCACGGCAGGGGTTCCCGGAGCACCTGGTGTCGGCCCTGGCCGCCGTCCGGGACCTGGAACTGGAGCTGCGGCCGGTGGCGGGCGGGCCGGCGATCCGGCCGTGGATGATCCACATCGCCGACGGGCAGGCCCGCTTCCGGGAGTGACCGGGTGCCGGGCCTGCCGTGGCGGGTCCTACGGGTGCATCACGATCTTCCCCACGTGTCCCCGCTTGGCGAGCTCCTCCTGCGCCTCGGCGGCCTGTTCCAGGGGGAACACCGCGGCGATCAACGGCTGGACGGTCCCCTTCCGCGCCATCTCCATCAGCGCGTCGAAGTACCGGGGCGTGTGCATCGCGGAGCCGACGACCTGCGCGTTGTGCAGGTACAGGCGCCGCACGTCGAAGTCGACGTCGTACCCGCCGAGGGCCCCGGCCACCACCCAGCGGCCCCCTTCGCGCAGCAGCGGCAGCCCGTCACTCAGCAGGTCCCCGGCGACGACGTCCAGCGCGACGTCCACGCCCTCGGGAGCCACCGCGCGCGTCTGCTCGGTGATGTCCCGCCCCCGGTCGACCACCTCGTGCGCCCCCGCCTTGCGCACCGCGGCCATCTTGGACCCGCTGCTGACGGCCAGCACCCGTGCCCCGCGCGCCCGCGCGATCTGCACCAGCGCGATCCCGACCCCGCCGGACGCCCCGGACACCAGGACGGTCTCCCCCTCCCGCAGCCGCCCCCGCTCGACCATGCCCAGCGCCGTGCCGTAGGCGGTCGGCAGCGCGGCCAGCTGGTCGTCGGTGAGCGGCGAGCCGGTCACGTCGTGGACGCGCTCCGCCTTCGCGGTCACGTACTCCGCGTAGCCGCCGTCCCGTTCGCTGCCCATCAGGCCCACCGGGTTCGCGTCCGGGCCGTCGGTGTCGTAGATCGCCGGGTCCACCACCACGCGGCGTCCCACCAGGCCGTCGTCCACGCCCGCGCCGACCGCCGCCACCCGTCCGGCCACGTCGGCGCCCTGGATGCGGGGGAAGTCGATCGGGCCTCGCCAGCCCGACAGCGCCTTCGGATCCCCCGGGCGGCCGTAGGCGCCGTCCCGCGTCCAGATGTCGGTGTTGTTCAGGGCCACCGCGGCGACCTGGACCAGCACCTCCCCGGGCCCCGGCGCCGGCACGGGCACCTCCGCCGGCTCGAGCACCTCCGGCCCGCCGTGCGTCGTGAGCCGCACCGCGCGCATCGTCCCGGGCACACCCATGACAGAACCCCTCGCCCTTCCACTACCGCCGTACCGTTCCGGACCCGTCGCCCTCCGCGTACCGCGCCACCACGAGCGGAAACTCCGGCCGCGGCCGCCCACCGCCGAAATCGCCTTGCCGCGCGCACCGTCACGTCCGCACACTCACGGTCGGGCGACACGGGCCCCCGGGAGGGACACGGATGGACGAACGCACCCTGGTGCTCAACCAGCTGGCCCAGGGCCATCGCCCGTTTCCCGAGGGCATGGCGTGGTTCGAGGGGCAGACGGAGGAGGAGCAGGCGCGCACCCTGCGCGCGCTCGGCCTGTTCTGCCGGCAGGCGCACGCCACCCGGGAGGAGGCCGCGGAGGCCATCCGGCTCTCGGGACTCCGGCCGACCTGCACGCCGTGCGTGCTGCTCGCCCGCGGGGACGTCGACCGGCAGGTCTCGACGATCGGCGGGCTGCGGCCCCGGCACGAGCGGCTTCGAGCGTTCCGCCTGCTGGTCCACCTCCTGGCCGTCGCGGACGCGCGGCGGCGGGAGCGGCACTGCGCCGACGGATGCGGTCACGAGTGGCACCATCTGCCGCCCCGCCCTGACGCCGCTCCGCAGGAGGCGCGATGAGGCACCTGGCCGTGCGGTACCGGGTCGGGAGCGTCGCGGACGCGGGCCGGGCATGACCGGAGCCGAGGGTGGGCGGTCGGGTCGTCCCTCGCGTCCCGTGGAGACGAGCGAGCTGGACCACCTGCGGGAGATCGAGCGCCTCGCCGGTCAGGTCGTCGAGGCCGCGGTGGCCGAGGGGCGGCTCGACTTCGACGACGGCGCAGGCGCAGGCGAGGGCGCAGGCGAGGGCGGGGGCGGAGGCGGAGGTGGGGGCGGCACAGCGCTGGGGCGGAGCCTCCGCAGGCCGGCGCGGGCCCGTCGCCACCACCACTTCGAGGGCGACGGCTGCCTGGAGGAGGACCGCCCCCTCGTGCGGCTGGTCGGGGCCTGCGTGCTGAGGCCCGCGGTGATGCCCGCCGGCGTGGACGAGCCGTACGACGAGGTGTGCGCACGGCTCGGGGCGGAGCCCCGGCCGGAGGGCTGGGCGCTGTGGAACACCTGGGGCGACGAGGGCGTGAAGGTGACCCTGGTGGTGTCCGCGGTGGCGACGACGGAGGGCCTGATCGCCAACTGGTCGCGCGGGAGGGAGGTCGATCCGGTGGCCCCGCTGCCGTCCCAGGTCGCCCTCGTCCGCCGTGGCTGGATCGGACCGGTGGCGTTCTCTCCCCGTGCCGTGCGTCAACTCGGCGTCGGCGGACGGCCCCTCCCCCAGGCCCCGGGGGACTGAGGGCCACGCCCCGGTACGCCGGCGAACCGCTCCCCCGGCGCGGTCGCGCCGGGGGAGCCGTCGGGCGCCGGACGGCCGGGTCAGCGGCTGCCGAGGAGGGTGCGCCAGGTGTTCGGGCCGATCACGCCGTCGGCCGCCAGGCGGTGGTTCTTCTGGAAGGCGAGCGTCGCCGACCGGGTCTTCGTCCCGAACGAACCGTCCACGCTCAGACCGTGGTTGTAGACGTTCAGCTGGATCTGCGCGGCCTTCACCGCCGACCCGGTGGAGCCGGACTTCACCGTCCTGATCAGCTTGGCCCAGGTGTTGGGGCCGATCACCCCGTCCGCGGCGAGCGCGCGGGACCTCTGGAACGCGACCACCGCGGAACGGGTCTTCGGCCCGAAGCTGCCGTCGACGTCGAGCTGGTGGCCGGACGCCTTCAGCAGGTACTGGGCGGACCGCACGTCCGCGCCCTGGGAGCCGCTCTTCAGGACGGGCCACGAGACGCCGGGGGCGGGCGCCGGGGCCGAGCCGCCACCGCTGCCGTCGCCGAACTTCACCGGGCGGTACGGGTCGTAGTCGTCCTGGCCGATGCCGTAGGAGAGGATCCGGTGGGTGGTGCCGTAGGTGCCGCGCTGCTCGTAGGCCCAGTAGGCGGTCTTCGCGTAGTTGGCCCACTTCTCGAAGATCACCACGTGGCGGAAGTCGGCGCCCGGGCGGTCGTTGTAGTCGATCAGCAGGTCGCCCTTCTTGAGCTGGCCGACGCTGCCGAGCCGCTGGGTCGCGCTGCGGGTGGTCGCCAGGCCCACGGTGTTCAGGCCGGGCTTGCCGAGCGACAGGGCCATGGAGACGTAGCCGGAGCAGTCCCGGCGGTAGCCGCCCCAGGTGCCGCTCATGCTGTAGGGCACCGGCTTGCCGTTGTTTGCCGTGAGCCAGGTCCTGGCCCGGGCGATCATCTGGTCGCGGGTGATGGTCGACGCGGCCATGGTCTCGATGCCGTCGGTCCGGGTGACGAGCGAGCCGTCCGCCTCGGGCTCGCCGCCGTAGTTCACGTCCTGGGCGGCGACCACCTGGAGGTCCGCCGCGTCGTCGTCCTGCGCCGGCCCGAAGGCGAAGGCGGCGGCCGCGACTCCGGCGGCGGCGACGCCTGCCACGGCGATCCGCGCACGGCGGGTGAGCTGGGTGCGAAGAGACATGGGTTCTCCCGGAAGCTCTGGGTCGAGGCAGGCCGCAAGGGGCCGGCCGGCCAGGGATGGGGCGTGCTTTGGGTGTGGGACGGGTCGTGGGTGTGGTGCGGTGCCTGTGCGTCGGGGGCCGTCCGTGGCCCTCGACGCCCCACACCATGGCGTGGCCGAGGGGCCCGGGCCCAGCGATGTGGCGAAGCCGCACCAGGCGGTGACAAGGCCCCGACATCGTCGGGGAGTGTGACCCTCCGTGTCACAGCGACGACGGCGACCGAACGTTTCCGAGGGGACGGGTGAACGCGCAGGTGACACGGGGGACGCGGTGGGGCGTCGGCCGGTGACCGCCGGTTCGCGGGCGCGTCCGGGGAGGAGGTGCCGTTACCGAACCGGGAACGCGGGAGCGACAAGGCGGGGGCGGTCCTCCCCGGGAGGGGTCGGGGGCGGGGGCCAGGAGGTGTGGGAGATGCGGGAGGGCCGGAGGCTCAGGCGGCCGGGGCCGGCAGCGGGCGAGCCTCCGCGGAGGGCGCGGCCTCGCGCGTGCGCCACCACCGGCGCGACGCCAGCCCGGCCGGCAGCGCCCCCGTGGCGTTGACCAGCACGTCGTCCACCGAGGACACCCGGTCGAGGCGCAGCACGTACTGCGCGACCTCCACCAGCGCCGAGCAGCCCGCCCCGAGCGCCAGGATCCTCGGCGCGGACGCCGCCGCCGCGAACCGTATCGGGGCGAAGAAGCCGAGCGCCGCGAAGATCACCAGGTTGCCGGCGATCCCCAGCGGCCCCATCACGACCAGGTCCCGCAGCGGCACCAGGCTCACCCGGCCGGACACCAGGCCGGCCGCCTCGCCCGGCATCATCGTCAGCCACACCAGCGGAACGGTGCCGTGGACCATGCCCACCTCGGCGAGCGACATCCGCCACGCCGACACCGCCCCGGCCGCCCGCCGCCGCCACGCGAGCACCCACGCCACCAGCAGCGAGAGCGGCACCGTGACCAGCGTCATCAGCACCACGCCGTTGAACGTGTCGCCGCACCCGTGCCACTGCCCGGCCAGGCACCGGGGGGCGGCCATCAGGAGCATCCGGTGCGGGAGGAGGAGCAGCAGGGCCGCCGTGCCGAGGACCGCCAGGACGACGAGCAGGAACCGACGGGTGCGGCGGGGCGGTGCGGGCGGGGGCGCGGTCCGGTTCACGGCCCTCATTCAAGAGCGGCGGGCGTCGTGCCCGCGTAAGTGGTCCCGCGATGCCACGGGCCGATGTCACGGGCCGATGTCACGGGCACGCGCCATGATGGGGCATGCGCCCGGACGACTGGCACCCCGACCCCACCCCCGGCCTCGACACCGCCTCCGACACCGGCCCTGGCACCGGCTCGGGCTCCGGCCTCAGCTCGGGCCCCGGCTCCGGCCTCAGCTCGGGCTCCGACACCGGCCTCAGCTCGGGCTCCGACACCGGCTCCGGCCTCCGCCTCGAACTCACCGAGGACGTCGACGCCTTCCTCTCCCGAGCGGGGGCCTTCCTCCGCTCACGCCCCGGCCGGCACGTCCTGCAGCTCACCTGGGCCGAGCGGGTCCGCACCCGTGGGCCACGGTCGTCCGGCCCCGAACGACCGGTCTTCGGCACGCTGGAGGAGGACGGCGAGGTCCGCGGCACCCTGTACCGCCTCCCGCCCCGCGCCCTGGGCCTCTCCCCGCTGACCCCCGAGCAGGCCGACGCCCTGGCCGCCCGCCTGGCCGGCCTCCGCCACGACCTGTCACGGGTCAGCGCGGACCACGACACCGCCACCGCCTTCGCGGAGGCCTGGCAACGGCACACCGGCACGTCCGCCGCCCTCCGGGAGACCCGGCTGTGCCTCTACGCCCTCGACGACCTCGCCGACCTCACCCCTCCGCTGCCGTCTCCGCCGGGCCGCGCCCGCGTCCTGGGCGAGGACGACCTCGACGAGGCGATCCGCTGGTGCGCCGCGTTCGCCCGTGCCGTCGGCGAGACCGGCACCGTGGACGCCGAGTCCTGGCCCACCACCCGGTACGCCGACAAGCGCTACACCCTCTGGGAGACCCCCGACGGCACGCCCGTCTCGGTCGCCGGCAGGAACCCGCTGATCGGCGGCCAGGTCCAGGTCGACGTCGTCCACACCCCCGCCCACCTCCGCGGTCGCGGCTACGCCGCCGCCGTCACCGCCGAGGTGACCCGGGCGGCCCTGGCCGCGGGCGCGCGGGACGTCGTCCTCTTCGCGGACCTCGCCAACCCGACCAGCAACGCCCTGTACCAGCGCCTCGGTTACCGCCCGCTGACCACCTGGGCGGTCTACGACTTCTCCTGACCCTGCCCCCGGGCGACGGCGGCCGAGGTGCGGGCGAACCAGCTCCGCGCCTCCTCGTCCGTGAGGACGCGGGTCAGCTCGGCGCTGCCCGGCAGGTTGGGGAAGAACCGGTCGGCGTTCCAACTGCGCGCGTACAGCGGCTCGTCCAGCACCAGCAGGCGGCGGCCCTCCACCACGGGTATGTCGTCGGGCAGGCCCTCGTTCCAGATCCGCCCGCCGTCGGGCGCGAGGAGTTCGAAGGCTCCCGTCGCGACCGTGTCCGTGCGCCCCTGGGCGGGCGCGGGGTCCGTGGCCAGGCGGACGCTCTCCGCCGAGGGGGCGACGCCGGGGACGTGGCCGCCGCCGACGAGCACGTGGGCGAGCAGCGTGTGCAGCTGGAAGTTGTCCCCGATGCCGCCGATCCGCACCTCGAACGCCTTGCCGCTGGGCCGGTGGAGCACGATCACGGGCTCGTCGTCCAGCACCGCGAGCGCGTAGGCCAGGCACTTGAGGTCGTGCGCCTCCAGCGCCGCCACCTCCTGGCACAGGGGCAGCAGTGCGGCCCTGTGCCGGCGCCGGACCTCCGCGTCGCCCAGCAGCACGGCCAGCGCGGGCGGCTGCCAGTTCTCCACGGAGCACCAGGCCAGCGCCAGCCTCAGCGCCTCGTACTCGTCGTCGCCGCCGACGCGGGCCAGGAGCGCCTCGTCGATCGACTCCTCGTCCGGCTCCGGCAGTTCGGCCCCGGCGCCCTGGGCCGCCCTCCAGCGGGCGGCGAACTCCAGCGCGTCGGCCAGGTCCCGCCGCACGGCGTCGAGGACGGGGCCGGCGCAGGCCCGCGGGTCGGCGCCGCGCTCGACGCAGTACCCGGCCGCGTGGGCCAGGTACGGGCGGGGCCCGACGGGCGGGAAGTCCGGCAGCAGCGCCGCCAACCGCGGTCCCGCCGCCACCAGTTCACCGTCCGGCGCCTCCGGCAGCCCCTGCATCACGGCGCCGAAGGCCCGTTCGGTGCGCTCCCCGTCACGTGCGGCGACGGCCTGCTCCAACTCGTCGACCAGGGCGCCGAGTCCGGCGGCCTTCTTTCTCCTGAAGATCACCGGCACACCCTAGGCGCCCGCTCCGACACCCACCGCCCGGGCCCTGCGCCGGTGCACCGCGCGGGCGGTTCGTCGCCCTACGGCAGCTCGACGACCTTGCCGTTCTCGTCGAGGGTGCGGGTCTGCCAGTACTCGTCCCACTTGTCGCCGACCTTCTGCGGCACCTTGCCCTCCGGGTACCGCACCATGCCCTCCGGCGGCTCCTCGCCGTCCGCGACGCACGCGCTGCCGGTGTTGTTCACCGCCAGCACCGGGTACTCGCCCTTGCTGCAGATGTCCTCCTCGTACCCCCACCCGGAGCAGCCGCTCAGCACCGCCACGGCCGCCGCGACGCCCACGAGGGCGGCGACGGCCCCCCGGCCACGTCCTCCGGTGGTCCCGCCCGTGCTCCTCCGCCCGACGCGCACGCCCATGTCCGTCCCCCGCTTCTCGGCCCGGGCGGCCGGCCCCCTGCTGGAGCCGGCTCGTCCGCCCGTTCGCCACGCCTCAACTCTCGCCGCCCGCACGGCCGCAGCACTGAGTACGCGTACTCGCCCGCGGCCGCTCGCGTACTCATCACCGCACGGGCCGTCCCCCGGCGTGAGGTGCCCGGGCGGCTACCCCCTCGGGAGTGGGTAGCGTTCGCGCATGACGTCGACGCCGCACCGGTTCCCGCCGCACCCGATCCGCGGCGTGGAGGTCCTGCACGTGAAGCAGAACTGCGCGCCTCACTTCGCCCTGGTCGAGGTGGACTTCGAGCCCGCGTCCGAGGGCTTCGCCTTCGAGGTGGACACGGAGCCGACGGTGGACGACGAACCCGCTGCGCCTCTGTCATGCCTCCTCGCGGCTGCCGCCCAGGGGATCGAGGACGAGCTGCGCATGCCGGAGCACGGGCTCGAGATCGCCGCGAGGGTGGTGCTGCGACGCGTCCGCGCCAACTACGCCTCCCACGAGACGGCCTTCAGGATCGCCGGGCACCTCGCCGCCCGTAAGGCGCTGGCAGGCGCGCGGCTCCCGAGCCGGGACGGCAGCCGTCCGCCCGTCGCCGGGGAGGCGACGGCCTCCGCGACGGCCGGGAGCCACGGTCGCCGCCATCCCGGCGCGCGGGCGGACACGGCGCCCGACTGCCCGTCGTGCGGCCAGGTGATGACCTCCGACGGCATGCTCCTCGCGTTCCGGGAGGACGACGGGAAGCGCGTCTGCCGCGTCCTGTGGCGATGTGGGGACGGGCATCAGTGGAGGGGCTGGAGCGATCGTCCGGACGAGGCCCTGGAGCCCTCCCCTCCCCGTCCGCGCCACGGCGCCTGACCGCGGGGCGGGCAACGGTCGCGGGCGTCGTCGCCGTACTGTGCGCGCTGGGGGCCGCAGGCCTCCTGCGGTGGCTCGGTCGGACCGAGTCCTGGAGCGTGGCGGCACCGGCGGCCACGGGCACGGCCAAGATGGCGGTACTCGGACCGGCGGGCCCGGTCGGCGCGCCGTGGTGGCTGCGGAAGCGTCGCGACCGGTCGGGCGGCTCCGCGGAACAGCTCTCGCGCGTACCGGATCGGAGCCGGCTCCGCAGCCGGTTCCACAGCCGGTTCCGCAGCCGGTTCCGTCCCTGTGGTCCGCCTGCCGTCCGCGATCCTCTGCCGCGGGCTCCCCAGGGTGCCGCGGGCCTCCGCAGGGCGCCTCAGGGCGCCCCATGGCTTCTCAGGGCGCCAGGACGCCTCAACCCCCTGCGCCGGGCCCCGTGGGCGTGGCCACGGGATCGGCGCCGTCCAGGACGGCCTGCTCGCGCGGGGTGAGGACGGGTCCGCCCAGCTTGGGAACCCGCGGGCCGCGCAGGGCGGCCACGACCATGCCCGGCGTGACGAGATGGCCCGCCGGCTCCTCGAGCATCATCACGTCGGTGAAGCGCTGCACCACGTCGTGGTTGCCGATGGCCGCGTTCATCAGGGCGTTGACGTACCAGCTCGCCGCCCGGTCGGCGGCGCCGGGCGGGGCCGGCGCCTCCACACCGGTGAAGAAGATGTCCTGGCCCGTGGCCAGGGTCCACGCCGCCGACGCCTCCCGCGCGACGGCCTTCCGCGCCCTCTTCGCGAAGTCCCGGTGGCGGAGCCCGGTCTCGGCCGCGACCCGGCCCACGGCCAGGGCGCTGCGGGCGGCGGACGACATGCCGTGGCCGTAGACCGGGTTGCAGGCGGTGGCCGCGTCCCCGACGGCGAGGAAGCCGGCGGGCAGACGCGCCTTGTCGTAGTGCCGGCGGACGTTCGGGGTGGAGCGGGACAGGGTGACGTCGCCGACCGGCTCCGCGCGTCGCAGGAGGTCGGCCGCGACCGGGTGCCGGAGGGTCCGGGCGAAGTCCTCGAAGGCGGCGGCGTCGCCGGTCGGATGGTGGCCGCGGGTGCCGGAGAGGCTGACGAACCACTCGCCGGTCTCCACGGGCACGATGGTGCCGATGCCGCCGGGTCTCCCGTTCGACGGGTCGGCCTGCAGGCTGACGATCGGCCAGTCCCGTTCTGCGCCGGCGGGCGCCCTGTACCGGCGGCTGGCGTAGACGACACCGGCGTCGACGCGGGTCTCGGCCACCTCCGGCACTCCGAGCGCCCGGAGGAGGGCGCCGCCCACCGCGGCGCGTCCCGTCGCGTCGACGATCAGGTCCGCCTCCAGGGCCTCCGTCCCCCCGTCGTGGTCCCGGACCTCGACGCCGCGCACGCCGCGCCGGTCGCCGAGCAGCCGGACGGGGGTGCAGGCCGGCCGGAGCGTGACGTGGGGGTGGAGGCGGGTGAGCTGCTGCCGGACGGCCCAGTCCATGAGGTCACGGCCGGCGCCGATCGCGTAGTGGCGGGGGTGCTCGTCGTGCCAGCGCCGGAACCAGCCCGACGGCGAGAACGACAGCATGCCCTGAGGTATGGGTATGCGGTGCGCGCCGTGCTCGTGCCAGAGGTCGTGGATGCCCGGCAGCAGCGCCTCCATGGCCCGGGCGCCCCCCGACCACAGGACGTGGGCGTGACGAGCCTGGGGCAGTCCGCGGCGCGGCAGCGGGGTGTCCGGCAGGACGTCGCGGTCGATGACCGTGATCCGCCCGGAGTGGGGCGCGAGCGCCGCGGCGGTGAGCGTGCCGGCCAGACTCCCCCCGATGACCACTGCATGGGCGGATGAACGCGGATCGTGCATCGTGTCTCTTCCTGAGGAAGGCCCCGCCCTGGCGGGGGCGGGGCCGGCAGAACGGCGGGGGTACGGCCGTGCGGCGGTGCGGCGGTGCGGCGGTCTCAAGGGCGTCCGGCACGTCCGGTACTCGGGGCGGGGGCGGGTGTCCGGGGCGGCGGCCCGGAAGCAGAGGGCGTCGCCTGTCGCTCCTGGTGCAGCCGGGCGAAGTGCTCGCCGACCGCCGCCAGGTCCTCGGCTCCTTGGCCGAGCACGGTCCTGAGGTCGAGCGGCCCGTCGGGGCGGGGGCACCGGAGGTCGCCGGGAGCGTCGATCGCACGGGAGATCATCGCGGCGGCGGCGATCCGCGAGGCGTCCTCGGGGCCGTGCCCGTCGGCGACCGCCTCCTCGTAGGCCGCCTGCCGGCGGTCCAGGTCCAGTCGGGGCTCCAGCTTGAGGAGTGCGTCCGCGATCTGCGTCTCCCGCTCGACGAGCCGGACCTCGAGGCCGGCCCGGCGGGGCAGCGGGCTCTGGTCGGCGGTGCCGGCGACCGCGTCCATCTCTCTCCAGAGGACCTCCATGCGCCGGAACTGCCCGCGGGCCCGCAGCCAGGCGGAGAGCCGTGGACCGACGAGGGGGAGGAGGAAGCCGACGGCGGCCAGTTGCGCCCCGACACTGCCGAGCGGGGGAGAGACGTAGGAGCTGAGGAAGTCCAGGTCGTGTCCGGTCCAGCGGGCGAACACCGCGACGATCTTCGCGACGCCGAAGCCGGTCGAGAAGAAGAAGCCGAGCACCAGGATGAGCAGGCTGGCCCGCAGCCAGCGGCCGGTGACCCGCCTCGACCACCGCCAGCACAGCCACGTGATGGTCGTCGAGGCGATGAGGTGGCCGGTGAGGTAGGCGACGATCATCTCGCGCATGCCCGGCGTCGTCGCGTAGTACGTGTCGAAGTCGACGAGCCGCTCCTGCGGCGCCTCACCGAGGAGGAACAGGCCGAAGATCAGGCAGGCGAGGGACAGGTAGAAGGCCTTCCAGCGCCTCGCCTGCCGCCGCACCGCCCGCAGGTCGCCGCCCCGCCAGTACAGGATCAGGGCCAGCCCCGCGTAGGAGAACAACGCGTTGCAGGCGTAGACGACGGGCGCCGAGATGTTCGGCACGCCGGTCGCGGCGTTGACCTCGTGGATGGTCGGCGGCGCGGCGAGGGCGAAGGTGACGGCGCCCAGGCCGATCAGTCCCGCTCCGTAGTGGACGTAGGGGTTGCTCCGGTGACGGACGACGGTGGTCACGCGGACGGCGAGGGTGCCGGCCAGGACGACGGTGGGGATGAAGTAGGCGTGGCCGTCCACCGGTCAGCCGTTCCAGCCGAGGCTTGTGTGGATCCTCCTGCTGAGACCGTCCAGCGGCGCGTTGTCCTCGCGGACCAGTTTCCGCAGCTGGAAGGCGAGGTGCAGCCCGAAGTGCTCGGCGTCCGTCTCCTCCTCGTCGTCGCGCGCGGCCCGCGCCGCGGTGAGGAGCGCCTCGGCGAGCTCCGGGTCCGTGCGGCCGATGGACCGCGCCGCGGCGGTGACCTCCTCCGGGGAGGCGTGCGCCTTGCACTCCCCGACGTGCATGTGCCACAGCTCGTGCCCGAAGATCACGAGCCGGTGGTCGGGCCGTGCGGTGGCCTCGACGATGACGATGTCCCGGTCCGGCAGGCGGACCCAGAACCCGGACGCCGTGTCGTGGGGGAAGTGCTCGACGCGCACCTCCACGGGCCGGGCGACGATCCGCTCCATGCGCCCGCGCAGCAGCTCGATCAGCGCCATCGGGTCCGCGGGCAGGGGTCTGGGCAGTCCGCCGACCAACCGTCTCAGCAGGCGGCCCCGTTCCTTCTCGACGCTGCTCACGATCGCGCCCTCCCCCTCCCGTTCGCCGACCCGGCGGCGCCCCGACTCGGCGCGCCGCTCCGACTGTTGCCCGCCGCGCGCCGTCCCCGCGCCCGGGCCGTCGCTCCGTGCCGTCCGTGTCAGCGGGCGGGGGGCCGGGGCCGCACACGAGCTCACATGCTGCCTTCCCCTCCGGGTCACGGCAACCCGTACCCCGTTGGCGCGAGGGGCAGTTGCCGCCGCGCGAGCAGCCGTACCCGGTGCGCCGCGGCTCCTGGCCCGTCCCGCGGCCCACGAAACCCCGTGCGGCCTCGACGACGCCTGGCGTACGGGCCCGCGGTCGGTCCCCGCGTACCCGCACCCGTCTTGGCAACTTCCCCACCGCTTGGCAAGGTTGCTCCGACTCGATCAGGGACGGGGTGAACGGCGCACAGTGGTCAG
This sequence comes from Streptomyces sp. NPDC047130, assembly GCF_040643475.1. Taxonomy (NCBI): domain Bacteria; kingdom Bacillati; phylum Actinomycetota; class Actinomycetes; order Kitasatosporales; family Streptomycetaceae; genus Streptomyces; species Streptomyces sp. NPDC047130. Next base: position 184,895 of record NZ_JBEYUK010000004.1, on the reverse strand, counting down.
GCCCAGGCAGCTCTCCTTACTCGCCGGCGCGCTCCTCCTCGTCGGCCTCGCCGTCCTCCACCCCCGCAAGCCCGACGACATCGTCGACGCGACCCAGTTCAGCATCGCCTTCTTCGCCACGCTCCTCACCGGCGAGGCGGTGATCTTCGCGATCACCTTCTCGGCCGCCAGCTCCTGGCCGTCCCTGAAGGCGATCGACAACCACATCGCCTTCCGCGAGTGGGTGCTCGTCGGCTGGTTCGCGGCGCTCTTCACGGCGTGCGGCCTGCTCGGCGGCATCGAGGAGGCCGCCACCTACGGGGCCCTCCTCTTCATCCTCGCCAACGTCTTCGGCGTCTTCTCCTTCGTCCGCCTCTTCGGTCTCGCCAACATCGGCGGCCGCAACCGCCTCCTCCGGGACACCCTCACCGCCTCGCTGACCCCCGCGGGCAGGCAGCAGGAGCTGGGCGCGTCGGGCAGACAGCTCCAGGACGACCCCACCGTCGCCGCCTACCTCAGCACGGTGAACCTCACGGCGGGTACCAACGACCCCAGCGGCCTCCGCAACCTCGTCCACCAGCTGACCGACGCCCGGATCCCGCCCGCCGCCACCCGCAACGCCGTCGCCCTCCACCTCGACGTGCTGCACAAGCTGTCCCGCGCCGGCCTGGTCAGCGGCGTCGATCCGGTGGTCACCACCACCTGCGCCGAGGAGATCGTCGGCTCGCTGGTCACCCACATCCGGCGGCTCGACGAGCCGGCGCCCGCGCTCGGCGCGCTGAGCCGCTACCTGGCCTGGCTGGCCGGCGCCGCCCACCTGATGTCCGTGCGCGGCATCGCCTCCACCCGCGCGGCTCGGGAGATCGTCGCCTTCAGCACCGACAGCCGCCTCAGGATCCTCCGCCTGGTCGACCCCGATCCCCGCTCGGCCACCGGCCCGGAGGAACTGGGCAGCATCCTGACCGGCCCGGTCCCGCACCTGGCCTGGCTCGCCGACTTCACCGAGTTCCACGGAGCCCACCAGGCCAGCGCCTTCTACGGCGTCCACGAGTACCTGACCGGCACCAAGTTCATGGGCAACTACTGGGACGGCGACTCCGTGCTCGCCCGCCTCCGCGACGCGCTCTACTCCCCCACCGGCCGCCTCCGCACCCACGAGGCGGAGACCACCCGTCAGGTCTTCGGCCCGGTGGAGGAGTACGACCGCTTCTGGACGCTCGTCTCGGTGGGCGCGCTGGCCACCCTGCGCGACACCCGCCATCCACACCCGCCGGAACTGATCCGCCCGGAGTTCACCCCGGACCCTCAGCTCCTCGGCGCGTACGTCCGCTCCTTCGCGAGCCACCGCTGGTTCAGCACGGCCGACGAGGCCCGCGAGGCGCTGCTCCTCCTGATCTCCCACACGGAGCCGCCCGGCTCGGTCCTCAGCCGGATCCGCGAGCTGCAGCGGCGTGCCGACTACCCGGTCCCCGTGCCACGGATCCCTCCGCACCGGCGTCCCGCCGCCCTCGTCCTCGCCGTGGCCTGCCGCCTGGCTCCCCTCGCCCCCGGTGAGCCGGACGCCGAGCTCCGTGCCTTCCTGACCGGTCTGCCGCCCGCCGCGCTGACCGCCACGGCGAAGCTCGCCGCCCGCGTCCTGCCGTCCGGGTCCGCCACCACCAACCCCGTCGACACGGTGGTCGGCGGCCTCTCCGTCCTCCAGCTCGTCGGCGCGCACACCCGAGAGGAGCAGCAGCAGTGACCGCTGTGGACCCGACGGCGTGGCGCGGACGCCTCGACCGGCTGGCCTCCCCCACCGTCACGGAGGCCGTGGTGGTGCAGTGCGGCACCGACTGGCTGCGGCCCGAGCAGGTCGCCTTCCGCAACGAGGTGGACCGGGCGGTGCTCGCCGCCCAGCTGGCCCGGGGCCCCGCACTGACCGTCCACCGCGTGGTCCTCCAGAACCTCCCGGTCGGCCGCCCCACGGACATCGACCCCCGGGCGATGGACGACGCCTTCGACGAGTGGAACCACCGCCTCGCCTCCTCCATCGCCCTCCTCCGCACGCGGGACCACCCCGTCCCCCGCATCCACCGCCTGATCATCCAGGGCGACCAGGCCGGGGCGCCGGTCCCGGATATGGTCGAGATACGCGAAGCGGGCCGGTGGAGCAGCCCCCAACGCGCCGCACAGGCCCTGGGATTGTTCACCGGCGCCGATTCCGGCAACACCACCCCCATGACCAGTTACGACGTCGGCCTGGACGGGCCCTTCGGAGACGCCGACCCGTCGGTCCACATGTGAGCCGCGACGAGAGGGAGACCACGACGTGCCGTACGCCACGGAGACCCCCGAGGACCACGAGTTCCTGCAGCAGGCCATCGCCCTCTCCCGTCACGCCCTGGAGGACGAGGGGAAGACCCCCTTCGGCGCCCTCGTCGTGATCGACGGCGAGATCGTCGGCACCGGCACCAGCTCGGTCGTCGAGCTGCAGGACCCCACCGCCCACGCCGAGGTCATGGCCCTCCGCTCGGCCGGCGCCGCGCTGGGGCGGCACCTCATGGAGGACGCGGTGATGTACTCCAGCAGCGAGCCGTGCCCGATGTGCCTCGTCGCCTGCTACTGGGCCCGCATCCCCCGCCTCGTCTACGCCGCCACCAGCCACGACGCCGCCGTCAACGGCTTCGAGGACCTCCGGTTCTACCGCCAGCTCGCCCTGCCGGCGGCGGAACGGGTGCTGCTGGACGAGGTCGCGGTGGGCGGCGAGGCCAGGGAGGCGGCCGCCGGGGCCCTCTCCGCCTGGGCGGCGAAGCTGCCGTTCGAGGTGGAGCCGAAGCTGTGACCTCCAGCCCGCGTCTTCCCCGCAGCCATCGCCTCAACGTCTTCACCTACAGGTAAGCTCCTTCTGCTTCACTGCACCACCGAGGGGGGAACCTCGTGCGCACGCGCAAACGCAAGACCACTCCGGGCCCTGTGGGACAGCCATGGGCTGACAACGCCAAGAGCGTCGCCAGTCCGGTATCCGTGAAGCCGCCAGCTCCGCCAAGTTGCCGCGACTGACCCCCTGATCAGACGCGCCACGTCGCCGAACCCTCTCGCCGCCAGTCCCGGCATCCACCGGGCTGCCCTGCAGACTGCTTCAGCCTCCGTAGCGCCCTGTTCGCTCTTCACCAGCAGGATCCAGCAGGACGGACGACGCGGCCCCGGGCACTCGTCTCTCCTGTGCGCCCCGGAAGTAGAGACCACATGACCTATCGCCCCTCCGACGACTGGCAGTACGACGTACCGACCAGCGGAAGCAAGCGCCTGCCGCCTGCGCCCCGGTCTGTGGAGTCGCTGAGCCATCAGGGGTACAGCTTCGAAGCAGCCATCGCGGACCTGATCGACAACTCGATCGATGCTGGCGCGACCAAGGTCGTCATCAGTTTCCTCCGGGACGGCGACCGCCTCGTCAGCTTGCTGATCATTGATGACGGCCGAGGCATGGATGAAGCCGGCCTCGACGTGGCGATGACGGTCGGCGGCCAGAGTGAATACGCTCCGGACGCCTTGGGGCACTTCGGCGCGGGTCTCAAGGCCGCGTCCCTGTCCCACGCTGACTCCTTCTCGGTGATCAGCCGCACCAAGCGCAGCCCCTCGGCCGGCCGTCGCCTGCTCACCTCGGCCGCGCAGACCGACTTCACCTGCGACATCGTCGACGCACGCTACTGCCAGGACCTGGTCGACCGGTACGACGGCGTCATCGAGTGGCACGGCACGATCGTTCGCTGGGACGGCGTGCGAGCGTTCCAGACGGTGACCACCGGGCAGACGGACCGCTTCCTGATGGAGGCGCTGCACAAGCTGGAAACCCACATCGGGCTTCACTTCCACCGCTTCCTCTCACGGGACGACTTCCACATCGACGTCGTGGTCGAGGATGTGCACACCCGCGAAGAACTCAGCCACGACGGCATCGAGCCGATCGACCCCTTTGGCTACCGAGTGCCGGGCCGCAAGGGCTATCCGCGCGTCTTCACCGCTCCCATTGAGAAGGTCGGCGACCTCCCTATGACGGCCCACATCTGGCCGCCGAAGTCCGGGCTCGTTTCCTTCAAGGGCATCGGTCCGGTCGCCGAGCGTCAGGGCTTCTACATCTACCGCAACGACCGCCTTGTCCAGGCAGGCGGCTGGAACAACACGCGGGCCCCGGAAACTCACCACAGCCTCGCGCGCGTCGCCGTCGACCTTCCCTCCTTCGACAACGACGTCTTCAGCCTCACCGTGAAGAAGGACGGCGTCGAGGTGACGCCGGCGTTCGCCCGCGGCCTTGAAAAGGCCGCGGACGCTGAGGGCACCACGTTCGGCACCTTCCTGAAGGAGGCCGAAGCCACATACCGGGACGCCGCGCGCCGGACCTCGGAGGTCAAGCGGCCCGAGGTCATCCCGCCCGGCAAGGGCCTGGACCCGAAACTGAAGCGCACGCTGAAGGACGAACTCCCGCAGGACGACACCGAACAGTCCATCGCCTTCCGCTGGGAGAGCCTCCCGGCTGACCAGCTCTTCTCCATCGACCGGGCGGAGCACGTCGTCCGTCTGAACAAGAAGTACCGTCAGGCCTTCAGCGGGGACCGCCGCGGCGGCTCCAACGATGCTCCGGTCCTCAAGGCGACGCTCTACATGCTCTTGGAGAAGAACTTCCGCATGGGCCGCTCCAGCGCACAGCGCGACGACGAGATGGCGCTGTGGAACAGCGTCCTGCTCTCCGCCGCGCACTGCGAAATAGCCCGTTACGAGTCCGGCGCTGACGGACAGGACTGAGGACACCCCATGACTGACAAGCTCTACAGCGTTCACCAGGCGGTCCTCGGTGCGATGGACCAGACCGGGCCGCTTCCGTTCGAGGGGATCGCGGCGGCTCTGGCGGGCGCCATCGGCGCACCGGAATACGCGACCCTGAACCCGATGCTGGACCGGTTGAACAGCGCCGAGCCGGGTGACCCTCTCGCAACGCTGTGGAATCACTACCTGACCCGCTGGGATTTCGACGAGCACGCCACCTGGTCCGCCTTTCCGGCCCGGACCGACGAACGCCGTGCGGACGCCTACGCGAAGCTCGGCCTCCCTGAGGGCATCCGCACGGTGCTCAACGACCAGTGCGCCATTTTCAAGGCCGCCGGCCCGGTGGTCATCAGCAAGGACGCCGCCTTTGAGCCCTGGTTCATGCTCGACGGATCGCCGTCGCGTCCCCCCTTCTACTGGAAAGCGTACGAGAACCTTCTCCGCGACAAGGGCTGGTCGCCGGATGCCATCGCCAGCCTCGACCAGGCCGCGCGCAGCATCGTGGAGCGGCTGGCCGACCCGACGCGGGAGGATCCGTACGGCGCCCGTGGTCTAGTGGTCGGTTACGTCCAGTCCGGCAAGACCGCCAATTTCACTGGGGTGATCGCCAAGGCCATCGACGCCGGATACCGCCTGGTCATCGTCCTCGGGGGCACCCTCAACCTGCTTCGAGGTCAGACTCAGCGCCGGCTTGACATGGAGTTGATCGGCCAGGAGAACATCCTGCGCGGCGCCGACCCGAACGACCCGGACGCCCTGGTCGGCATCGACTACCAGGACGACCCCGACTGGCCCGAGAAGTTCGTCTCGCACGGCGGCCGTCCCTCCATGCTCAACGCCTTCGACATCGAGCGCCTGACCACCAGGGACGACGACTACCGCCAGCTGTTCAGTGGGATCAAGGCACTGGAGATCGGCAAGCACGACCCCAAGAAGCCGCTCTACTCCCCGGAGAACCTGCACCGGGCCTCCGCGCGGGTAATGGTCGTCAAGAAGAACAAGTCAGTCCTGACCAACCTGGTCCAGGACCTCAAGAAGATCGGCCCGCTCCTGGGCGAGATCCCTGCTCTGATCATTGATGACGAATCCGACCAGGCTTCGGTGAACACCATTGATCCCAAGAAGTGGGAGTCGGGCACCGTCCAGCGCACGGCGATCAACCAGCTGATCACCCAGCTCTTGAAGACGCTTCCCCGGGCTCAGTACGTGGGCTACACGGCCACGCCCTTCGCCAACGTCTTCGTCGACCCGTCTGACGAAGAGGACATCTTCCCGAGGGACTTCCTGCTGTCCCTGCCCCGCCCCACGGAGTACATGGGCGTCCAGGAATTCCACGACTTCGACTCCGCCGTCCCCGAGGAGGAACGGACCGTCGCGAACTCCAAGGAGAAGGCACATGTCCGCGGCATCACGGAGAACACGGGCGACCGGCTCCAGGAGGCCATGGACGCCTTCGTACTGACGGGCGCCCTGAAGCTCTACCGCGTCTCCAAGGGCATCCACCAGGGCCCGTTCCGGCACCACACCATGCTGGTGCACGAGTCAGTGCGCACCAGCGAGCACAACGCGCTTGCCGAGCGGTTGATCACCATGTGGCACAACTCCGAGTACACAGGCCCGAATGGGCATGCCCGGCTGGCCAAGCTCTTCGAGAACGACTTCTCCCTCGTCTCCGCCGCTCAGGCTGAGGGTCTTCCCACCCCGTCCTCGTATGAGGAGCTGCGCCCCTTCGTCAGCACGGCACGTCAGATGATCACTCAGGGCGGGACCCCGGTCATCGTGGTGAACGGCGACACAGACCGCTACTTCGCGGAACTCGACCTCGACTTCGACCGCACTGACCACGTGTGGAAGATTCTGGTCGGCGGCACGAAGCTCTCCCGCGGCTTCACGGTGGAGGGCCTCACGGTGACCTACTACCGTCGCACGACCCAGCAGGCGGACACTCTCATGCAGATGGGCCGCTGGTTCGGCTTCCGGCCCAACTACCGGGATCTCGTGCGCCTTTACATCGGGCGCGAGGAAACCGTCGGCAAGAAGACCGTCGACCTGTACGAAGCCTTTGAGGCCATCTGCCTCGATGAGGAGCACTTCCGCGCAGAGCTGGCCCGGTACTCCACGCTGGTCGACGGGAAGCCCCAGCTCACCCCGGCCCAGATCCCGCCTCTGGTGGCCCAGCACCTGCCTGGCGTCCGCCCGTCCGCACGGAACAAGATGTTCAACGCGGAACTGGTCGAGATCCGGTCCCCGGGACGTCCGATCGAGCCGGCCGCCTTCCCCTACGACAAGGCGATGACCGCACGCAACACCGAACGGTGGGAGCCGGTACTGAAGACGCTCAGCGGCACGGAGGTCTGTCAGCTGCTCCCTGACAGCACTACTCCGCTCGCGAGGACTTTCCAGGCGGCGTCCACAGTGGTGGATCACGCGCAACTGCTCAGCATCCTGAGCTCGCTGGAGTGGGAGCACGGCAATGTTCTCGCGCCACACCTGACGTACCTGGCACAGCTGGACGGGCGCCTGGCCAAGGTCGACGACTGGCTGGTGCTCGCGCCGCACAGGACAGCCCGGAAGCGGATAGAGGCCACCATCCTCGGGCACGGGCCCTTCTCGCTGTCCCGGCGCAGCCGACAGGACGGGAAGGCCTCCTTCGGCCGTATTTCCGGCATGGAGCACCGGGCCTACGCCCAGTGGCTGATCGACCAGGCAGAGGCGGGCGAAGCTGTCACGGGCGGTCTGGGACAGCACCGAGGCGTGGTCCTGCTCTACCCGGTCGTGGAGGCCAGCAGCGACGCGGAAGTGAACGCGGCTGCCGCGGACGGGACCATCGATCCCTCCAAGGTGATCACAGCGTTCACTGTGATCCCCCCGCGTGCGGCGATCGACTCCAAGCGGCAGCTCGTGCGCTTCCAGGCCAAGGACTCAAGCCAGCCGGACGCGGTGATCATCGACGCGCCGGGTTCCTGATCCGGATGGCCGTGGTGTGGTCCCGGCGATACACCGGGTCCACACCACGGTTTTGGGATCTGCGCTTTTGCGTTTCCGCCGCGGACTCCGATACACAGTCTCCGAGAACGTCCCGTTCCCCTTCTTCACGACGGAGGGCGCCGGGGCGCACCACTGGCAGGGGGAATCCATGCTTCCGTTCGATGAAGATCTCGGCGCCGCCGCCTACATCTCGGCATCTGCGTCCTCAGCCGTTGATCCGGAGCTGGTCAAGGTCCGCGATCAGATCCTGTCGCTGGACCCCTGTGGTCACCGATTCGCCCGTACGCTTCGCGAGACGATAGACCAGCTTCTCAACGGTGAAGTGACCGGACGCTATGACTGGAAAACCCTCTTCAAGACCGAGAAGACTCATGCCGGAACGCTTGTCGAGATCAATTTGCAGCGGGAATTCGGGTTCGGCGATGGCGTAGAGATGGATTACCGGATCGCCGGGGTCGACGTGGACTGCAAGTTCTCGCAGACATTCGGCAGCTGGATGATTCCCCCGGAAGCACTAGGGCATCTCTGCCTTGTCGTGTGGGCAGATGATTACCAGACACTGTGGAGCGCCGGCCTGGTACGCATTCTCCCCGAGTTGCTGAACGAGGGAAACAACCGCGATCGCAAAATCACCATCAGTGCACGCAACCGCCAGCGCATTCACTGGATCTGGCACCGCGCCCCTCTTCCTGAGAACGTACTTCTCCACCTCCCGCCGGAGACGCGGTCCGCAATTCTTTCTCTGCCCTCAGGGCAACGCCGTGTGAACGAACTGTTCCGCCGGGTGCAACAGAGAAGGATCGGTCGAGGTGTCGTCCGGACGGTAGCCCAGCAGTACGACTATATGGCGCGTATCCGGGAGGCAAAGGGACGGGCCCGGACCGTGCTGCGCGAGGAGGGAATCCTCGTCGTCGGCCACTACGAGAAACACCAGGAAATTGCCCGGACCCTCGGTGTGCCCGTCCCGCGCTCTGGAGAACTGGTCAGTTTCCGGGTCGTCGGCGCCAAAGCTCGTCACGGAGCTTCGCCACGGGTTGTGCTCGACTGCAGGGAATGGGTTCTGGCCGACGACAACGATCCGCAGGAGCCCGGCCCACTGCTTCCCCGTCATACAGCCGGGTAGGACGGCTCTATGACCAGCAGCAGTGACGACTCGGCCGACGAGCCCTCGGGGAAGGACACGCAGTGGGTGCCGCCCCTTGGCTCGTGGGCTTCTTCAGCAGCTCGGCGCAGGAACATGCAGGCGATCCGGAGCCGCGACACCAAGCCTGAGCGTCTGGTGCGGAGCCTGCTCCACGCCCAGGGGCTGCGGTACCGGGTGGCCGCGAAGCCTCTTCCCGGCTTCCGCCGAACCGCGGACATCATCTTCCGGCCGGTCAAGGTGGCCGTCTTCATCGACGGCTGTTACTGGCACGGCTGCCCCGAGCACTACGTCCCGCCCAAGACGAACTCCGGGTACTGGTCCGACAAGGTCCTGCGAAACGTCGCACGCGACCGCGACACCGACGAGCGCCTCAAGGCCGAGGGGTGGACGGTGCTCAGGTTCTGGGAGCACGAGCCCGCAGAGGAAACCGCCGTGGAGATCGCGGCGACGGTCAGCCGCCTCCGGGCGGAACAAACCCGGAGGCGCGTGCCCGATCAGCCTTCCTGAACCTCGGCAGCCGCCACCAGGGCGGCATAGATCTGCTCACCGACAGCCTGGGCGACGGGCGGCGGGAAGGCGTTGCCCACCTGCCGGTAGGCAGCGGTCTTGCGACCGGCGAACTTCCAGTGCTCTGGGAAGCCCTGGATGATGGCCGCCTGGGTCACGGTCAGCTTCGGACCACTGTGCGAGAAGAGATCGCGGTCCGGGTCCTTCATGTCATCAGGCTCATTGGCTACCCCGAGACCACAGACACCCAGAGCCGCCCAGGCCTTCTTCGCCCGCGTGGGTCCGAGATCGGCTCCGCCGTGCTTCTTCGAACCACCGACGATGGTCGGCGCTACACCTTCCAGCGCCTTCTCATACCATTTTTTGAACGCCTCGCCCGCTCGCGCATCATCCACCCGGTTGAAGCGCTCTCGCATCGAGTCCTCAAGGGCTTCGCCCACCGTCACGATTTGCCGCGGCTCGGGAATAGTGGCCTGGAAGTATTTCGCGATGTCACGCTTCACAGCAACGAGAATCGCCCGGGGACGAAGCTGCGGAACGCCATAGTCCTTGGCTTCCAGTAGGCGCCAGTACTGAACTGCATAGCCCAGATCATCGGACTCGAGTTCTTTGGTGATCTCCTCCCGGTACTCCGCGAATTTCGGGTCCAGGATGCCTCGGACGTTCTCAATCATTACGGCTTTGGGTGACAGGTCCCTTGCAAGCCTGATCATCTCGGGGAAAAGATCACGTTCGTCGTCCCGGCCGAGCTGCTTGCCGGCGACGGAGAATGGCGGGCACGGGACGCCGCCAGCAAGAAGGTCAAGCTCCCCGGGAACCAGCCCCAGCGTCATGGGGTCGAACTCCTTGAGGTCGGCCTGGATGACCTTGCAGCCAGACCATTCCGGGTGCGTCTCGATATTGTCCCGGAGGGTCTGACAGGCATCCCTGTCGATCTCAATCAGCGCCTCATGCTTGAAGCCCGCATTGTGGAGTCCGACGGCCTGGCCGCCAGCGCCAGCGCAGATCTCGACCGAGGTGAACCTGAGTTCGTTGGTGCGGGCCATGCCCTCTCCTTACAACCATGCAGCGGCAGGCACACTCTGCACTCGCCGTCACCGAGGGTGACACACCTCACTGACAACGGGCTTCGCTGAGCCAGCGGTCCGCTGAACGCCTCTGGCCGACACCCGGCTGGTCGCTTCAGGATGCCCGAGCGCGTCCGGACACGCTCGGGACACTTTAGTCGCCTCACGCACCAGCGTCGGCAGGCTGGTCGCGCCCAAGCCTGCCGACACCGCCTGACATCAGGCCGTGCCTTCTCCCAGGTGCGCAAGCAGCGCCCGGATGTCTCCGGAGTCCATGCCCGCGCTTTCAGGTTCTTCTTCCTGCAGATCCCCCAGTTGCTGGACGGAAGGGTCGTCGAGAATCCGCCCCATGAAGTCGAGCTTCTCCTCAAGCCGCATGGCGACCACCTCATCCAGGGTGCCACGGGCGGCTAGGACAGTGACCCTTGTCTCAGTGCCCGGGGGGAGCCCGAGCCTGTGAATGCGGTCGAGGCTCTGGAGGTAGCGGCCGGCCATGAAGTCCCGGTCCACGTAGACGGCGTCATGACAGATCTGGTGGAGACTGATCCCCTCGCCCAAGGTCGCCGGATTGGATATCAGCACCTGGCACGTCGGATCGCTCCGAAAGCGCCGGATCTCCTCCTCCCTGTCCTCCGTGCCGCCGTACACCGATGCTGGCGAGTAGGGCGCAAGAAGCCGCTGCAGCGTCGTGAGACTCCGGACAAACCCCGTCCACACCAGGGTCTTCCTGCCTTGCGCCGCGTTGGCGGCCACGATCTTGACCGCTTCCTCGTACTTCGGGGAGATCTCGTAGTGCGGCAGGTTCTTCAGAAGCTCGTAGAGCGAGTCCCCGGGCGACGGTTCCAGAGGCGGCACGAGGTAGTCGAGCGGCTCGTAGCGCGTTTCCCCCTCGGCGAGCAGCGCTGGGCTGATGGCGGCCATCAGCATGCGAAGCATCGCCTTCCCCAGAGAGTCCAGTTCCCCGGGCCTGGCCGACGGATTGCCCTTGAGCGCCTCATACACCTCGCGGTGGTAGGGGGGCAGATCCACATAGCGGATCTTCGGTTCGAAAGGAGGGAGCCCCAGTTCCTTCTTGGTGGTGCGAGTGAAGAGCGGCCGCAGTACGGAGCTGGCATAGGCGAGGTCGCCGCCGTTCACCGCCTCGGTCACCACACGCTTGCCGTGTCCCGGCCATACGAAGGAGAGCAGGCTCTCCAGGTCACGAGCACCATTCGGCGCCGGTGTACCCGTGAGGATCAGACGACGCTGTGCGAGAGGTCCGAGAGACAGGCAGGCCGCCCCGTACGCCCCTCGTGCGCCCAGCTTCATCCTGTGTGCTTCATCCAGGACGACCATCGCGGGCGCGGCGCGGAGCCACGCCGCAAGGCTGGCCGTGTGCCGGCTGAGCCGTTCGTAGTTGACCAGCACCAGCTCGGTTCCGGCCTCCGGGAGGGAAGTCATCACCTCAGTGCGCAACGGTTCCTTGAAGCACTCGTCCACCTCGGACTGCCACGCTTCGTACGCCGACTTCGGGCAGACGACCAGCATCCGCCGGACCTCCCCGCGTGCCCGCATGGCAGCGAAGAGGGCGAGGGCTACTCGTGTCTTGCCGGCCCCCGGAACGCTGAAGTTCGCGCCATGCCTCAGCTCCAGCAGCCGCGCGACATCCCTGCGCTGGAACGCAGTGAGATCACCGGTCCAATGTGGGCCGAGCAGCTCATCAAGCTCTCCGGGAGCAGACGGAGCCGGTACCGGGCCTTCTGAGGGAGCGCTGAGCCTCTGCTCGGCGGTAGCCGCGTCGTCCAGCACGCTCGTGACCACGGCGGCCAGGGACTCATCCCAGACCACATCGGCGTAGGGCCAGGCTCCCAGCTCATTGAGGCCGACCAGAAACTCGTCGAGCTCGATTTCCGCGGAAAGCCGACTGCGCTGGCCGCCCACGGAGATGCGGGCGGCCAGCGCCGAGAAGTCCTGCTGCAGGCCTTCCCTGGCGCGGAGCGCGACGCGTGTCCTGCTCGCGTCGAAGCCCAGACGGAGCGAGGGCTCAGAGGACTCACTCACCGGAATCACCCCTGTGACTTCGTCACGCTGCGGAGCCAGGTCAGCCCTTCGTCGGGAAGCGGAATGCTCTTCCCGGCTTCCACCGCAAGGCGGTGCATCACTGAGCGGAGGCTGAGCAGGGCGTCATCGAAAGCCCCCTCGTCGAGGCTGCCTTTGCCTCGGGCCATCACCAGATCCGTGATGCACTGCTCCAAGCTCTTGCATGCCTCGGTGACCCGGTCGGGAGCGGCCTGCCGCTTCTTGCGGAGCCGGACGTCCTTGCCTGCGAAGACCACGGCCTCCTCGAAGACGGCCTTCAGATCGTCGACGGTCTTAGCGGCCTCCACGGCCTCGGGGGGCGCCTCTTTCCCGCGCCCCACCTGGACCGCCTTGGCCTTGAGCACGTAATCCGTGAGCGCCCGGGCGCTGGCGAGTTCTGCACCACTCGCCTGCACGGTCCGGTTGAGCCCGGGAATGGTGACAGCGGCGGGAGCCTGAGCCGCTGTCGCCTTCTTTACCGAATCGGGGAGCCGCTGGTCGAGATACTGTGCGTGGAACTTCGGTCCGATGAAACGGACGTCGGTCTTGGAGAAGTTAAGAGCGATCGCCACCAGCCGGGCTTCCTTCAGCAGGTCAGCCTGTTCCTTGTTTTTGGCGTGTTCCTTCGTGTAGGCGCGGTAGAGCTCGAACAGCTTCTCCTTCGCCTCCTCGAAGTCCATCAGACGCAGTTTGCGGCCGCTCTGCTCACTGCGGTCGATCAGCTCCCGCAGCTGGTTCAGAATCCAGATGTCCCGCTCGCAGGCGGGAGAAGTGGTGTGGAACTCCTTGGCGACCTCACTGATGTGCCTGCCGGAGGCCAGCTGCTCATCCAGCGCAAGCAGGTGGTTGATGTAGGAATATTCCCGGCGACGGTCTGGACGCAGCTGCAGCGACAGTTCGACGGCGTGAATGTCCGCCCACGTCGTCGAGGCCGGCAGCACTCCCACGCGGATACTGTCGAAGCCCAGCTCCTTGAGCGCGGCCCTGCGGGTGTTGCCGTTGACGAGGATTCCGTCCCGGGTGATGAGTCCGGGCTCAAGCTGCTTGTGATCCCGCAGGCTGTCGAGCAGATCACGGAACCTCGGGTCTTCCTTGGACGGGTCTGAGGGGAGCGCCTTCAGCAACTCATGGAGATACGCCTGGCTTTCGCCCCGCCAGGGCGCCTTCTGGAGGAGCCCGTCCTGCTCGGGGTCGTGGCTGCGCTGTGCACGGATCCGGTGAGTGCCCGGGTTATAGAAGAGGCGGTGGACGGGCATGTCGATGACCTCAACATGCCGGGGCTGCCCCCGGAACTCTACGGTCAGGGTCTCTGGGACACCTTGTCCGTCGTGCACATCCTTCAGTCGCTGCTCGACGGTTTCGCGGATCTCATGTGCTTCCGGTGGCGTGCCGAAGTCGGTCTGCATGAGTCAGAAGTCTCTCTAAGTCAGTAGCGGGAGCGGCTGGTGAGGTGCTGAGCCGGCGGGGCGGAGACCAGGCTAGGCACCGCCACCGCCCCGCCGGCCCTAGGTGGTCAGCAGAGGGCGTCCTTCACGTGCTGGCGGGCCTCAGCCGGCAGCGAGCGGTAATCAGCCCAAATCCTCTCCAGCTCGCTGAGGTGGCGCGCGTCGTCCACCACCCAGCCGGCGAGGATCTTCTTCTCGTACGCCGGCAGCAGGTTGATGCGGCTCAGCAGATCATCGACGTTGGCCACCAGATTCCTGTTGCCGATCCGGCAGCGGTTGCACTCGATGACGAGCTGCATCTCGATCTGGCCGTTGGGCAGCCTGACCTGACGGCGGGCCACGTCGAGCTGGGAGGTGGCGTCCGTACCGACGTAGGTCTCGCCGGGACCGATGCCGCACGAACGGCACATGTGCCCGTCGCGCATCAGCACCTCGTGACGCTGGGCCGCGGTGATCGTTCCGCCGGTCTTGCGCGTCCCCTTGCCCGGCTCCCACACGGCGATCCCCTGGGCGACGAAGCGGTGCTGGTCCGCCTCAAGCTCGTCGTCCTCACGGTTGGTGTCGATCTTCCACTCGAAGTCCCGCAGGTCCCGCATCCGCCGGTCGACCTGCGAGACACCCTGGAACGTCTCACGCAACTGATTCTTCGTGAACGTGTTCCCCACGCCCACCACCTGCACCAGCCAGAGCGCCACGCGCTTCATCGTCCCCAGCGTCTGGTCCTCCCAGGACGGCATGGTCACCTTGCATCTCCTCTCAGGTGCCAGCGGCCTGGGCGGCCGGGCACCAAGTGGGTCGACCGCCAGGCGGTGGTCGAGACTCGGTGTTTCAACTCAAGGGCATGGAGGAGGGGCAAGGAAAGGCCTCTGTGTTCCGTGCGAAGGGTGGAACACAGAAACACTCCCCAATTGTCAGTGGCACCTCTGATGATGAGCCAAGTCCACGTTCTGACCAGCTGGGGGGAAAGAATGCCTAGATTGGGACGCTATTCACCACTTGACGATGGCCTGAAGCCCGCACGCCGAGAGCTGGCAGAGAGCCTCCGCCGCCTCAGGCAGGACTCCCTGCGGGGGTGGAGTCAGCAGAAGATCGCCCAGGAGTGCCATACGAGCAAGCCGAGGGTTTCCTGCCTGTTCAGCGGCCAGGGGGCTGTGCACAAGGACGTCCTGCATCTCTTTCACGCATTGGCAGCACAGACCGCCTCGCCAGAACCGCCCTTCTGCACCGTGGACGAGCTCGAGGAGATGCGCTTGGCCGTGGTGCGCGAGGATTGCCAGACGCAAGCGGAAGAGGAACTCGAGCAGGCAAGACGCCTGGTGGGAAGCATCAGCGAAGAGGCGGCCGGAGGCCGCCGGAGACTCCAGCGCCGACGCGTCAGGATCCGCCGCCACCGCCCCCTGCCGCGGGGCCGTCACCGTTCCACTCGCGCAACTCGGCGTGATGCGCGCGCCGCGGCCGCCATGGCGATCAGGCCGGCCGCTGATCCCGCCCTGCCTGAGACGGGCGTGGTGCCGGTCCCCCTGCTGGAGGGGGACCGGCACCACACTGGGACACCAGCCGTCGAGTGGCCGGGACTCTCCGACCTCCGGAAGCGCCTCGCGACGGGCCGAGCTGAGGACGTGGCCGGCCTCGTGCGGCATACCGGCCTCACAGCTGCCCCAGATCAGACCGCTGCGGCTCTCGCGGCATGCGAGTCAACCGGTCTCGAGGAGATCGTTACGGGGCTCGTGCAGCAGGCGGTGTTCCGCCCCGACAAGGACTTGATCATCATCCTGCAGAATCTTCACACCTTGGGCCGTCACCGCCTGGTGGGACGCATCCTGGAATGGGCCAGGGAGGCGGGCCCAGCCAGCGCCGCGTGATCAGTCCGTCGCCAGACCGCTTTCCACCTCGAACCGGAGCTGTGCACGGTCCAGAGCAGCATCCGCGTCGCGTCCGTGAGCCGAGAGCCAGTTGAGGAGGTCAGCGATAAGGCCGATCGCGGCCGCCTCCGCCACCGCCCGACCGGGTGGTCCTCCATCCGGCAACACCGCGTGATGTGACAGGCGCTGGGCAAGTGCGGACTCGGCTCGCTGGACGCCAGGACTTGTTACGTGCTGGTCCCCCGCGAGAAGTCCTGTAGCCAGTTCGCACCAGGTGACCTTGCCCTCCGGCCGGCGTTCGACACCCCACCCGGAGGACAACGCCTCTACCAGGCGCAGCCCGCGGCCCGACTCGTCTTCACGGTCTGACTGCCCGACCGCCGGCAAGGCACTTCTTCCGGAATCCTGCACCTCGATGCGCAGGAATGTGCCCCGCACCGACACCGCGAGCAGGGCGGCTGTCCCCTCCCCAACGTGCTCGATGACTTTGGAGACCAGTTCGGAGACGCAGACCTGGGCGGCGTCGGCCAGGCCGGACAGGCCCCATAGCTCGAGATGGAGACGCATGACCCGACGCAGGCCGGCAACCTCACGTGGCTCCGCCAGAAAAGGGATCTCCCACGGCTTCCTCGGCATAGATGCCGCACACTCCATGACCATGCCCCCTCTGCGCACATGTCACGCTGTGCACTCGTTCATGTACATACAGTTGCACTGCCGGGGTCGAAAATGGAACTCTCATTTCGCAACCGGGGTTGCGTGGCAAGACGCTGCGCGCCCCCCGGCGCGTACGGCCTTGCCCCGGCAGCAGGCAGGGATCAACGATCTGGAGAGATGGCAGCGAAGGGGCGGAAGATGGCAGTCGGACCCACCACCCGTCGGCGCCAGCTAGGCGCGGACCTAAGGCGCCTGCGTGAGCGGGCCGGCCTGACCCTCGAAGAGGCAGGAGCACGCGTAGGCATCTCGAAGGCGACTCTGAGCCGGTACGAGACGAAAGAGGGCTCGGTCAAGTGGCCGGCGATAGACGCCCTGTGCCGCGAGTACGCGGCGACAGACGCCGAACGCGTCGCCCTCGTCGAACTGGCCAAAGGCGCCAAGATTCAGGGCTGGTGGCGCTCGCTCGCCGATCCCATTCCGGAACCGATGAACCTCATGCTCACCCTGGAGGACGAAGTTCTGCGGGAGGAGCACTACGCCTCGATGTACATCCCCGGACTGCTGCAGGTACGTGAGTACGCGGAGGCCGTCCACCGGGCATCCGAGGTCGAGTGTCCGGAGCGGGAAGTCCAGCACATGGTGGACATCAGGATGAAACGCCAGGAACTGCTGCGGCGTGCTGAGCCGCCACACATCTGGTGCGTGATCGATGAAGCCGCGATCCGGCGGCGGGTGGGTGGCGCCGACGTGATGCGCGAGCAGCTCCATCATGTCGTCGAGCTTGCCGCCCTCCCGCATGTCACCGTCCAGGTGCTGCCCTTCGCAACCGGCGCCCACGCGGCCGCCGTAGGCAGCTTTGTGATCCTGCGCGGACCCGCTCCCGAACTCGACGTCGTCTACGTCGACTTGCTGGGCGGAGGTCTCTTCATGGAGAAGAAGCCAGAGCTGGAGCGCTATAGGTTGGCGTTTCAGTACCTGAGCGCACAGGCGCTCGACCTGGAGTCCTCGGTCGGTCTGATCAACCGTGTCGCCAAGGAGCACGCATGACAGCGCCCATAGCCCGGCAGTGGTTCAAGTCCTCATACAGCGGAGGCAGCGGGACCGAGTGCGTAGAGTGCGCGGTCACAGAGGGCCGCGTCGTGCTGCGGGACTCCAAGCAGAAGGACAAAGGGCGGCTGTCGGTTACGCACGGTGTGTGGCTGGCTTTTGTCCGCGCTCTCCGCCACGGGCGGCTGCCGGATCAGGCCTAGACCGCGCATCGTTACGTGACAAGCAGCGGAGGTCCGCAGCAGGCCTGGTCAGCTGGGACACGGTCCGCTGGAAGGCGGTTGGAGGCCGGGGGTGCCGTACGCGGCCACTGCGGCAGTTGGCATGGCGTGGGCGGCATTGACGGCCGCTCCGGGGAGGGAATCACGTGCAGAAGACATCAGAATCTATTGACGGCAGCGAGACTGAGAGGGATGGCCGGAGCAGCGCCGAGGGCCCTTTGGGCACGGACGACACGGCGCTCGACCCCGCCGAGGCCTCAACGGTCTTGGTTGAAGTGATGCCGGGCATCGCGCTCGTCGCTGGTGAAGTGCCGCCAGAGCTGAAGCCAGAGCTGATCGACTTCGGGATCGTGCCGGGCCCCGACCGCAAGCAGCTCTCAGCCCTCCTCGCCTCGGTCGGCAACGCGGCGGCCCTGGGCGGAAATCTGGCGAACGCGTTCACGGGGGTGCAGGGGCTGTACCGGCTCAGCGAGGCCACGCAGGCCCTGCTGGGGAACGGTGCGACGCTTGTGATCAAGGACGGCGCGAACCTCGGGACGGTGATGCTCCGGGGCAAGATCATCGCGCAGGCCCGCCTCATTCCCCAGTCCACGGTGAATGCGGCGCAGCGCGCCGCCTCGGTCGGTCCCGCGCTGGCGATGGTCGCCCTGCAGGTGATGCTGAGCGAGGTCACCGGCCTCGTCAGGACGAACCTCGCGCTGACCAGCCAGGTGATCGCCGACATCCGGAAGGAGCAGTGGGCCGAGCTGAAGGGGCTCGTCACCGTGGTCGACCGCGCAGTCGGCCAGGCACGAGACATCGGGTCCGTCCCCGCTTCCCTGTGGGACGACGTCGCAGGCAGTGGCACGCTACTGCAGAAGCAACTCGAGCTGTACCAGCCGAAGGTCCGCGACCACATCGGGAAGATCAGCGGATCCGACGCGGGCACCCACCGTGCGTACCTGCAGGCGAACGCCGAGGCGATCGCCTTTGACGCGCACGCGCTCCTCTCCTCGCTCAAGGCGTGGACCGGGTATCAGGCGCTGCGCGCCGCGAAGGCGAGGGCCGCCGGACAGGAGGACACCGCGGAGGCCCGGTACGCCGAGGTCATCGCCCGGGATACCCGCAAGGAGTTCGAGACCTCCCTCGCCGAGGCAACGAACCTCATCGACCTGCTGACGCGAGAGCTGCGGATCATCGCCGAGCTGCCCGGGTCCGACGCGTGGCCACTGCCGGGCAAGCGCAAGGACCAGAAGGCCGCCCGCGAGATCGCCGCCCGCCTCCTGGAGGCGATCGCGCCGCTCGCCGACGCCCTGCACCCGCCAACCCCTGAACTCACAGCCCCGGACGTCGTGTGTGCCCCGGAGACGCTGGAGCTGAAGCCGTACCTGCCCATCCTGCGCTGGTTCCTCGAGGACGGTGAGAGCCTGCGGGTTCTCGGCTTCCCGGAGCAGCTCGACGACCCCGGGATCCTCGGCGGGGCGGTAGGGATGCTGGCGGCGGTGATGGACAAGCAGTCCGCCAGGACGCTGGTCGCGGTAACGGACCGCCGCATCCTCACGACGCGGACGAACGCGTTCCTCGAGCGCGGCGAGCTCCACGACGACACCCCGCTCGACCGTGTGCGATACGTCAGGGTGACGACCGGACAGGGCGGCGATGCGCGGTCGGCCGTCGACCTGATCACGCCTGACAAGAACGTGCGGTGGGAGTTCCGTGAGGACGTCGACACCGAAGACGTGGAGGCGCTCGCCGCCGTTCTGGCGGAGTCGATGACGATCCCGGACGACGAACGCGAGGCGCTGCGAGAGCGGGGGCGGGCCCGGGTGCCGGCGGCGGTCGAGGAAAACGCCTCCGCCGAAGCGGGTGGCACGGCTGACGACACCGCCGCGAAGGCCGTCATGCCGGGTGACTGACGCGGCCACCGACTCCGGGTAGTCCGTTGCAGCCAGGACGGACTCAGCCCTCCGCGTCCGCAGGCAGGTGGCACGCCCGAATGGGGCGCCGAGCGTAGTCCGGGCCCGGCATCGCACCGCACCACGCCGCGGCGGGCCCTCACCGCGGCGGTGCCTCGGCGGAGACACAAAGGCCCCCGTCCCGCAGACGCCGGGACGAGAGGGCCGGTCCCTCCGCCGCGCCTGCCTGCGCCCGGTACCGTGCGGCCATGAACCGCCGCCGACGCAAGAAACTGGCCGCCAGGCTCGTCCACGGCGCGACGTTCGGGAACGCCGATGCCGTCCGCGCGGTCCTGCGGGCAGGCGCGGATCCCGATGGGGCCGACGTCCACGGCACCACTCCGCTGTACGCGGCGTCGGTGCACGGCGCGGCGGACATCGTGCAGTGCCTGCTGGAGGCGGGGGCGCGCCCCGACCTCGAGAGCCGGGCCGAGACCGACGGCACGCCGCTGTGCGCGGCCGCGGCCTGGGGTTACGCCGAGGTCGTCCGGCTGCTCCTCGCCCACGGCGCGGACCCGGACCTGCGGGAGGACGACGGCCTGGGCCGCTCGCCGCTGGAGTGGGCGAGGGCCGGTGGTCACGCGGTCACGGCCAGGCTCCTCCTCGCGGCCGGGGCGCGGGACCCGGAGGCGGAACGACCACCGCGGTGACGGCGGCATCATCGCCACCCAATGCCGCCCGCCGCCCGCCGCCCGCCGCCCGGTGAACCGAGACCGTGCCGCGAGGCGCTGTCAGTGCAGGGCCGGCCAGAGGACGATCAGCACGAGCACGGCCGCAGCGGCAAGGGGCGTGGCCACGGCGAACCGTCCGCCGGGGCGGTTGCCGGCGTCCACGTAGGCGGCGATCAGCAGTACCAGGGCCGTCGGCACGAACAGGAACATGCCGATCACCGCGCCGATCACCGCCCAGGTCAGCATGGCTGTCCCGACAACGAGGCATGCTCGGGCACAGGCCTGCGCATGCTCCCGCATCAACAGCAGCGGCAGGCCGGCCGGCAGCGCGCTCACGAGGAAGAAGGAAGCCAGGACGGGGGCGATCCAGAACCCGAAGGCCGCCGTGAGCCCTGCCGTGACGGCTCCCGCCACGGCCCAGGATCGCTGCCGGGTGGAAACGCTCCGGCGTGCTTCCATCGCTTGCCCCCTGCCCCCAGCCCCAGGAATTGAACGCGTTCAACTTACCGCATCGGCGCGGCGGACGGAGACCGGCGAACCGTCGACGAGGCGCCGCTCAAGCTCCGCACCCGCCCCGTGGGCAGTGTCCGGGCGTGCAGTGAGGCCAGTTGGCCGGAAAGCCGGTCGAGTGCCGGGACCAGTTCGGGCAGGTGCTCCTCGAAGAGCCGGTGGGCACGGGCGGCACCCTCGGGGGGTCCGGCCGCCCTCGGTCAGCCGGCCCTCCGCGTCCGCCAGCACCGGCCGGACGTGATCGGCCCACGGCCCACGGCCCCTGGCCGGGAAGTGAGGGCGCGTGGCGCGAGTGTCCGACGGGGACGCCGCCGCCGTCCGCGCGGTTCTGCGGACGGCGGCGGAGCCGGGTGAGAGCACGGCGACGATCACCCTGAGCCGGTACCGCCCCCGGCGGAGCGGGCGGCACGGGTGAGGATCCCCCCGCGGAGTGCGATGGCCCTCGCGGGGGGGGCGCAGGCGCGGGTCTACCAGATCGCCTCGACCCACTCGGGGTGGTCGATGAACGGGTTGCGGTTGTGCTGGTAGGTGTCGTGGATGACCTGGTTGCGGCGCTCCTCGAAGGCGTCCGGCGGGTCCTCCTCGTTCCACGCCTTCAGTACGGCGAGCTTGCCCATGTACGGGTTGCTCCCGTTGTTCACGCTGCTGTTGACCTCCAGGTCCGCCCAGCCGTCGCCGCCCTCGTAGCGGACCGCCATGTAGAAGATCATGCGGGCGACGTCGCCCTTGACGGCGTCACGCGGCTCGAAGGAGTCGGAGTCGGTGAGGCTGCCGCCGCCGGCCGAGACGGCGCTGCCGCCGTTGTCGAAGTCCTTGTTGCCCCGGATGCTGTTGACCTGGACGTCCTCGGGGCGCAGGTGGTGCAGGTCGGTGCCCGGGCCGGTGGCCGTGCCGAAGTCGCCGTGGGACTTGGCCCAGACGTGCTCCCGGTTCCAGTCGCCGACGTCACCGCCGTTGAGCGACTTGCTGCGGGAGGCGCCCGAGTACAGCAGGATGACGTTGGAGCTGTTCGACGGGTCCTGGTCGGTGACCATCAGCGCGTTCCACACGGCCGAGTAGGAGATCTTCGTCTGGCTGCTGATGATGGTGTGCAGCGAGGACTTGAGGCTCGTTCCCGACTTACCGATCGCGTTCTTGTAGTACGTCGAGTCGTAGTCCGTCGTGGTGGCCGCCGTTGTGGCCGCGGTCGTGGCTGTGGCCGGCGTTGCGGCCAGGGCGGGGCCGATGAGCAGGGTCACGACGGCGAGGGCCAGGGCTCTGCGGTGGTGGCTGCGTATCGCGAGCATGCGGGGTGTCCGATCTACGCGTGTTGAGCAGGACTCCCAGCAGATTGACATGGGCATGCGGTCGCGCGGGTGTCGGGCAGGTGCCGATTGTGTGACGGACTGTGCACGGGCCAGGGGGGACGGTGCGGGCGGGGGCCCGGCACGGTGGGCACCCGAGAGGGCCCGAGGTGCGGGCGGCCTCTGAACCGGCGGGGCCGGCGGCGGTGACGGCGGGGCTTGCGTGGGCCCCAGGTCTTGCCGGCGAGCCGCCCGGGTTGCCCGGGGAGAAGCCACGGGGAAGGCGACGGCACGCCGCGGTGGGTGGTGCTGTTCGACGAGAGCCGCGCCGGCAAGAAGGGCACCGAGCCGGAGGGCCTGGCTGTCGCCGAGTACAACGGCGTCCGGTACGGCTTCGTCGGCTCCGAGCGGAGCAACTTCGTCGCCGTGTACGACCTGACCGATCCCCGCGCGCCGCGCTTCACACAGCTCCTGCCCACCACCAACGGGCCCGAGGGCATCCTGCCCATCCCCTCCCGCGGTCTGCTCGCCGTCTCCAGCGAGGAGGACTCCGCCGAGGACGGCGTCCGGGCCACCGTCACCCTCTTCCGTCTCGGCAAGGGCGCCCCGGCCACGCCGTCGGTGGTCTCCGGCGACGACGCCACCGGCGCGCCCATCGCATGGGGCGCCCTCGGCGCGCTCTCCGCCGACCCGGCCGCCCCGCACCGCCTGTGGACGGTGACCGACGCCGCCTACGCCCCCACCCGCCTCCTCACCCTCGACACCCGCCGCGCCCCGGCGGTCGTCACCACCGAGCTCACCGTGAGGGACGCCGACGGCAACCCCGTCGCCTACGACGCCGAGGGCGTGTACGCCCGTCCCGGCGGCGGGTTCTGGCTGGCGGTGGAGGGCAGGAAGGGGCCGGAGAACAAGCTGGTCCTCCTCGACGAGCGGGGCGTCACCCGCCGGACCGTGCCGCTGCCGGCCGAGGTCGCCGCGGGGCTCGGCGGGCAGGGGTTCGAGGGCGTGACGGCACGGAAGGACGCCGCCGGGCGGGAGATCGTGTGGGCCGCCCTGCAGCGCGAGGTGGCCGGGGACCCGGCGGGGGTGGTCCGGATCGGCCGCTACGACGTCGCCGCGGACAGCTGGAGCTGGTACGGCTACCGCCTGGGGACCACCACCGTCGCGGGTGACTGGATCGGCCTCTCCGAGATCACCGTCGTCGGCGACCGGCTCGCCGTCGTCGAGCGCGACAAGCTGAACGGGCCGGCCGCCCGGGTCAAGCAGGTCCACACCGTTCCGCTGCCCTCCGGCCCCGCGCCCGCCGGCACGCTCCCGGTCCTCGAGAAGAGGCTCGCCCTCGACGTCCTCCCCGCCCTCCGGGCCGGCAAGGGCTGGACCCAGGAGAAGCTGGAGGGCCTTGCGGTCGCGGGCGACGGCACGCTCTTCGCCGTCACCGACAACGACGCCCTGGACGCGGCGACCGGCGAGACGGTCCTCCTGGACCTCGGCAAGGCCAAGCGGTACCGGTACCTCCGCTGACCTGAGGTTTCCCTCCCGGGGCCAGGCGAGGCCCCGGGCCGGGACGACCGCGCCCGGCGGGGCGGGTGACCGGTGTGGCCTGCACGGTCACCGGTCACCGTTCACCCGCCCCGGCGGGCACCGTCATCGCTGCGGCGCCCGCGTCACCCCGGCACCTCGGCACCTCGGCCGTCTCCCGGTCGGTCGGCCGTGACGACGGTGAGGAACGGGAAGGCGATGAGCAGCGCGACCGCGACGAGCAGTCCGCTCGCCCAGAGCGGCCCGAGGACCCCGGCTTCGGTGCCGATCGCCGCCGCGGCGACGACGGGGCCGACGGCGGCTCCCACGTTGAGCGCGGCGGTCGCGTACGAGCCGGCCATCGTGGGGGCTCCCGCGGCCTCGTAGAGGACCCGTGTGATCAGCGTGCTGCCCAGCGCGAACGACAGGGCGCCCAGCGCGAACACGAGGACGAGCAGGGCGGCCGGCCGGTCGGCCAGCAGCGCCAGGGCGGGCCAGCCGAGGAGCAGCAACGGCCCGCCGAACGCGACCACGTGACCGGGACGCCGGTCGGAGAGCCGTCCGGCCACGGTGACGCCGGCGAAGGAACCGGCGCCGAAGAGCACCAGCGCGACGGAGACCCACAGCTCGCCCAGCCCGGCACTGCCGGTCACCACGGGGGCGAGGAAGGTGAGGCTGCCGAAGGTCGCCGCGTTCACCAGCGCGCCGAGCAGCATCACCAGGAGCAGCCGTGGCCTGGTGAACTGGGCGAGCTCGGCGCGCAAGGCCGGTCGGCCGGTCGCCTCGTGCGCGTCACGTCCTGCCGGGACGCCCTTGAGGATGCCGAGGGCCGCCGGCAGGCAGAGGACGGCGACGGCCCAGAAGGTGGCCCGCCAGCCGAGCGCCGTGCCGAGCACCGCCCCGCCGGGGACACCGGCGATCGTGGCCACCGTCGTGCCGGACAGCAGCACGGCCAGCGCACGCCCCTTCCGGTCGGGCGGGACCAGCGCGGCCGCGGCCGTCAGCGCCACGGCGAGGAACCCCGCGTTGGCGATCGCGGCGACGACGCGGGTGGCGAACAGGACGGGGAAGCTGGTGGTGAGCGCGCCGAGGGCGTGCGCCGCCGCGAACACGAGGACGGACGCGAGGAGGCTGGGACGCCTGGGCCAGGAGCGGGCCCACGCGGCCGTCAGGGGCGCACCGACGACCATGCCGATCGCGTAGGCCGAGGTGAGCACGCCTGCCGTCCCGACGGTGACGCCGAAGGCCGAGGCGATGTCCGGCAGGAGGCCGGCCAGCATGAATTCCGAGGTGCCCATGGCGAAGACCGCCATGGCCAGCAGGTACAGCGAGAGAGGCATCGAGTGGCTCCGAGGTGAGGAGAGGCACGAGAGGGTCATCTCGTCACCGCGGCCGGCCCCCGGGCGGGCGCCCGCCCCAGGTTCACGTCACGCGAAGCGGCGTGACGGCAGGGCTGTGGGCGTGATGAGCTGCGCGCTGCGCGCGCTGCGCTCCGAACTCAGTGGTTCCGGGGGCTGACGGCGTGACCGAAAGCCCCCACCTTGTCCGACTCAGGACTCGACATGGTCGGCACGCTACCCGACCGGCCCCTGCCGGTGCATCCGCGTTGCCGGCTCCGTCCTGGACCTCGCGCGTCCCCGGCGGTACCTGTCGGCCTGCCCGAGCGTCCCACCCTCATCCTCGAACCGCTGGTTCCCGGACCGCACGACACCGCGGTCGTCACCACCCCCGAACAGGCGGCCGGGGACATCCCCGCAGCCGTGCTCTCGGCGATGCTCCACCGTACGGACAAGGCCTGTCCGGCCGTATGGCCGTACGGCCCTACTGGAAGCACTTTCCAAGGCCTTGCGCGGCCTTGCGGAGAGCGGCGACTGACGCGCCCCGGTGCGCCGAGGAGTCGGGCTCAGTAGCCGTACTTGTCGGCGCACCACTTGCCGTACCGGGCGAAGGCCGCCTTCGTTCCCGGACCGGCGATGCCGTCGATGGCGCCCTTGTAGCCCCAGGTCCGCATCGCGCGCTGCAGTGCCTTGACGGTCTGGTTGCCGGGGATGCCGTCGATGGCGCCCCGGTAGCCGTTGGCCCGCAGTTCGCGCTGGAGGGCCTTCCAGCTCTGCGGGCCCAGGCGGCCGTCCACGGTGATCCGGTGGCCGAACTCCCGGAGCCGGTGCTGGACCCCCTTCGCCTGCCGGGTGTTGAGGCCGAGGTTGTTGACCGCCGCGGCGACGGAGCCGGCGGTGACCGTCGGGGGTGAGGCCGGGGCGGCGGTGGCCGGGGCGGCGGTGGCCGGCGCGGTCGCGCCCATCAGGGTGCCGGCGGCGATACCGGCGGCGGCGAGGGCTGCGACGAGGGTGCGCTGCAGGCGTGTCACGGCGGCGGGCTTCATGGTCTCCACCTCTCGGAGGTCGGCTGGGCGACTGGTCCACTGGTCAACTGGTCAACTGGTCAACTGGTCCGTTGGCCATTGCTCCCTTGGTTCACCGGCCGACTGAGCCGGCCTGCTCAAGCATGCCTCTCGGCACACCGTTCCATGCCGTCTCGTCCCGACTTGGTCAGGGTTGGGCGGTTTCGGGCGGGATAGGGCGGTGAGGCGAGCATCGACGGGCTGATTCGCTCGCGCGTCCCGCGCGGGTCACCCCGTCCGGCCGGGGAGTGCGCGGTCGCCAACTGGGCGCGTCGCACCGGGTGTCCGGGCCATAGGATCGCCGGCATGTCACTGGAACTCGTGCAGGTGAACATGAAGGCCCACGACCCGGAGGGGCTCGGGCGGTTCTGGGCGGAGGCGCTCGGGTGGGGGGTGTCCAGCGAGGCGCCGGGGGTGATCAACCTGGAGCCGGTCGGCTTCGACTGGCCGGATCCGACCGCCGTGTGCATCGACATCATCGCCGGCCAGGAGCCCAAGACGGTCAAGAACCGGGTGCACCTGGACCTCGCCACCACCTCCGCCGCGCACCAGGAGGAGTTGGTGACGCGCCTGAGGGAGCTCGGGGCGACGCCCGCGGACGTGGGCCAGGGCGACGACGTGCCGTGGACGGTGCTGGCGGACCCGGAGGGCAACGAGTTCTGCGTGCTGGAGCCGAGGGAGGTCTACCGGGACACCGGGCCGATCGCCGCGGTGGTCGTCGACAGCGCGGATCCGGGGGCGATGGCACGGTTCTGGGGCGAGGCGCTCGAGTGGACGGTGCACGAGGTGGCCGACGACCACGCATCGCTGCGGTCCGCCAAGGGGGTGGGCCCGTACCTGGAGTTCGTCCGGGCGCCGGAGGCGAAGACCGTCTGGAACCGGGTGCACCTGGACCTGCTGCCGAGGCCCACGGGTGAGCGGACGGCGCAGCTGGAGCGGTTGGCGGAGCTGGGCGCGACCGAGGTCGGCCTGGGGGACGCCGGCGTGTCGTGGGTGGTCCGCGCCGACCCGGAGGGCAACGAGTTCTGCGTCCTCGGGCGGGCGACGGACTGACCGCGGCCCCGCCAGGGGGACCGGAGCGTTCGCGGTCTCAACGGCAGAGTTCCGCGATCAGTCTCCGCAGCTCGTCGCCGCTCAAAGGGGTTCGGTGGGCGAGGTGATTGCGCGCGGCGCGGAGGATGCGCAGGTGGCGCCGGTCCTGGGGGGACAGGACGATGGCGCCGTCACGGTAGGCCCCCCACATGGCGCCGAGCTCCATGGTGTCGATGAGCGTGCTCGTCGGGACCTGGCCGTCGTCCAGGTCCCGGCGCGGCCCGTACTGCTCGGCGAGCCTCTGCAGGGGGATGCGTGCGTTCGCGCGCACCACCGTCGCGAACCGCTCCCGCGAGGCGTCGACGAGAGGAAGGAGCACGTGGCTCTGCGCCAGCCAGACATGGGACTCCATCGCGTGTCGGCTCTCCAGGCAGTGGTCCGGGTACCTGCGGAGTCTGCCGTCCCAGCTGTCCACCGCGGACAGGTTCCAGGCAGGAAGCAGTGCCTCGTCGGGGCGTGGACCCGACACCCGGGTCGCGTCCGAGGCGTTCGCCTCGGACCTCTCCGGTACCGGATGATCCGCCACTGCCTCCCGGAGAGCCGCCGGCAGGGTCTCCGGGCGGCCGTCCTCCCAGCGCACCGCCAACGACGCCGCGACAGAGAGGAACGGGCCGCAGATCTCCGTGATGGTCGCCTGGGCGACGGCCTCGTACAGCTGGTTCTGCTCCAGGGAGGAGTCGAGCGGCGGACGGGAGAGGGCCACCACGGTCGCCGTGTCGAGACGCCCCGTGACACCCCACCACCAGTGGACCGCCACGTCTTCTCGCGCCAGCTGTCCAGGGAGTCCCGGCGGGAGGTCCCGGGTGGTGGCGAGGACCAAGGCTCGTGGACGACTGCCCGGCGGAAGGCCGGCCTCCTTGGCCACCGCCACGACGCGTCGGAGCAGGTGGCCGGTGGCTGTCGGCGCGGGTTCCCGCCACCCGCGGACGACGACCGGCCTGGTCTCGGGCACTCCCGTCGGCCCCTTGACCAGGCGCAGGAGGACGTCCCCCGCGGTGTCGTCGTCGCCCACCGTCCCCTGCCCGAAATGCAGCTCCTTGGCCAGCCGCTCCAAGAGATCGGCCAAGGCTTCCGCCTCGGTCGGGGCCCGCGTCGGTTGCGACCGCGTGACGGCCCCGGACGACGGCACGGAGGTGAACAGGCCTCCGAGCCCGTCGTCGTAGTCCAGCACGGGCGCGAGACCGGACCACAAGGTGGCGTCGGGTGCTGTCCTCGGAGCGGGTACCGGAGGCGTCGCCGGGGCCGCGTCAGGGGTGTGGACATCGCCGTCCGCCGGGGGGAGCAGCACGAATTCGTCCAGTTCGTGCAGCAGCTCGTCCAGCAGTCGTTCACTCACCGGCTCGGGCCCGTCCAGCAGGCTCGAAGGCAGCAGGAGCAGACAGCTCCTGCCGCCTCTCAAGTCGTTCACCAGCCTGCCGAGCCAGAGACGGAAACCGGGGAGGGACACCGGCAGGCCGGCCGCCGGAAACGTCATTCCTGTCGCCCCAGCGTCTGCAGCGACGTGAACGTGACCGGGTCGATCGCGTAACCGTCCTCTCCGTCGTCCAGCACGCCGTGATCGACAAGCCGCTGGGTGAACGTGCGCGTTTCGTCGAGGGTGAGGTCGGTGGCCGCGGCGATGTCGGCGTGGCTGCAGCCCTCACCGGGCTCCAGGTACTTCGCCCACGTCGCCAGCAGTTCCACGGAGCGACGGTCGAGTTCCACGGATTCCAGGTGGTTGCGAGCGATGTCCTCCCGGAGGTACAGCGCGCCGATGGTCTCCAGAGCCGTCTCCAGCGTGGCCCCTCCACGGGTGGCCAGGTCGACCGTGCGTTCCACCAGCTGCGGCCAGCCTCCCGTGGCGCGCACAAGACGGCTCCGCTTGTCCGCGGTGTCGAACGGGCACTCCGGCCAGGCCCTCAGGCTGTCCTTGTCCCACCTGCCCGGACGCAGCACCTCGGCGACCCGGTCGTCTTCGAGAACCGCGTGCGCCCTGGGGTCCGCCAGCGCCAGCACAGCCCTGCTGTTCGCGCCTCTGGCAGCGGTGGCGTACTGGTTGAGGCGGTCCAGTGACTGGTCGAGCGTGTCGAGACCGATGTAGCGAAGGTCTGCGACGACCACGCCCGGCTGCCGGTCCCGTGCGGCCCTGGACAGCACGTCGGGCAGGGTGTCAGGAGCCGCCTCGTAGAAGGTCAGCCCGCGGGCCTCACCGTAGGAGCGGATCGCCTGCATGGCCAGCTTCGGGGCGTGCGCCTTCGTGAGACACAGCAGACGCAGGCCCGGGCTCGTCGCGACGAAGAGTTCCTGTTCGGTGAGAGGGCTGTAGCGGTGCACCCCTTCCCGGTCGATGCCCACCAGCCGTCGCGAGAACCGCGGGTTGTAGTCGTACGGCAGGCTGAACTCGGTCTGCCGCAACTCCAGCGCGAGGTCCTCGCGGGTACCCAGCATGCGGACGACGTTGGGGCTGCGGACCGCATAGCGGCGCCGGTCGGACGCCTGCTGGGTCAGCAGCCCGAGTCCGACCATCTCGTCCAGGTAGATCTTCACGTCGTTCGCGGTCAGGCTGTCGAAGCCGTCGTGCCAGGCCCTCTTCGCCTCGTGCAGGAGCTCGTCGGCGTCGTAGCCCCGCTGGAAGCCGTCGGCCTGGCTGCGCAGGGCGATCACCAGGGCGAGCACCCGGTAACGGTCCTCCAGGTTGATGGTGAGCCGCATCCGCTCGGCGATGTGCCGGTGAACGTCGGCCGATCGCGCCACCTCGCGGATGTCCTCCTCCGACACGGTGATCGGCCACTGCGCCGCCCCGACGGGCTTCTCGCGCATCGCGGTGACCAGTCGCTCGCAGAAGATCTGGACGAGGCACGCCTGGTAGTTGGTCGCGGCGAGGACCCGCCAGACCAGCTCCGCCCGCTCGAAGCGATACCCGAAGGCGGCCATGGGACCGACGACCAGCCGCTGCGCCTCGGCCGGCTTGAGGGGCCCGATCAGCAGTTCACGGCCGTGAGCCAGCGGGACGTTGGACAGCCTGCTGAACCGCTGTACCTGATGGAGACCGGCGAACACGACCTTGAAGCGGCGGTCGGTGCTGTCCATCAGGCCTTTCAGCCGGGCCACGTTGGCGAACGTGCCCTCTCCGCCCGTCCCCCGTACCGCCTTCGAGTCCGCCGTCAGGAAGGCGTCGGCCTCATCGGCCAGAACGAGGACCCGCCGGTCCGAGTTCTCCTCGAGCCAGCGGCGCACCAGCTCCAGGAGGTTGTCCGGAGGCAGAGCCGTCGACACCTTCGACTCCAGGACCCCCACCCTCTTCAGCTCCGCGGCGAGCACCGGCCAGATCCGCTCGGCCGGCTCTGCCTCACCCACGCCCCTCGCCTTGAGATCGAGGTAGACGGCCTTGCGTTCGGGTCTCGAGGAGTAGTCCGCCTCCACTTTCCTGAGGAGAGCCGACTTGCCGAGCTGGCGGCCCCCGTAGAGGAAGAGCGCGCCCAGCGGGTCGATCACTTCGGCCATCTCCGCGCTGCGCCCGTAGAAGACCTCGGGCGGTACCAGCCCCGCCACGAACGGCGTGTACGGCTTGAAGTTGGTCCAGGGCAGAGTCACCCGCTGCAGCGCGCGGAAGGACCGCGGCGCACGGGCCGCCAGCCATCCGAAGACCGCCGGGTCGACCACCAACGCCTGCTGCGACAGCGTCCGGGCGTGCGCGACCAGCTTGCGCCGCCCCGACATTCCCAGGGGATACAGGTACAGGATGATGCACGCACCGGTGTCGGTACGGTCGAGCAGCTCCAGCGGGCTGCGGCCGCGCAGCTCGTCGGTGACCACCAGGATCGTGTAGTTCGAGGCGGCCGAGCCGAGGTCCGCCACGTATCCGGGCGCGCTCTCGTTCGCGTGCAGCTTGGCGGTGAGCCGAAGGGTGCCCCGAACCTGACGCTGATCGTCCCGGGTCGGGGGGCGGCCCTCGAGCCCGAGCAGGCGGAGCACCGTGGGCACGTGCTTCTGCCACTCCGCTCCCCGCGTGTTCGGCTTGCTGAGCGCCTCCCAGCTCTCCAGTCCCACCAGCGCGCTCTCGGTCAGCGGCTGCCCGTCCGCGTACGCCTCCGCCCACGGGCGGGCCGAGAAGCCCTGCCGCCCCGACTTGACCGGCGTGATGCCCTCCAGTCCGGAGACGAAGCGCTCCAGGTCCTCGCCGGGTGCCTCACCGCTCCACTCGGGCAGTCCGTCCCCCTTGCGCAGCAGCGCCAGGCACTCCTCCGCCGTGACCGTGTCACCCGCCTCCAGCAGTGCCTGGATGCGGCTCCTGTCCTCGTCGGACAGGGTCAGGGAGTCCAGCTGGGAGCGCAGCCTCCGTACATGCTCCTGCACCCGTTCCTGCAGTTCTCCCTCGAGCTCCCTCAGACGTGTGACCACACCGCGGTACGCGCCGTCCGGGTCCGGCTTCTCCAGCTGCTCCAGTCGTCCGACCAGCTCGCGCTCCGTCGGCACATCCAGGCTCTGGGTCCGCAACTCCGCGAGCAGCCCGGAGGCGGAGCGGTATCGCTCCACCGCCAGCGCCGACCATCGGGCCCACTGCGTGTCGCGTCGCGTCCGCCAGTCCGCGGGCAGTACCGCCTCTCCACCCACAGCCGGCACGAGACCCTGCTCCAGGGCTTCGACCAGGGCGTCCGCCAGGTGCAGGTCGCCCCGTTCCGCGTAGGTCCCGAGGACCGAGCGGACGTCGACGTGCTCGAGCACCGCGTGCAGGGCCTCGACGAAATCGGGGGCCGCGGGGTCTGGCTCCCCGGCGTAGGTGCGAGGGAGGTCCGGAGCCGCCAGGAGTGCCTCGGTGGCGGGCCGGAAGCTCCTGGTGTACGCCGCCGCGGGCTCGTCCTCGCCGGTCACGTCCCCGGCGGCACCGGCACCGATGTAGGCCTCGGAAGGAGTGGCATCGCCCTGCCCGGTCAGCCAGCACCTCAGCCTGTGCAGGATCGCCCCTTCGACACCGGGGAGCGGATCCTCGGAACGAACTTGCGCCAGCGCGTGGCTCAGATCCATGACCGAGTCGCTGCGTTCCTCTGCCTCCGGCACGGCGAGGGCCCGCGCCTGGGTCAGGAGGGTGACGACCTCGTCGATCCGACCGAGCAGGGAGCGCTTGGCCTTGGCCTCGATCGGCTCCTTCGCCTGCTTCGGTGTGCGGATGGCGGCGTCGGCCTCTTCGATGACCCGCTCGGCCGAGTCCCGTTTGCCGAATGGCTTCCACGCCTCGTCCAGCACCGACCGGTCCGCCTGGCCGGAAGCCCACGCCTCGACCGCGTGCAGGGCGCGTCCGAGGGGCTGATCCGGGCGCAGCAGCAGGTTCTGCACCTGCGTGGCCCGGGCGTAGCCGATCCGGCGCCTCGGCGCCTCCGTCTTGAGCCGTGCCGCCTCCTGCGCGATGCCGGCACGAGTGAGTGCGGGGTTCTTCTCCACGGAGACCTGCAGCACGGCCGGGTCCACGTACTGGTAACGCCTGAGGACGTCGAGCGCGCAGTCCAGCAGCCGGCGCCAGGCTCCGGTGAGGCCGACGAACGGGTCGGACTGCAGCAGCAGGTCGTTGGGGAAACCGGCGACGAGCCCCGCCCGGACCGAGGAGACCGCGGCCACCACGAGCGCGGATCGGTCGCCCTGCAACTGTTCCAGGTCGGGGTTGAACCGGGTCATCACCGACGTGGCGTCCTCGGGCAGGCGGGTGGAGAAGGCCGCGTCGGCGAAGGCCAGACACTCCGCACGGTGCGCGGGCTCACCGGATCCGAGCGTCATCCAGTACGCCTCCTGGAAGCGGCCGCCCTTCAGCAGCCGTTCCACCGGCGCCTCGGCCGCCGGGCTCGCGGAGTCCTCGAGTGGGGCGCAGTCCTTGGCGCTCTGCCATACGAGGGGCCTCGCCTCGTCAGCACCGGTGACCGGGGCAGCGGCGGCAGCGCTCACGGAACCCGCCACCGGCTCACGGGGGGTGAGGGCGCTTTCGGCCACGGGCTCCGCGTCATCCGCCCGGTCCTCGGACGACGGCTGACGCTGTTCATCGTGCGCGGCGGGTTCCTCAGCCACCCCCTGGTCCTGCGACACGTTCGCCGCGACCGGCGGGAGGCCCGGCTCGGCCTTCGACTCCCACTCCGGCTCCGGCTCCGGCTCCGGCTCCGGCTCGAAGACGGTCTCCGGCTCGATGTCCGGGTCACTCTGCGGTGCGGGCTCCTCGGCAGCCTCCGGGGCGGACGAGCCGGGCCGCTCGGGCGTCGGTGACGGCTCCAACAACTCCTCGTCGCCCCGAGGTGCCGGAACCGCTGCCGCATCGGAGACCGTGTCCTGGCTCGTCCCCGTACGGCCTTCCAGTTCCGCGATCTGATCGTCGAGTCCCCGGAGGGCTTCCCGCATCGCCTCCAGGTGCGACCCGCCACCGGTCTGCTCGGCCATCCGCAGAACGTCCAGCAGCGGCTTACGTTGCTCCTGGAGCGTCGCGATGCGCTGGTGCCGTTCCTCCGCCCTGAGTTGCTCGGCCCGCAGTTCGTCGACGGCGTCGTGGAGGGCCTGGAAGTCCGCGTCGTCCGAGCAGTCCGGCCGAGCAGCCTGAAAGGTCGT
Organism: Streptomyces sp. NPDC047130; assembly: GCF_040643475.1. NCBI lineage: Bacteria > Bacillati > Actinomycetota > Actinomycetes > Kitasatosporales > Streptomycetaceae > Streptomyces > Streptomyces sp. NPDC047130. The sequence continues at coordinate 151,150 of NZ_JBEYUK010000004.1, read as the reverse complement.
TACGGCCGCCGCACGCGCGTCGTTCCACTCAGCCGCCTGCTGCAGAACCTCTTCCGGGACGGCACGCCCCTCCGCCACCGCTCCCGCGGCCACGCGCATGGCGTCGGCACACCCTGTCGCCTTCAGGCGAAGCCCCTGCAGCACCGCCTCCAGGTCGGAGGCCTCCGGCAATGTGGCGCAGTCCGTCGCCCCCAGGTTCCCGCCTTCACCCGTAACGGACACTTCCCCACTCCCCTGTCGCTCCGAGGACTCGTCCTCGGCCGTCCCTTGCGTGGTCACTGCCTGCTCATCGGCCGCCCGACCGAGCACCCAATCGCCGGCGACCGGCTTGGCCGCCGCATCGAGGAGTTGCTCCCAGTGCTCTTCCACCATGCCCCGTCGAGCCGCATCGCCCTGCACAGCAAAGGAATGCAGCGTGAGAATGGCGAGCACAGGCGGAAGTTCCGCGAGGAGCGAATGCAGCGCGTCGGGATCCACCCCGTCGAAGTCACTTGAGGACTCGCCGTGAACTTCCTCCACCAGCACGCGAGCGAAGCCTGCCGCCGCCTCCGCGATCGCCTTCAGATCGGCGACCCTGGCGCGTCCTATCCAGGCCCGCGCCGTACGCAACTCCCGTCTGCCGTGGTGAGCACGCCTGCCCGGCTGGGGGACCTTGGCCCAATACGGCAGCGGCCCCGGAACAGAGAGGAGTTCACGAAGTTCCGCATCATCCAGCCCGGACATCCAGGCCTTCAGGTCCCCACCCGTTCTCGCCATAACGGGATCATGCCAGAGCGTCGCGAAGGGGCCAATCGGTTCGACGGAATATCGGAAAGGACCCCATCACCGATGGAATGCCCAATTCCGTCGCCGACCGACGCGCCGGTGGAATCGGCGGCATCCCGACCGCCAACTCGTGGAACGCCCAACTCCGGTCGAGTCCCACCCCCTGCGGCCGCGGCGTGCTCCCGGGAAGGGGTGGCGGCAAGATCATCGGATCGGGTACCGTCGCGGGGTTTCGCTGCCGGGGGCGTCCGCCGTGGACCTCCCGGGACCACAACTTCCGCACGGGGGAAGGTTCTCGTCATGGCGTGTCGTATCGGTGAGATGGTGCTCGGCTGCCGGGACCCGGAGCTGCTGGCGCGGTTCTGGTGCGAGGTCCTGGACTTCGTGGTGCTCGGGCGGGAGGACGACGGCTCGGTGGAGATCGGGCCGCGGGAGGGGTTCGGCGGGCCGCAGCCCCCGCTCTTCCTGAGCGCCCGGGAGGAACCCGAGCCGGGGAAGTCACGGCTGCACATCGACGTCAACCCCACGGACCGGGACCAGGACGCGGAGCTGGAGCGGCTGCTGGCGCTCGGGGCCCGCCCGGCCGAGGTCGGCCAGACCGGGGAGGAGTCGTGGCACGTCCTGATGGACCCGGAGGGCAACGAGTTCTGCCTGCTCAGGAGCCGCATCGACCCGCTCTGACGCACGCCGCGGCGAAGCGGCGCCGGGGGACGAGGGGGAGGGCGTAGCGGTGGACTCGTGGACGACCGGCCTGGGCGGGTTCGCGGCCGGGTTGCTGATCTCGGTGGTCACCGCGCCGGTGGGGGTGTCGGGCGCGGTGTTCCTCCTGCCGGTGCAGGTGAGCGTGCTGGGGGTGCCGAGCCCCGCGGTGACGCCGACGAACCTGCTGTTCAACGTCGTCGCCGGCCCCGGCGCCCTGCTGCGGCACTGGCGGGCCGGGCGGCTGGGCGGGCCGTTGACGCGGCTGCTGGTGGCGGGGACGGTGCCCGGGGTGGTCGTCGGGGCGGTGGTGCGGGTCTTCGCCGTGCCGGGGCCGCGGGTCTTCCGGCTCCTGATCGCCGCGCTGCTGCTGCCGTTGGGACTGTGGCTCTCCCTGCGAACCCTGCGAACCCTGCGGTCGCTGCGAACCCTGCGGTCGCAGCGAACTGTGCGCACACTGCGGACGCTGCGCCCGGGCTCCGTGGACGCCCCCGGTCGCGCGCCCTCGCCCCGCGCCACGACCGCGCTGGCGCTGGCCGTCGGGGTGGCGGGGGGCGTGTACGGGATCGGGGGCGGGTCGCTGCTCGGACCGGTCCTGGTCGGCCGGGGCGTTCCGGTGGCGGTCGTGGCACCCGCGGCGCTGGCGTCCACGTTCGTGACGTCCCTCGTCGGCGCGGGCACGTACGCGCTGCTGTCCCTGGTCACCACGGGCGAGGTCGCTCCCGACTGGGTGCTGGGCCTGTGCTGCGGGGCCGGGGGGCTGATCGGCGGCTACCTCGGCGCGCGCCTCCAGCCGCACCTGCCGGAGACCGCGCTCCGGCTGCTGCTGGGGGGTCTCGCCGCGGGGGTCGGCGCGGTGTACGCGGTGCAGGTGCTGGGGTGACACTGCGGGAGGCCCGCCGCGGGAGGCCCGTCGGCGGCCTGGGCACGGCAGGCTGTGCGGGGCAGTCTGTGCGGGGCAGCCTGTGCGGGCCAGGCGGCACCGGTCGATCATCGCCGGGACGCCCGGTCGCCCGCGCGACTCCCCCGCCGCGCCGCCGGGCGCTGGGCACCGGACCCGGGAAGAACGCCCGTGGAGATCCATGACGGCGTTGTGACGAATCCGTGGCGGAATGGCACTGGCCAACGCCTTACGCTCTGCCTACTCAGCTTTCGAGATCCCGTGGGGGGAAAACACTTGCGCACCATCACGCGCCCCGCCGTGCTCGGCCTCGGCGTCGCCCTGGCCGCCACCACGCTCGGCGCCACCACCGCACAGGCGGACACCCGCGCCGGAGACATCCGGATCGACAAGGTCGTCGTCAACGGCGGCAAGCCGGTCGTCGTCGGGACCACCAAGGTCGTGTCCGCGAAGGTCAGCATCACCGCGACGGACGACTCCGGCATCGCGGAGACGACGTACATCAGCGCCTTCGGCCCGAACCCGAACTACGCGCAGATCTGGTACGACGACGGCGACATCACCTGCACCAAGGTCAGCGCCACCACGTCCACCTGCACGGGCAACCTGACGTTCGACCCCGTCGCGTCGATGGCGCTGTTCGACAACGCCGCGGCGGGCACCTGGGAGCTCTCCACCCTGGTCGCCGCCCACGACTACGACTACATCGCCAAGGACCCGGCGGCCACCTTCAAGGTCCAGCGGTACTCCAAGCTCACGGTCAACGCGTCGCCGGAGCCGGTGAAGAAGGGCCGGACCATCAAGGTCACCGGCAAGCTGACCCGCGCCAACTGGGAGACCGGTCAGTACCACGGCTACACCAAGCAGCCGGTGAAGCTGCAGTACCGCAAGAAGAACAGCACCACCTGGACGACGCTGAAGACGGTCACCTCCAGCTCCACGGGCGCCCTGTCGACGTCCGTCACCGCCTCCGCCGACGGCTACTTCCGCTACAGCTTCGCGGGCACGTCGACGACCCCGGCGGTCAGCTCGACCAGCGACTACGTGGACGTCCAGTAGGTCTCGGCAGGACGACCGGCGGGACCTCCGGCAGGACGACCGGCAGGACCCGCGGCGGGACCCGGCGGAGCCCCCGCGATCGGACGATCGCGGGGGCTCCCCTTTTTCCGCGGGGCGGGGCGGACTCCGCGGCGCGGGAATGCGCCGGCGACGGTCAGGCATTCCCCTCCGGTGATGCCTCGCCGCCGCCGACGCGGTCGGAGGTCAGCGCCCGGGGGCCGCGGCGCCCGCGTGGGCGGAGAGCGGCAGGACCACGGGTGTCGACGGGGCCGCCGCCGTCCCTCCGGAGGAGCCGGCGGACGCGGCGGACGCGGCTGACGCGGCTGACGCGGCGTGGGCGGGAGACACGGGGAGCGCGGACTCCAGGTCGGCGATCAGGTCGTCGACGTGCTCCAGGCCGATCGACAGGCGCACCACGTTGGCCGACGGGCGGGCCTCCGGGGCGACCGGGCGGTGGGTGAGCGCGGCCGGGTGCTGGACCAGGGAGTCCACGCCGCCGAGCGAGACGGCGTGGGTGAAGAGGGAGAGCGAGGAGGTCAGGTGCCGGGCCGCCTCGTAGCCGCCGCGCAGGGCGACGGCGATCATCGCGCCGGGGCCGCGCATCTGGTGGCGCAGGGAGCCGGTGCGGCCGTCGGCCAGGACGGCGGAGTCCAGGTCGGGGTAGAAGACGCGCTCCACGGCGGGGTGCTGGGCGAGCCATCCGGCCAGTTCGCGGGCGGTCTCCTGCTGGGCGCGGACCCGGGTGGGCAGCGTGGCGAGGCCGCGGTGCAGGAGGTAGGCGGCCAGCGGGTGCAGCAGCGCGCCGGTGATGGCGCGCACCCGGCGCAGCGCCTCGGCGGTGGTCTCGTCGCAGGCGATGACGCCGCCGATGACGTCGCCGTGTCCGCCCAGGTACTTGGTGGCGCTGTGCAGCACGAGGGACGCGCCCAGGGTGACCGGGTTCTGCAGCACGGGCGTGGCGAAGGTGTTGTCCACCATGACCGGGACCGGGCCCGCCTGGCGGACGACACCGGCGATGTCGACCAGGTCGAGGGTGGGGTTGGCGGGGGTCTCCAGGATCACCAGGGCGGTGTCCGGGCGGGAGGCGATCACGCCGGCCACCTCGTGGGCGCCGCAGAAGGTGGTCTCCACTCCGAGGAGCCCGGAGGCCAGCAGGTGGTCGGTGCCGCCGTAGAGGGGGCGGACGGCGACGACGTGACGGTTGCCGTCCGCACCGGTCAGGGCGAGGATCGCGGCGGTGGTGGCGGCCATGCCGGAGGCGAAGGCGACCGCCGCCTCGGCCTGCTCCAGGTCGGCGAGGGCCTCCTCGAACCGGGCGACGGTGGGGTTCCACAGGCGCTGGTAGACGGCGCCGCCGTCCGGGAGCGGACGGCCCCCGGTGGCCATGGACTCGTAGGAGTCGCCGCCGCGCTCGATGTCCGGAAGGGGGTTGGTGGAGGACAGGTCGATCGGGGGCGCGTGCACGCCCAGGTCGGCCAGGTCCGCGCGTCCGGCGTGGACGGCCAGCGTCTCGAAGCGCTCAGGAGAGATGCCCATGGCGGGAGCGTTGCACCGGGAGCAGGAACACCGCATGATCGCTGCAGAATCGGCAACGAACGCGGCGACATCGGAGGTCGTCGACGGAATCGGCCGTCCGTCGCCCTGGGGGTTTCGTTGAAAAAACGAGAGCAGCGGCCGCTCCTGGACGAGTTGGACCGCCGGATCGTGGGCCTGCTGGCCGACGATCCCCAGCTGACCAACAAGGCGCTCGCCCGCCGCCTGAACCTCGCCGAGTCGACCTGCGCCTACCGGCTGCGGGCGCTGCGGGAGCGCGGGGTCGTCGCGGGGACGACGCTCCGGCTCGACTACTCGGCGCTGGGGCACCCGCTGCAGGCGCTGATCAAGGTGCGCCTGGAGCGGCACAACGCGGAGCACGTCAACCGGCTCTACGCCAGCCTGGTGCGGACACCCGGCGTGATCCAGGTGTTCCACGTGGCCGGGGCGGACGACTTCTACCTGCACGTCGCGGTGGCGGACGCGGAGGCGCTGCGGGACTTCGTGCTCCAGCACGTCACCGTGCACCGGGTGGTGCGCCAGACGGAGACCCACCTGATCTTCGAACGGCGCGACGGCGTGGGGGTGCTGCCCGCCCCCGGGGCGACTGCCTGAGCGGACGGCAGCGCGGGTGGGCGGCCCGGCCGGAGGGCGCCCAGGGGGGCCTCCGGCCGGGCCGGCCGCCTCACCGTCCCGCGGGCTGCGCCGCCTCGGTCCGCTCCGGCGTCCGCCGAGCCGGCCGGTCCGCGCGGGCGGTGGCGGCGGGGCCGGTGCCGCCGCCGAGCTCCAGGGCGAGGGGCGCGGCGACGAACACGGACGAGTAGGTGCCGACCACGACGCCGATCAGCGTGGCGAGGGCGAAGTCCGTGAGGGTGTCGCCGCCCAGGACGGCGAGGGCGGCGAGGATGAGGACGGCGCCGAGACCCGTGTTGACGGTCCGGGGCAGGGTCTGCAGGACGGCCGTGTTCACCAGGTCCGGCAGCGGCCTCGCCTGGGCGCCGGACTTCCCGCCCCGCCGCCGGAGCAGTTCGCGCACCCGGTCGAAGACGACCACGGAGTCGTTGACCGAGTAGCCGATGACGGTGAGCAGCGCGGCCAGGAAGACGCCGTCGACGGTCTTGCCGAGCCAGGCGAAGACGCCGACCAGCACGACCACGTCGTGGGCGAGCGCGCCGACCGCCGCGATGCCGAAGCGGCTGCGGAACCGGATCGCGAGGTAGAGGAGCTGGGCGCCGAGGGCGACGCCCAGGGCGAGCAGCGCGTTGCGGCTCAGTTCCTCGCCGAGGCTCGGCCCGATCAGCTCGTCGCGGACCTTGGTGGCCCCGCTTCCGGCCTCGCTCCCTGCCTCGCCCCCGGTCCCGCTCCCGGCCGCCCCGCTCCCGCCGTCGTCCGCGCCGAGCGCGGCGATGGTGCGGGTGACGGTGTCCGCCTCGGTGTCGGTCAGCCGCTCGGTGCGCACCGACAGGCCGTTGTCGCCGGAGGACTGCACGACGGCCCGGGGGAAGCCGGCGTCGGCGAGGGCGGCGCGGGCGTGTTCGGGGTCGACGGGCGCGGTGGTGGCGTACTGCAGGAGGCGGCCGCCGGTGAAGTCGATGCCGAGGTCGACCCCGCGCACGGCGATGCCGGAACCGGCCAGGACCAGCGCGGCGGCGGCGGCCGCGAGCCAGCGGCGCGGGCGGCGCAGCAGGTGGGGGTTGCGGCGGTCCAGGGCGCGGCGGACCCGGCCCACGTCGGCGATGCCGGTGACGCGCGGCCGGCGGCGCACCGAGCGGCGGGAGACGGCGAAGTCGGCGAGCACCCGGGTGACCACCAGGGCGCTGACCATGGAGGCGAGCACGCCGATGCCGAGGGTGACGCCGAAGCCGCGGACCGGGCCGGACGCGAGCAGGAAGAGCAGCACGGCGGCGATCAGCGTGGTGACGTTGGAGTCGGCGATCGCGCCGAACGCCTTGCGGAAACCGGCGCCAGGGCCGGTCGGACGCCGGGACGGGCCCGGGCGGCGTGTTCCTCGCGGGCCCGTTCGAAGACGAGGACGTTGGCGTCGACGGCCATGCCGATGGCGAGCACGAAACCGGCCAGGCCCGGCAGGGTGAGGGTGGCGCCGAGGGCGGCCAGCGCGGCGTAGGAGATCAGGCCGTAGCAGAGCAGCGCGACGACGGCGAGGACGCCCAGGAGCCGGTAGGCGCGGATGAGGAACAGCGCGGTCAGCGCGGTGCCGATGACGGCGGCCCAGGCGCTCGCCTCGACGGCGCGGGCGCCCAGGGTGGGGCCGACGGTGTGCTGCTCGACGGTCTCCACCGGCACCGGCAGCGCGCCGCCGCTGATCAGCAGGGCCAGTTCGCGGGCGTCGGCGTCGGTGAACTGGCCGGTGATGCGGGTGGCGCCGCCGGTGATGCCGTCGCCGCAGGCGACGGAGGGATCGACCTGCGGGGAGGAGACCACCCGGTCGTCGAGGACGATGGCGACCCGGCGGGTGGGGTCGCCGGGCGCGGCGCAGGCGGCCTCGCCGGTGAGCCCGGCCCAGCGGTCGCTTCCGGCCTTGTCGAAGTCGACGGTGACGTGCCAGCCGGCGCCGGTCTGCGCGTCGTGGCGGGCGTCGGCGCGTTCCACGTCGCCGCCGGTCAGGGCGGCGGGGCCGAGGCGGAGGCGTTCGCCGGACTCGTCGGGCAGGACCCGCCCGGCGGCGTCCCCGGCCGCGTCCCCGGCCCCGGCGGCTTCCTCGCCCCCGGCCTCGTTGCCGTTCCCGTCGGCGGCGGGGTCCTCGGTCCCGAGCACCGGGTGGAAGGTGAGCTGCGCGGTGCGGCCCAGGACCTCGGCGGCCTCCTTGGGGTCCTGGACGCCGGGCAGTTCGACGATGATCCGCCGGTCCCCGGAGCGCTGCAGGGTCGGTTCCGCGACGCCGAGCGCGTCGACGCGTCCGCGCAGCACCTCCAGGGTGCGGTCGGTGGCCTCGCGGTCGGCCTCGACGGCGGATGTGGAGCGGGTTTCCAGCACGATCTGGGTGCCGCCGCGCAGGTCCAGTCCGAGGCGGACCGGCACGGTGAGGGTGATGAGGACGGACAGGGCGACCACGGCGAGGGCGATCAACGCCCTCCACCGGGTGGAACGGGACGTTCTGGACACAAGGGCCTCCGGCTGGGCACGCCACGGGGGCGGCCGGCTCGGCCGCCGTCGTGACGCACGGATGGAAGGGGGCGGGGTCGGTCAGACGCCGGAGGGGGGTGACCGGCCGCGGTGCGGGAGGAGGTCGCCGGGGGCGGGCGGCCGCGCGGCGAGGCGGCCGCCGGCACGCGCCGGGGCGGGCGGGGCGACGGCGGGGGCGCCGGGGCGGACGGCCGGGTGCCCCGGATGGTCACCCGGGGGCTGGTGCCGGGTCGCCGCGGGGGCGAGGCAGACGCCGCCCGCGCACCGGTCGTCGGCGTGCGGGACCGCCCCGTGTCCGGCCACCACCACGTGGACGCCCGCCGGCGCCGCGGCGGCGGAGCCGGTGGGCGGTCCGCCGGGGGCGAAGGCGCCGAGCACGGCCAGGAGGAGGGCCACGACCCAGGGGAGCCCGGTCGGGCGGCGGCGCGCGGCCGGCTGCATCGGTGGTCGTCCCCCTTTCCGTCCCTCGTTCGGCCGGCTCCCGCCGGTCCTCGCTCCCTGCGGGTCCCCGGTTCCGGCCCGCCTTCGTTCCTGCCGACCCTCGGTTCCTGCCGACCCTCGGTTCCTGCCCGGCCCGTGGTTCTGCCGGCCGGTCCCAGGCCCCTTCGGTCCCCGGCCGGCCGATGGCGGCCCGGGGCCCTTACGGTCCGGCCCCGTCCAGGGGGCGGGACCGGTCCGCGCTCCGGCCGACCCGCGCCTCGGCGCGAGCCGGCACTGTCCGCTGCCCACCGCCGCGGCCCCCGTGGGCCGAGGGCGACGGCGGCGGCGGAAGGAGCCGATGCCGGAAGGACGGTCGGGGGGCCGCCGAGGTTCCCGGCGCGCGTCCGGCCGGGTGAACCCGGCGCCCCGGACCGGGAGTGACACCGGGGCGCCGGGCGGTCAGGGCTCGACGAGGCCCGCCCGGATGGCGTACCGGGTGAGTTCGAGCCGGTCCCGCAGCCCCAGCTTGCTCAGCAGGTTGGCGCGGTGGCGCTGCACCGTCTTCACGCTGATGAACAGCATCTCGGCGATCTCCTTCGAGGAGTGCCCCTCGGCCACCAGCTTCAGGACCTCCTCCTCACGCGGGGTGAGGATCTGCCCCGGCACCTCCTCGCCCTGCCGGACCCGGTCGAGGTAGTGGCGGATCAGCGCCGTCACCGCGCCGGGGTAGAGGAACGGCTCGTCACGGATCGCGGCCCGGCACGCCGCGACCAGGTCCCGGTCGGCGACGGACTTCAGCACGTAGCCGGAGGCGCCGGCCTTCAGCGCCTGGAAGAAGTACTGCTCGTTGTCGTGCATGGTCAGCATGAGGATCCGCAGCCCCGGCCGGACCGCGGCCAGTTCGCGGGCCGCCTGGAGCCCGGTCATCCGGGGCATCGCGATGTCCAGCACGGCCAGGTCGATCTCGTGGGCGCGTGCCTGCTCCACGGCCTCGGCGCCGTCGCCCGCCTCGGCGACCACCCGCAGGTCCGGTTCCTGGTCGAGGATCAGCCGCACCCCTCGCCGCACCAGGGCGTGGTCGTCGGCGAGCAGGATGCGGGCGGGCCGGCTCCCCGGTGTCGCGGGGGTCTCGGCGGGCTCGGGGGTGAGCGGGGTGACGGGGTTGTCGTGCTGCATCAGAGGTCCTGGGCGTCGGTGCGTGCGGCGGACGGGGCGGGCTGCGGGAGGGCGAACGGCTCCGGTCCCGGCGGGACCGGACCCGCCGGGGGGACCGGCACGGTCAGCCGCACGGTCGTCCCGTCGCCCGACGGCCCGGGGACCACCTCGAGCGAGGCGCCCACCAGCAGCGCCCGTTCCCGCATGCCGCGGATCCCGGCGCCCTCGCACAGCCGCCGGATGCCGCGCCCGTCGTCGGTGACCGTGAGTTCGACGGCGTCCGGGTCCCGGCGCAGGCGCACGGTGACCGTCTCGGCGTCGGCGTGGCGGGCCGCGTTGGTCAGGCTCTCCTGGGCCACGCGGTAGAGGACCAGTTCGGTGGTCGGTTCCAGGGGCGGCAGGTCGCCGGCGAAGTCGCGGCGCACGGTCAGGCCGGTGTGGGTGGCGAAGTCCCCGGCCAGCGCGGTGAGGGCGCTGACCAGGCCGAGGTCCTCCAGGACGCCGGGGCGCAGCCGCCGCAGCAGGCGCCGGACCTCGTCCAGGCTGCCGCGGGTGGCCTCCTGGATCTGCCGCAGTTCGTCCCGCAGCGGCGGGTCGGCCGTGTCGGCGGCCCGTTTCAGCGCCAGCAGGACGGCCGTCATGCTCTGCCCCACCTCGTCGTGCAGTTCCTGCGCGACGCGGCGGCGCTCCGACTCCTGGGCGCTCAGCACCCGGGCGCTGCTCGCCACGCGTTCCTGCTCCAGGCGTTCCAGCATGGCGTTGAAGGTGCGGATGACGTCGGCGACCTCGCCGGTGCCGCTCTCCGGCAGCCGCTGTCCGGGGCGGAGCAGGTCCACGGTGGCCATCCGGCGGGTGAGCCGGACCAGCGGGGCCAGTCCCCAGCGGATGAGGGCGGCGTTGGCGACCAGCATCACCCCGAGGCCGCCGACCAGGATCACCGCCTCGGTCAGCAGGACCGGCACGGACACCGTCACCGGCGCCCACAGCAGCAGCGCCGTGGCCACGCCCAGCACCACGGCGTTGAGCAGGAAGATCCGCCAGAACAGGGACACCGGGGTCACGCCTCCTTCAGCGATGCGTCGCCCACCACTCTCGCCCACCACTCTCGCCCACCACTCTCGGGCATCGCGGTCCCCCGGCACGCCGCGGCTCCCCGGCACGGCCCGACCGTCCGGGCCGGCCCTCCAGCCTGCCGGGCGGCCGGGCCGGCGTCGATGGGTCGCGGCACCCATTCCGGGTGGGTCGCGGCACCCACGCGGGGGCGGGCGGGACGGGCGGAAATGGGGCGCGCGGCCGATGGCCGCGCGCCGCGCGAACGGCGAGGGTGGACCTGTCCGCGGCCCGCCCCGGCCGCCGGACCAGGCACCCGGCCCCGTCGCCGGGGGCCCGACGCCCCCTGCCGTCGGCCCCCCTGGTGGCGGTGGCCGGCGTCACGTACGGGGCGCACGCACCGCCTTCCGGCCCGCCCGAACCCGGCCGGTCCGGAACCGATGGAAAGGACTCCCATGGCCCTCGACGCCGCTCCTCCCGAACCCCGCCCGCAGCGCCACACGTCCAAGGAGGCCCGGCAGCGCCTGGAGCACGAGCGCGACAGCCGGCTCGCCCAGCTGCGCTCCCTCACCGGCGGCCCGGCGGTGGACGACCACCTGATGTCCCCGCAGAAGGAGGCGATCACCAAGGTGCTGCGGGAGATCGACGCGGCGTTCGCCCGGATCCAGGACGGCACGTACGGCACGTGCGGGCGCTGCGGGGAGGCGATCCCGGAGGAGCGGCTGGAGATCCTGCCGTACACCCACCACTGCGTCGGCTGCCGCCGCAAGGACGTCTGAGGACGCCCCGTGCGCGCGTCCCGTCCCGTACCCCCGGTCCGCGGCCCCAGGCCCCCGGTCCCCCGCCCCTCGGAGGTGACGTGGTGAATTCCCCGACCGCCGCCGGTGACCGCGCCGCGCGGCACCTGACCGCGGAGGACCTCGCCGTCCTCCGCGCCGCCCTGCGGGAGCAGCTCCGGCTGCTGCGCGACCCGGCCGCGCCCGCCGGGCCGGCGTCCGGCGCGCCGGCCCGCATGGTCCTCGCGGACGTCGAGGCGGCGCTGCGGCGCCTGGACGAGGGCCGGTACGGCCTCTGCCACCGGTGCCGCCTGCCGGTCGACCGGAAGCAGCTGCTGCTCGTCCCGCAGGCCCGCTACTGCGCGCCCTGCCGACGGCTGCGCGCCCTGAACCGGGCGTCCACCGGGGCGGTGACGTCCGCCGCGCCGGGTTCCCCGCCGCCGTCGCGGCGGACGGCCGGGCCGCGGCGGGCGGCGGGCCGGTGACCGTGCGGCGGCCCGGCGACGCGGACGCCGCCCCGGTCCGCGGCACGTCCGGACCACCGCGGCCGGTCCCGAGCGGTGTCGCCCTGGACGTGGGCAGCGCCCGCACCCGTGCCTGGACGGCCGGGCGCGGCCCGGTCCTGGACGTGCCCACCGTCGCCGTCGACGGCCCCGGCCGCCCGGTGCGGCGGGGCGCCATCGTCGACGAGGCCGCGTGCGCGGGACTGCTGCGGCGCCTGCTCGCCCACCGGCTGCGCGGTCCCGCCCGCCCGCTGGTGGTGCTCACCACGCCGGTGCTGGACTCGGTCGCCTACCGGACGGCCGCCCGGTCGGCCGTGCGGGTGCTGGGGCCGCGGGCGGTGCTGACCGTGCCGGGGGCCCGGGCGATCGCGGTGGCGGCAGGGGCCGCCCTGTCCCGGCCGCTGCTGGTGGTGGACGTCGGCGCGCAGCTCACCGAGGTGGTGCTGCTGGACGAGGGCGCGGTCGCCGACGCCCGCCGGGTCGCGCTGGGCACCGCCGACCTCGGGGGCGGCGCGACGGAGGACGACGTCGTCGACGCGGTGGCCACGATGGTGGCCGCGACGCTCCGGCAGGACCGGGACTCGCTGGTCCCGGCGGCGCTCTCCCGCGGCGTGCTGCTGGCGGGCGGCGGAGCGCTGCGGGCCGGAATCGTCCGCCGTCTGGAGGCCCGGCTGCCCGCCCCGCTCGTCGTGGTGCCCGGCCCGCACACCGCCGCCGTGCGGGGGGCCGCCCGGCTGCTCGGCGCGGTCGGCCTGCACCCGAGCGCGCGCGGCCCCGGTCCGACCGGGTGGTGAGGCCGCGGACCCGCCGGTCCCCAGGCCCGGCGGGCCTGCGACCATGGGCGGATGCCGACCTCTGCCGCGCTGCTGATCGCCGCCGACTCGCCGCTGCGCGAGGACGTCACCGCGCTCCTGGACGAGCACCTGCGGGACATGTACGCCACCAGCCCGCCGGAGTCGGTGCACGCCCTTGATGCCGGCGCCCTGACGGGCGACGGCATCGTCTTCGTGACCGCGCGCGCCGCCGACGGGACCCTGCTGGGCTGCGGCGCGCTCAAGGACGTCGCCCCCGGTCACGGGGAGCTGAAGTCGATGCGCACCGCGGCCGCCGCACGGGGCCGCGGGATCGCCTCGGCGGTACTGGAGCACCTGACCGGGCTGGCCGCGGAGCGCGGTCACCGCCGGCTGAGCCTGGAGACCGGCGCCGAGGACTACTTCGCCGCGGCCCGGCGGCTGTACGCCCGGCACGGGTTCACCGCCTGCCCGCCCTTCGGCGACTACCGGGACGACCCGAACAGCGTGTTCCTCACCAGGGCGCTCTGAACCGGGCGCCGCGGGCCAACCGCTGCGGGCCCGGCGCCGCGCACCAGGCGTCGCGGACCAGGCGCTGCTGACGGGGCACCGCGGACAGGCGCTCCGACCCGAAATGCTCCGGACCACGGCCCACCGGACCAGGCGCCGCGAAGCAAGGCTCCGGACCAGGCGCTCCTGAGCAGGCACTCCGCACCGGGACGCTCCGGGCCAGGCGCTCCTGACCAAGCGCGCTACACCGGGACGCTCCGGCCGGACCAGCCGCTCCCGATCCGGCGCTCCTGACCAGGCGCTCCACACCGGGACGCTCCGGACCAGGCGCTCCCGATCCGGCGCTCCTGACCAGGCGCTCCACACCGGGACGCTCCGGACCAGGCGCTCCCGATCCGGCGCTCCTGACCAGGCGCTCCGCACCGGGACGCTGCGGACCGAGAACGTTCCGGACCGAGGACGCTTCGAGCGGAACTCCACCCCGGAAGATGGCGTTCCGCCCGGACCCACCGGAGGATGGCCCTGTCTCCCGTCCCACGCCGACCGGTGACCTCCCGCCGGCACGGCGGACACCGCGGCCCGCCGGACCGGACCGCACGGTCCGGCACACCGCAACCCCATCCGCCCGCGGGCGCCCCGAACCGGGGGGCCGGCCCCACCCATCGAGGACCCACTGCACCCATGACACCCACCATCACCAAGGCGGTCGTCCCCGCGGCCGGTCTCGGCACGCGGTTCCTTCCGGCCACCAAGGCGACGCCCAAGGAGATGCTCCCGGTCGTCGACAAGCCGGCCATCCAGTACGTCGTCGAGGAGGCCGTCTCCGCGGGCCTCGACGACGTCCTGATGATCACCGGCCGCAACAAGCGGCCGCTCGAGGACCACTTCGACCGCAACTACGAGCTGGAGTCGGCCCTGCAGCGCAAGGGCGACGCCGACCGGCTCGCCCGCGTCCAGGAGTCCACCGACCTCGCCACCATCCACTACGTCCGCCAGGGCGACCCCCGCGGCCTCGGCCACGCCGTCCTCTGCGCCGCCCCGCACGTCGGCGCGGAGCCGTTCGCCGTGCTCCTCGGCGACGACCTCATCGACCCGCGCGACCCGCTGCTGGCCCGCATGATCGACGTGCGGGCGGAGCGCGGCGGCAGCGTGGTGGCCCTCATGGAGGTCGACCCCTCCCAGATCCACCTCTACGGCTGCGCCGCCGTCGAGGCCACCGCGGAGGACGACGTCGTCAAGGTCACCGGCCTGGTGGAGAAGCCGGCGCCGGGGAACGCGCCGTCGCACTACGCCGTCATCGGCCGGTACGTGCTCGACCCGGGCATCTTCGACGTGCTGCGGCGCACCGAGCCCGGCCGCGGCGGGGAGATCCAGCTCACCGACGCCCTGCAGACGCAGGCCCAGGACGAGCAGGTGTGCGGCCCGGTGCACGGCGTCGTCTTCAAGGGCCGCCGCTACGACACCGGCGACCGGGGCGACTACCTGCGGGCCATCGTCCGGATGGCCAGCGAGCGCGAGGACCTCGGGCCGGAGTTCCGCACCTGGCTCCGCTCGTTCGTGCGCGACGAGATGGGCTCCGACGCCGGCTGACGCCGGACCCGTGATCGAGTGGCGGGGGCGCGGGCGCGGCGTTTTGCTGGGAGGAGCAGGACATCCGCGCCCGCGCCGAAGGACTGGAACCCATGACCGTCACCAGCGTCAACGAGGACTTCGACCAGCTCGAACTGACCCTGGTCGCCGATTTCGACGCTCCCGTCGAGCGGGTCTGGCAACTGTGGGCCGACCCGCGCAAGCTGGAACGCTGGTGGGGACCGCCGTCCTACCCCGCCACCGTCGACGCCTTCGACCTCAGCCCCGGCGGGACCGTCAGCTACCGCATGACCGGCCCCGAGGGGGACCAGCCGCACGGCTGGTGGCGGATCGACTCGGTCGCCCCGCCGACCCACCTGGAGTTCACCGACGGGTTCGCCGACGACCGGGGCGAGCCGCTCGCCGACTCCCCCACGATCGGCATCCAGGTCACCCTCACCCGCAGCGGCACCGCCGGCACCGGCACGCACATGGAGCTCTCCTCGACGTTCCGCAACCAGGAGGAGATGCACCAGATGTCGGACATGGGCATGGCCGAGGGCATGCGGGAGGCGGCCCAGCAGATGGACCACCTCCTCGCCTGAGACGAGGCGGGGAGCCGTCCCGCCGCCGCCCCGCCGCCGTCCCGCGATCCCCGCGTACGCCCGGCGCCCGCCGGGAGGCATGATGGACTCCGCAGGCGAGACAGACGTGGCCGGCCGCCGCCGGAAGCGGCCCGGGGCATCGGGGGAGGCATGGACGGATCGGACCGGCACGCGCCGCGCAAGGCCATCCGGCTGACCCCGGCCCTCTTCAGGAACGCCGGGACCGCACCGGTGACGCTCACCGAGCGGACGCCGAGCGCGCTCACCGAGCCGCGGGGGGTGCTGCGGATGACGCTGCTCCCCGCCGAGGCGCTGTCCGGCGCGGGCGTCGGGCTCGGCTGCCTGGTGCGCACCCGCGACGGACGCACCGCCGCGGTGCGCTCCGCCCGCGCCGCGGGCGGTCCCGCGCAGGCGGGCGCCGTCGACGCGTGGCCGTACGTGGCCGTCGCCGACGGCGGCGCGCTGGACGTCGCGCTGGAGCGGGGGGACCGCTTCGAGCGGCTGCTCTTCTACGTCGACGTCGCCCAGGGCGCCGCCGACTTCCGCGATCCGCCCGCCGAGGCCGCCTTCACCGCCGGCCCCGGCCGGAGCTGGCGCGTCCCGCTGGACTCCGCCGCCTCCCCCGCCGGCGCCTGCGCGGTGGCCCTGCTGCTGCCGGGGCCCCGGGGACTGGAGCTGCGCCGGGAGGTCCGGTGGTACCGGCCCCGATGGCGCACCTCCTACCGGCGCGTGCTGTCCCGCGACTACCAGTTCGGCTAGGGCCTGTCCGGCGGATCTTGCCGTTCTTGCTGCCGAGTTCCCTTGTCACCGCCCTGAGCGGGGGCTGGTGCGTGCGGCTGCAAGGCGGAGGAGGGAGGCGACGCGGAGCGTCGTCGAGTGACGACAACGCCGCAGACGTGCGTGCCGGCCCCCGCGACCCACGTGCAAGATCCGTCGGACAGGCCCTTAGGCGGCCCGGGGGAGCTCGGCCTGCCCGAACAGCAGGGCGTACCCGGCGGGGAGTTGGGCGAGGAGCCGCTGGGTCAGGTCGTCCCCGATCAGCTCGGGCAGGACGCCGAGGACCGAGGTGGTGTCCCAACGGGCCGTGGCGTGCGTGGCGTTGGGCAGCCGGCGGGCCAGCTCGTTGACGAACTCGGCCGCCGGGAGCGGGCGGTTGGCGGGCACCTGCGCGGCGACGACTCGCGCCGCCTCCTCCGGCAGCGCCCGCGCCAGGTCGACGCGCTCGTCGCCGACCACGTGCTCGCCGAGCGCCGCGAGCACCGCGCGGGTCACCCGCTCGGCCTGCTCCTCGGTCGGGTAGAGCCCGGCCTCACGGACCGTGGCGACCAGGTCGTCCCAGGAGGGCCCGGACGCCGCGTCGGCCGCCGCCCCCTCACGGGGCTCGGGCACGGCGGGGGTGGCGGGCACGAGGCTGGTCGGCACGGGGGTGGCGGCGGCGGTGGTGGCGGCGTCGCTCGGGATCAAGGGAATGGTCAAGGGGACTGCTCCTCTTCAGTTCCCGTCAGGTTGACTGCCGGGCCGGGCGGCGGCCTGTCCCGGCCCGGTACTGCCGCCCGTATGCCCGCCTTCGCGACATGTACGCCTCCGTGTACGGCACGTGCGCACCGTGCGGAGACGCCGGGCGGCTGGCGACGGACGGCAGTTGCCGGACGGCGGCCGTCGGGCGGCGGGCTTCCGGCGTCGCACGGCGGCCGTCGGGCGGAAGGTCAGCGGCTGAGGGCCTTGCGGCCGCCGGCGCCCCCGCTGATCCGGATCTTCCGCGGCTTGGCGTGGTCGGCCACGGGGATCCGCAGGGTGAGGACCCCGGCCTCGTAGGACGCGTCGATCCGCTCGGTGTCCAGCGTGTCGCCCAGGAACAACTGGCGGCTGAAGGTGCCGGCCGGGCGTTCGGCCACGATGACCTCGGCGCCCTCGGGGACCGGGGCGCGGCGCTCGGCGCGGATGTTGAGGACGTTGCGCTCGACGTCCAGGTCGATGGTCTCCGGGTCGGCGCCGGGCAGGTCGACGTGGACGAGCAGGTCGTCGCCGACGCGGTAGGCGTCCATCTGCAGCGCGGCCGGGCGGTTCAGCACGCCCGGGTTCCCGAGGACCTGCTGGGTCAGGCGGTCGATCTCGCGGAACGGGTCGGTACGCATGAGCATCACGAGTCACTCCCTTCGTGGGACAGGGTTCCGGGTGCGATGCCCTCCGCGTTCTTATATAGCTCGGGTCCGGAAAATTGACAACCCTCGACTCAACCCTGTCGGCCCGACCCGCTCCGGCGGCTCCGCCCGCGCCCCGCCGGGCACGACGAAGCCCGCGGGCGGCGGTGAGGTGGCAACCGCCCGCGGGCCGGGAAGCGCGGGTCAGACCCCGAGGTCGCGGATGATCTTGGCGACGTGCCCGGTGGCCTTGACGTTGTACAGCGCCCGCTCGACCTTGCCCTCGGCGTCGACCACCACGGTGGAGCGGATGACTCCGACCACCGTCTTGCCGTACAGCTTCTTCTCGCCGAACGCCCCGTACGCCTCCAGCACCTTCTTGTCCGGGTCCGCGAGGAGCGTCACCTTCAGCGACTCCTTGTCCCGGAACTTCGCCAGCTTCTCCGGCTTGTCGGGCGAGATGCCGACCACGTCGTAGCCCGCGCCCGCCAGCAGCTCCAGGTTGTCGGTGAAGTCGCACGCCTGCTTGGTGCATCCGGGGGTCAGCGCCGCCGGGTAGAAGTAGACGATGACCTTGCGGCCCGCGTAGTCGGCCAGCGAGACCTCCTTCCCGTCGGCGTCGGGGAGGGTGAACGCGGGGGCGGTGTCGCCGGGCCGGAGTCGCTCGGACATCGGGTCGTGCTCCTTGGGTAGCTGATAGGCGGTGGTGGGCGCGTACGAGCGTAACCGGGGGCTTGACGGTGCGCGTCCGCCCCGAGCTGACAGACTGGTGCCCAGCACCACGGAACGGTTCGTACGACATCCGACGGCGACAGAGCACGGAGGCGGCACGGTGGCGGACACCTCGGACACCAGGACACCGGCGCAGATCAAGGCGGACATCGAGCGCCGGCGCGCACTGCTGGCCGAGACCCTGGAGGAGATCGGGGTGCGGATGCACCCCCGGACGGTCGTCGACGACGCGAAGGCCAAGGCCCGCGGCCAGGTCGACCACACCCTCGGGCGGGCCTACGTGGGCGTCAACCGGGCCCTGACCGGCGTGCGGGGACGTTTCGTCGACGAGGAGGGCTCGCCGAGGGTGAACCGGATCGTGCCGGTCGCGCTGGTGGCCGTCGGCGTCGTCGGCCTGCTGGTGCTGAACAGCCGGCGCCGTCGCTGACCCGGCGAGCGCGACTCCCCACCCGATCGGGCGACCAAGGCGGACGGCCAGGTAGGTTCACCTCGTGAGCGTCAACAGAACTGTGAGCGACACCCAGCACGACAAGCTCCCCATCCGGATGCTGCACGACCGCGTGCTGGTGCGTCAGGAGAACGCGGAAGGCGAACGCCGCTCCGGCGGCGGCATCCTCATCCCCGCCACGGCGGCGGTCGGCCGGCGCCTGGCCTGGGCGGAGGTCGTCGCGGTGGGCCAGAACGTCCGCACCGTCGAGCCGGGTGACCGCGTCCTCTTCGACCCGGAGGACCGGGCCGAGGTCGAGGTCCGCGGCATGACGTACGTGCTGATGCGGGAACGCGACCTCCACGCGGTGGCCGCGGACCGCTTCGAGGGCACGGAGGACACCACGGGCCTGTACCTCTGACCCGGGGGATCCCCGACCGCGCACCGGGAGGGGCCGGTGACCGCACCCGCGGTCACCGGCCCCTCCCGCGCGTCCCCCACGCCCCTCACGCGCCCTGCCGGGGCCACGGGTGCTGCTCGTACGGCGGCGCGAGACCGGGCACCACCGGGTGGAACGGACGGTGTTCCCGCGGCGGCGGGCCGTGCCCCGGAGGCGCCCCGGGGAGCGTGTCGCCGGGGGCGTCGTCCGAGCCGGGCCCGGGGTGGGCGCCGGGCGACGGGGAGGCCGGCCCGCCGCTCGCGCCGGGAGCCGGATCGCCGCCCGGCCCCCCGGCCGGACCGCCCTCGGAGGACCTGCCGTCCTCGGAGGAACCGGAGGAGTCGGAGGAGTCCGAGGAGTCGGAGGAGTCCGACGAGCCCGTGGAGTCCTCGTCCCCGGAGTCCCAGGTGCCCTCCGACGGGGACGCGGACGCCGACGCCCCGTCGCTGGGCACCGCGTACGGCAGCTTCAGGTTCCCGCTGCCCGAACGGACCTGGAGGTCGAAGGCGCTCGCCTTCTTCCCCTTCGAGGCGTCCTTGACGAAGGCCGCCCACGTCTCGGCGGGCGCGCCGCCGCCGTTGATCCGGCCCAGGCCCATCGCCCCGTACAGCGGCTTGTGCGCGGCCGTCTCCGGGTCCTGGCCCATCACCGAGACCACCGCGACCAGGTCGGGCGTGTACCCCGCGAACCAGGCCGCCGTGTCCTCCTCCGCCGTGCCGGTCTTGCCGGCGGCCGGGCGGCCCGCCCCCAGCGCGGCGGTGGCGGTGCCGCCGGAGACCACGCCGCGCAGCACGGAGGTGGTGGTGTCGGCCGCCACCCGGCTGACGGCCTGCGTGGTCTCGCGCTCCGGCAGGGAGACCGTCTCCGACCCGTTGCGGGTGATCTTCTCGATCAGCGTGTACGGCCGGTGCCTGCCGTGGTCCGCGAGCGTCGCGTAGGCCTGCGCCATGTCCAGCACGCTGGCGGTGGCGGTGCCCAGCGCGATCGACGGGGAGGCCACCATGTCCGGGGTGCCCTCGGGAAGTCCGAGCTCCACCGCCGTCCGCCGCACCCGGTCCGGTCCCACGTCGACCGCCATCTGGGCGTACACCGCGTTGACGGACTTGTCGGTGGCCTCGCTGACCGAGATCTCGCCGTAGCTCCTGTCGTCCTCGTTCTCGGGCGTGTACCGCGCCCCCGGCCAGCCCTGCACCGCCCGCTTGCTGGTGCCGTCGTACATGGTCTGCGGGGTGATGGGCCGCCCGTCGTGGGTGCGGGCGCCCTGGTCGAGGGCGGTGGCCAGCACGAACGGCTTGAAGGTGGACCCGACCTGGAAGTCCCGGCGGGTGGCGTTGTTGGTGTACTGCTTCACGTAGTCGGTGCCGCCGTACATGGCGACCACCTTGCCCGTGCGCGGGTCGATCGCCGCGGCGCCCGCCCGGACGTTCTTGTCCGCGTCCCGGGCGTCGGGCTTCAGGTTGTCCATCACCTCCTCCTCGACCGCGCCCACCAGCGCGTCCTGGGCCGGCTTGCGGAGCGTGGTCCAGATCCGGTAGCCGCCGCCGTCGAGGTCGGCCTCCTCGAGGATGTCGTGGTCCGCCAGGTACGCCTTCACGGCGTTGACGACGTAGCCCCGCTGCCCCGAGAGCGCGGTGTTCACCCGGTTGGGCCGGGGCGCCGGGAACGTGAGCGCCGTCCGCTCCTTCGGCGTCAGCCAGCCCTCCTTCACCATGCCGTCCAGCACGTAGTTCCAGCGGACCAGGGCCTTCTTCCGGTTCTCCGGGTAGGCGTCCACGTCGTAGGCGTTCGGGGAGTTGAGCAGCGCGGCCAGGTAGGCGCCCTGGGCCGCGTCCAGCTCGGAGGCGTCGATGCCGTAGTACGCCTGGGCGGCGGCCTGGATGCCGTAGGTGTTCCGGCCGAAGTAGCTGGTGTTCAGGTAGCCCTGGAGGATCTCGTCCTTGCTCTTCTCCCGGTCCAGCTTGATCGCGATGAAGAACTCCTTGGCCTTGCGGGTGAGCGTCTGCTCCTGGCCCAGGTAGTAGTTCTTGACGTACTGCTGGGTGATCGTCGAACCCGACTGGCGGCCCTTGCCGGTGACGGTGTTCCAGGCGCCGCGGACCATCGCCTGCGGGTCGACCCCGGAACCGTCGTAGAAGTCGCGGTCCTCGGCCGCCAGCACGGCGTGCCGCGCGTCCTCGGACACCTGGGACAGTTCGACGCTCTCCCGGTTGACGTCGCCGTCGCGGGCGAGGCGGGAGCCGTCCGCGTAGAGGAAGACGTTGCTCTGCATGGTGGCCAGGGCGTTGGCCCGGGGGATCTTCACCAGGAAGTAGCCGGCCGTCAGCGCGCCCGCGCACACCAGGATCACGGTGACCAGGCCCAGCAGGGTGAACCGCCAGGTGAGCAGGGCGCGACGCCGGCCCGCGCGCCGCTCGGCGGGGGCGGTCGCGGGGTGCTCGCCACGGCTCCCGCCGGGGCTCCCGCCGCGGTGCCCACCGGGGTGCCCGCCGGGGTGCTGGCCGCCCTCGGGGCCGGGGGCGGGGGCGGCCGGACGCCGCCATCCCTGGAACGGCTCTTTCCTGCGGTGGTTCTTCATCGCGTGCTCCGGCTCCCGTTCTCCGCGTTCCGCCGATACCCCATGTGCCCACTATGTACCGGTATGACTGGATCGCGCCCGCAGGGTTGGGCTGTGTCGGGGCGGCGGGAACTCGTATGCTGCGCGCCATGGCCGACGCGTCGAACAAGCGGGACGAGCGGAACGAGGCAGCGTGGGGGGAACCACGGCGGGAACCGGGCGGGGTGCCGTTGCCCGACCTCCGGGCGGGGGACGCCGACCGCGAACGGGTCGCCGAGCGGCTGCGGGACGCCCTCGCGGAGGGGCGGCTCGACATGGACGAGTTCCAGGAACGGCTGGACGTCGTGTACCGGGCCAAGACCTACGGCGAACTGGAGCCGGTCACCCGTGACCTGCCCGCGCCGGGGGCCGACCCGGGCGCGACGCCGGTCTCCATGACGAAGCGGAACGGCTCCGGCACCGAGGTCGACTGGTCCGCGCGGGTCGTGCGCGGCGGAGCTTCCTCCGACTGGGGGGTCGCGTTGCTGTCCGGCTTCCAGCGGGTCGGGTCCTGGGTCGCGCCGCGGCGGTTCAACGCGGTGGCGGTCATGGGCGGCGGCCTGATCGACCTCCGCGACGCGTACTTCGGGGGGCCGGAGATCGTCGTCAACTGCGTCGCGGTGATGGGCGGCATCGAGGTCGTCGTCCCGCCCGGCGTCGAGGTCGTGATGCGGGGCACGGGCCTGATGGGCGGCTTCGACCACGAGAACCGCGGCGACGCCGCGCCGCCCGCGCCGGGCGCCCCGCGCGTCGTCGTCACCGGCCTCGCCTTCTGGGGCGGCGTGGGCGTCCGCACCAAGCGCCCCAAGGGCCCGAAGGGCCCCAAGAAGCGCCACCTTCCCCACTCCTGACCCCACCCCACCGCCCCGGCACCCGAACGCCCCCGCGGGGGCGAGGGAGGGGGGCGGTGTCAGCGGGCCGTGGCGTCGGCCGTCGGGGGGCGCGGGGGCGTCACGGAGGACAGCGGCGTGGCGATGTCCTCCAGACTCCGCCGCTCCGCCTTGACCGCGAGGAACACCGCGACCAGCCCCGCCGCGCACATCAGCCCCGCACCGATGCGGAACGCCAGCACCGTGTCCGCGATGACCCCCGACTCGGTCAGGTCGGCGAAGATCAGCGGGCCCGCGATGCCGCCCGCCGCCGTGCCGACCGCGTAGAAGAACGCGATCGCCATCGCCCGCGTCTCCATCGGGAAGATCTCCGACACCGTCAGGTACGCGCTGCTCGCACCGGCCGACGCGAAGAACAGCACCACGCACCAGCACGCCGTCAGCGTCGTCGCCGTCAGCACCTCCTGCCCGAACAGCCATGCCGTCACGAACAGCAGGATGCCGGAGAGCAGGTACGTCGACGAGATCATGATCCTTCGGCCGACCGTGTCGAACAGCTTGCCCAGCAGCAGCGGGCCGAGGAAGTTGCCGGCCGCGATCACCGCGAAGTAGTACCCGGTGCTGCCGACCGGAACGTCGAAGAACTTGGTGAGGATCGCGCCGAAGCCGAAGGTGATCGCGTTGTAGAGGAACGCCTGCCCGATGAAGAGGGACAGCCCCAGCACCGTGCGCCGCGGGTACTTGGTGAAGACCGTCTTGGCGATCAGTCCGAAGCCGATGGACTTCCGCTGGTGGATGGTGATCTCCCCGGCCGGGGGCGGGAGTTTCTCCCCCCGTTCCTTCTCGATCTCCCGTTCCACCTCGGAGACGAGTTTCTCCGCCTTGTCCCCCTGCCCGTGGATGAACTGCCACCGCGGACTCTCCGGAACGTTCCGCCGCACCAGCAGGATGACCAGGCCCAGCACCACACCGAGCGCGAAGGTCAGCCGCCAGCCGATGTTCGCGGCGAAGATGTCGGTGTCCAGCATCACGATGGACAGCAGCGCGCCGCCGATCGCGCCGAGCCAGTAGCTGCCGTTGATGATGAGATCGACCCGGCCCCGGTACTCCGAGGGGATGAGTTCGTCGATGGCGGAGTTGATGGCCGCGTACTCGCCGCCGATGCCGAACCCGGTGAGGAAGCGGAACAGGAAGAACCACCAGACGTCGAACGACAGTGCGGTCAGCGCGGTGGCGCCGAGATAGACCGCCAGGGTGGTGATGAAGAGCTTCTTGCGCCCGAACTTGTCGGTGAGCCATCCGAAGAACAGGGCTCCCGCACACGCGCCCGCCACGTACAGCGCCGCGGCCATACCGGTGACCTGCGCCGAGCTGATGGGCAGTCCACTGCCCTCCTCGGCCAGCCGGCCGGCGATGTTGCCGACCGTGGTGACCTCGAGGCCGTCGAGGATCCACACCGTGCCCAGGCCGATGACGATCATCCAGTGCCAGCGGGACCAGGGCAGTCTGTCCAGCCGGGCCGGCACCGCCGTGGTGACGGTACCTGTCTCCTCCGGGACCGAGGGCTCGGGTTTCGCGGAAACGGCCATCACTTGGTCTCCCTCTCCAGTGAGCGAGCGGCGGTCCCCCTCCCTGTTGCCCCGCCCCCTACGGCTATGCCCCCAGCATGCGGGAAACGGTGTGGATCAGCAGCCCGGCGAGCGAGCCCACCACCGTGCCGTTGATCCGGATGAACTGGAGATCGCGGCCGATGTGCGCCTCGATCTTCCGGGTCGTGTGCTCGGCGTCCCAGCCCGCCACCGTGTCCGTGATCAGGGCCGTGATCTCGCCCCGGTAGGTGGTGACGACGTACGTCACCGCCCCCTCGACCCAGCGGTCGACCTTCTCCTGGAGCCGCCGGTCGGCCTTCATCCGGGCGCCCAGCGACAGCAGCGCCGCCCGCACCCGCAGCCTCAGCCGGCTCTGCTCGTCCTCCGACGCCTCCACCATCATCCGGCGCACCGCCGACCAGGCCGAGGCGATCAGGTCCTGCACCTCGTCCCGGTTCAGCACCTCCGCCTTCAGCCGCTCCACCCGCGCCCGCGTCTCGGTGTCCGACTGCAGGTCAAGGGCGAAATCGGCGAGGAAACGGTCGAGCGCGTCCCGCGCCGGATGCGTCGGCATGTCCCGCATCTCGGTGACGAACCGCAGCAGCTCCTTGTAGACCCGCTCCCCGACCTTCCGGTCCACGAACCGGGGGGTCCAGCCCGGCGCGCCGCCCTGCACGGCGTTCATCACGGCGTCGCCGTGCAGCACCAGCCAGTCGTGCGCCCGCGCCACCACCAGGTCCACGGTCCGCCGGTGCCCGTGCTCCGAGACGACCCGCTGCAGCGTCCGGCCGAGCACCGGCGCGATCTCCGACGCCTCCGCCCTCCGGGTGATGGCCTCCCCCACCACGTCCTGCACGTCACGGTCCTTCAGCACCGTCAGCGCGCCCCGCAGCGCTGTCGCCAGTTCGGCCGTCACCCGATCGGCGTGCTCCGGCTCCGCCAGCCAGGAACCCAGCCGGTTGCCGATGCCCACGGCCCGCAGCCGGGTCCGCACCACGTCCGCCGACAGGAAGTTCTCCCCGACGAACTCCCCCAGCGACGTCCCCAGCTGGTCCTTCTTGGTCGGGATGATCGCGGTGTGCGGGATCGGCAGCCCCAGCGGGTGCCGGAACAGCGCCGTCACCGCGAACCAGTCGGCCAGCGCGCCCACCATGCCCGCCTCCGCGGCCGCCGCCACGTACCCCGCCCAGGCGCCCGCGCCCCGGTGCTCCGCCCAGGTGGCCAGCGCGTAGATCACCGCCACCGCCAGCAGCAGGCCGGTGGCCAGCGCCTTCATCCGACGGACCCCCCGCTGACGCTCCTCGTCGGCGAGGGTGAAACCATCTGTCCGACGTGCGGCCGAACGGGGGACGCCGCGATTGCCGCCCTCGGGCGGGCGGGCATGCTCGCCTCGCCCCGCACCGTCACCCCCGACACCGCCGACGCCGCCGGTGTCACCCCTGTCACCGGTGTCACCCGTGGTGCCGGTATCAGTGGTGCCGGCGGGGTACCCGCCGTTGTCGTCCTGTCGTCCCATTCGTCGCCCGTCCACCTGTGTCACATGCCCCGTCAGGAAAGAAACGTCCCTTCTGACCGACTCCCGGAACGGAAGAAACGTTCCCGGCGTCTGTTCACGAGGACGCCCAGGAAGCCGCCGGGGATGTCCCGCCGTCTTGTCGTTCCGATGTCACGTCCCGAGGAGCCGAGCCCCGCATGACCAGGCGTCACGCTTGCGCCCTGCTGGCGGCCTTCACCGCCCTGATAATCGCCGTCAGCGCCGGCATATACGTCGCGGCACGCCAGGCGAGTGCCCGCACCGAGGCCCGGGACACCCACCTGTCCGGCGGCCGCGCGCCCCACAACCCGGCCGCCCCGGCCTCCACCGGCACCTGGGTCGGCAGCTGGGCCGCCGCGCCCTCCGGCGCCGAACCCGGCACCGAACTGACGGGGATCGCCGGACGCTCCGTCCGCAACGTCGTGCACACCAGCGCCGGCGGTTCCGCCGCACGGGTGACCCTCTCCAACCACTACGGCCGCCAGCCGCTCCTCGTCACCTCCGCCTCGGTCGCCGTCGCCGCCCGGGACGACAGCGCCGAGGCCGTCCCCGGCACCCTGCGCCCGCTGACCTTCTCCGGCGCCCGCACCGTGACCGTCCCGCCCGGCGGGCAGGTGGTCAGCGACGCGGTGGCCCTGCGGGTGCCCGCCGACAGCGACGTACTGATCACCACCTACTCCCCCACCCCCTCCGGCCCGGTCACCTACCACCGGCAGGCCCGGCAGACCTCCTACCTCGCCACCGGCGACCACGTCCTCGACCCGCAGGGCACCGCCTACACCGACCGCTCGCCGCACTGGCGCTACGTCACCGCCCTCGACGTCCTCGGCAAGGACGCGCGCGGCACCGTCGTGGTCATCGGCGACTCCCTCACCGACGGCGTCACCTCCACCCCGGACAGCGACCGGCGCTGGACCGACGTCCTCGCCGACCGCCTGAACCACCGCTACGGCGTGGCCAACGCCGGCATCAGCGGCAACCAGCTCCTCACCGACGGCTTCGGCCGCCCCGCCGACAGCCCCAGCGGCCTCGGCCGCTTCCAGCGGGACGCGCTGTCACGGCCCAACACCAAGGTGATCGTGGTGGCGCTCGGCATCAACGACATCCTCCGCGACCCCGACGGCACGCCCGACCCGGCCGCCCTCACCGAGGGCATGCGCGCGCTGGTGGCCCGCGCGCACGCGCGGAACATCCCGGTGGTCGGCGCGACCCTCATGCCGTTCCAGGGCCACATCGGCTACGACGCCGTGCGGGAGAGGGCCCGTCAGGCCGTCAACGCGGAGATCCGCGGCGGCGGCGTCTTCGACGCCGTCCTCGACTTCGACAAGGCCCTGCGCGACCCCTACGCCCCCCAGCGCCTCGCCGAACAGTTCGACTCCGGCGACCACCTCCACCTCAACGACGCCGGCTACCGCCGCATGGCCCAGCACTTCGACCTCTCCACCCTCGACCCGGACCACACGGCGAGGCTCTGACCCGGGCTCCGGCGTTCACCCATCGGGCGTAACCGTCCGACAACCGGTTCGTTGATCCGTGCGAACGCCGCGCACGCACGCGGCCGGAACGGAGGCGGGAGGCGATCCTGTGCCGGTGGCCCGGATCAGTGACGAGGCCTTGAGAGAGGCGGCCCGTGCGTCGCGGACGCTGACGGAGGCGCTGGAGCGGCTGGGGGTCCAGCCGTACGGCGGGAGTCGGAACTACCTGCGTCACCGCATGCGGCACCGCGGGATCGACACCTCGCACTTCGATCGCGAGGTCAAGTGGACGAGGGACGTCCTGCAGGCCGCCGTGTGCGCGTCCCGCACCCGGCAAGCGCCGGAAATGGCACGGAGGATCAGCAACGACGTGCTGCGCAAGGCGATGCGCACCGAAGGGGTACAGGAGCGCTGTGCCGTCTGCGGCAATCCGGGCGCATGGGAGGGTGAGCCTCTGAAGCTGGAAGTGGACCACATCGACGGAGACTGGCGCGACAACCGGCTGCACAACCTCCGCTTCCTCTGCCCCAACTGCCATGCGACCACGGACACCTACCGGGGGCGTTCGAGAGGCAAGCAGAGGACGTCCGCGGCATGACGACCACGACCCGGTACACGCGAGCCCGGCTGGCTGAGGCTGCCGCACGCTGCACCACCATGGACGATGTCATCGCCCTCCTCGCCCCGCGGCCGTACCCGAACCTCGGCCGCTACCTCCAGAAGCGCTTCGCCCACTTCGGTATCGATGTCTCGCACTTCACGGACCGTCGAGACGCCATGAGGACCGCGCCGGCGGGGTTGGCGGCTGCGGTGGCCGGGGCGACCTCCCGTGCGGAGTTGCTGCGCCGTCTCGGGCTGCCGGACACCACCACCACGCGTCGACGGCTGCGCGCATGGATCGAAGAGGCGGAGCTGTCCACCGTGCACTTCCTGGGGCAGGCTCACCAGCGAGGTCGACCGGGGACCACTCCGACGTTGAGGGCCGAGGAGATCCTCGTGGCCCACCAGCGCGGTTACCGGACAAAGACCTACCTGCTGCGCCGTGCCCTCGCGGATATCGGTGTCCCTGAAAGGTGTGCCCGGTGCGGCACGGGGCCCGAGTGGCAGGGCAAGCCCATGACCCTGGAGGTCGACCATGCCAACGGGGACCGGCGCGACGACCGCCGGGAGAACCTGCGGCTGCTGTGCCCGAACTGTCACGCCCAGACCGCCACATGGTGCCGGGGCCGTGTGCGGCAACGGTCCTAGTCGCGCCTCTGCCAGCAGGTACCATGAGCTGCCACGCGGCCGTGGCGAAATTGGCGATACGCGCGGCGTTTAGGTCGCCGTGGGCGAAAGCCCGTGTGGGTTCGAGTCCCACCGGCCGCACAGGGTGACGGCCCGCGCACCGGAACGCTCCGGTGCGCGGGCCGGTCGCGTTTCGCTCAGCCCAGCAGTTCCCGTACCACCGGCGCGAGCTCCCGGAAGGCCTTGCCGCGGTGGCTGATGGCGTTCTTCTCGTCGGCGGTCAGTTCCGCGCAGGTGCGGGTCTCGCCGAGGGGCTGGAGGATCGGGTCGTAGCCGAAGCCGCCCGAGCCGGCCGGGGCGAAGCGCAGGGTGCCTTCGAGGCGGCCCTCGACGACGCGTTCGGTGCCGTCGGGGAGCGCGAGGGCGGCGGCGCACGCGAAGTGTGCGGCCCGGTGCTCCTCGGCGATGTCGGAGAGCTGGGCGAGGAGCAGGTCGAGGTTGGCGCGGTCGTCGCCGTGCCGGCCGGCCCAGCGGGCGGAGAAGATGCCGGGGGCGCCGTTCAGGACGTCGACGCACAGGCCGGAGTCGTCGGCGACGGCGGGCAGGCCGGTCGCCCGCGCCAGCGCGTGCGCCTTGAGCAGCGCGTTCTCGGCGAAGGTGACGCCGGTCTCCTTGACGTCGGGGACCTCGGGGAACTCCTCGGCGCCGACGAGTTCGTGCGTGAGCCCCGCCTCGGCGAGGATGGCGCGGAGTTCGGTGATCTTCCCGGCGTTGCGGGTGGCGAGAACGATGCGGGTCATGGCGTCCAGTATCGTCGCCGGCCGTCCGGGCCCTGCTCGTGGGGCGGCTAGGCTCTGGGCATGTCTCGTATCGACGGCCGTACCCCCGACCAGCTCCGCCCGGTGACCATCGAGCGGGGGTGGAGCAAGCACGCGGAGGGCTCCGTCCTCGTCTCCTTCGGCGACACCAAGGTGTTCTGCACCGCCTCGGTGAACGAGGGCGTGCCGCGCTGGCGCAAGGGCAGCGGCGAGGGCTGGGTCACCGCGGAGTACTCGATGCTGCCGCGCGCCACGAACACCCGTGGCGACCGTGAGGCGGTCAAGGGCCGCATCGGCGGCCGGACGCACGAGATCAGCCGGCTGATCGGCCGTTCGCTGCGCGCGGTGATCGACTACAAGGCGCTGGGCGAGAACACGATCGTGCTGGACTGCGACGTGCTGCAGGCCGACGGCGGCACCCGGACGGCGGCGATCACCGGCGCGTACGTGGCGCTGGCGGACGCGGTGTCCTGGGCGCAGGGGAAGAAGCTGGTGAAGGCGGGGCGGCAGCCGCTGACCGGCACGGTCTCGGCGGTGTCGGTGGGCATCGTGGCCGGGGTCCCGCTGCTGGACCTCTGCTACGAGGAGGACGTGCGGGCCGAGACGGACATGAACGTGGTGTGCACCGGCGACGGCCGTTTCGTCGAGGTGCAGGGCACCGCGGAGGCCGAGCCGTTCGCCCGGGAGGAGTTGAACGCGCTGCTGGACCTGGCGGTGGCCGGGTGCGGCGATCTGGCGGCTGCCCAGCGGGCGGCGCTGGAGGCCACCCTCTGATTCACCCGCACGGGTGACACGGAACGGAACTTCGGCGTGCCGTCGTGCGTCCTTCCTGGTGGGGACGTACGGCGGGCGTCGTGCGGCGCGGCCCCCACGAAACAGGAGGACCGGTTTCCATGTCTGTTCCGGCGGCTCGTGCCGCGAAGAGGGTTCCCGTGGCGGTGGCCGCGGTGGCGGTGGCGGCTCTGCTGACCACCGGCTGCGACGCGGTGTCGACCGCGCTGGACTGCGCGCGGACGGCCACGGCGATAGCCGACAGTGTCGCCGAGCTGCAGCAGGCGGTGGACGCGGCGGCCAACGACCCGACGCAGCTCGAGGAGTCGCTGGCGTCGATCGACCGGAACCTGGGCGAGCTGGGCGACTCCACGGGTGACACCGATGTCGCCAAGGCGGTCGACGACCTGCGGGCCGGGGTGGACCAGGTGCAGAAGTCGGTCGAGAGCGGGGACGCGACGCCCGACATCTCACCGATCACCGACGCCTCCGCCGAGCTGACGAAGGTCTGCACGCCCTGACCGGCGGCCGGCCCCGCGGCGGCCGGCGACGGCTCGGCGGGCCGGGCGGCGCGGGGCCATGACCGCCCGCGGCGGCGCAGGTCAGATCTCGTAGACCGCGCCGGCCGTGGCCAGTTCGACCGGCCCGGGGTAGACGGCCGCGGCGGCGGCCAGGTTGGCCTGCGGGTCGGTCCAGGGCGCGATGTGCGTGAGGACCAGCCGGCGGGCCCGGGCGCGGGCCGCGGCCTCGCCGGCCTGGCTGCCGCTGAGGTGGAGGTCGGGGATCTCGTCCCGGCCGTCGATGAACGCGGCCTCGCAGAGGAAGAGGTCGGTGTCGCGGGCCAGTTCCTCCAGGGCGGGGAAGGGCCCGGTGTCGCCGGAGTAGGTGAGCGACCTGCCGTCGTGCTCGAGGCGGATGCCGTACGCCTCGACGGGGTGCGCCATCAGCTCCGTGTGCACGGTGAAGGGCCCGATCTCGAAGGTGCCGGGCTTGACCGTGTGGAAGTCGAAGACCTCGCTCATCGAGCTGGCCGAGGGGGTGTCGGCGTGCGCGGTGGTGAGGTGGTGCTCGGTGCCCTCGGGGCCGAAGACCGGGAGGGGCTCGCAGCGGCCTCCGTCCGGCCGGTAGTACCGGACCACGAAGTAGGCGCACATGTCGATGCAGTGGTCGGCGTGGAGATGGCTGAGGAAGATCGCGTCCAGGTCGTACAGGCCGATGTGACGCTGCAGCTCGCCGAGGGCGCCGTTGCCCATGTCGAGGAGCAGCCGGAAGCCGTCGGCCTCGACGAGGTAGCTCGAGCAGGCCGATTCCTTGGAGGGGAACGACCCCGAGCAGCCGACGACGGTGAGCTTCATGGAGCGGGAACCTCCGTTGGCGGGCGGTGGGACGACGGGGCTCGTGCGGTCCGTCGAGACTAAGCCGCCGGGAGGCCCAAGGCTCCTCGCCGAGGCGCCGTTGTGGGGGAACTCACCTGCCTTGTCACCGGTTCGGCTGGTCGTGGGGCGCAAGGGGCGCATGGGGAGCGCACGACGGCGGCCGGCGCCCCCGTTGCGGGGTGCGCCGGCCGCCGTGGACGGTGCGTGTGCGGTGGTGACCCGCCGCGCCGGCCCGCGCGGTCGGGGCCGAAGCGGAACCGGATCGGAGCGGATCGGACCGGATCGAACCGGAGGGCAGGACCGGCTCGCAGGCCGACTCAGGCCGCAGGACCGGACCACGGGCAGGCCGACCCGGACCGCAGGGCCGGACCGGACCAGGGCGCGGGGCCGACCC
Organism: Streptomyces sp. NPDC047130; assembly: GCF_040643475.1. Classification (NCBI taxonomy): domain Bacteria; kingdom Bacillati; phylum Actinomycetota; class Actinomycetes; order Kitasatosporales; family Streptomycetaceae; genus Streptomyces; species Streptomyces sp. NPDC047130. Next base: position 119,324 of record NZ_JBEYUK010000004.1, on the reverse strand, counting down.
GGACCGCAGGGCCGGACCAAGACGCAGGGCCGGACCAGGGCGCAGGGCCGAACCGGACCGCAGGGCCGAACCGGACCGCAGGGCCGGACCAGGGCGCAGGGCCGAACCGGACCGCAGGGCAGGCTCGAACCGCAGGGTCGACTCGGGCCCGGGGCCGACTCGGGCCCAGGGGCGGCCAGGCCCAGGAGCCGCTCAGGCCCAGAGCTGGCCCTGCAGGGTCGCGACCGCCTCCTCGGTGGTGGCGGCGGTGTAGACGCCGGTCGACAGGTACTTCCAGCCGCCGTCGGCGACCACGAAGACGATGTCCGCGTCCTCGCCCGCCTTGACCGCCTTCTTGCCCACGCCGATGGCGGCGTGCAGGGCGGCGCCGGTGGAGATGCCCGCGAAGATGCCCTCGAACTGGAGCAGTTCCCGGGTGCGCACCACGGCGTCCTCGGAGCCCACCGAGAAGCGGGTGGTCAGCACGGAGGCGTCGTACAGCTCGGGCACGAAGCCCTCGTCGAGGTTGCGCAGGCCGTAGACCAGGTCGTCGTAGCGCGGCTCGGCGGCGACGATCCGGACGTCGGGCTTCTGCTCGCGCAGGTACCGGCCGACGCCCATCAGGGTGCCGGTGGTGCCGAGGCCCGCGACGAAGTGGGTGATGGAGGGGAGGTCGGTGAGGATCTCCGGTCCGGTGGTGGCGTAGTGGGCGCCCGCGTTGTCGGCGTTGCCGTACTGGTAGAGCATCACCCAGTCGGGGTGCTGCCCCGCGAGCTCCTTGGCCATCCGCACGGCGGTGTTGGAGCCGCCCGCGGCGGGGCTGGGGATGATCTCGGCACCCCACATGCCCAGCAGGTCGCGCCGCTCCTGCGAGGTGTTCTCCGGCATGACGCACACCATGCGGTAGCCCTTGAGCCTGGCCGCCATGGCGAGCGAGATGCCGGTGTTGCCGGAGGTGGGCTCCAGGATGGTGCAGCCGGGGGTGAGACGGCCGTCCTTCTCGGCCTGCTCGATCATGTGGAGCGCGGGGCGGTCCTTGATCGAGCCGGTCGGATTGCGGTCCTCCAGCTTCGCCCAGATCCGGACGTTCTCGGACGGGGACAGCCGCGGCAGGCGCACCAGGGGGGTGTTGCCCACCGCGGCGATCGGGGAGTCGTAGCGCATGTCGCCTTCGACCCGGCCGCTCAGACCATTCCGCCGGCCACGGCCGGGAGGATGGTGACGTTGTCGCCGTCGGAGAGCTTGGTGTCGATGCCGTCGAGGAAGCGGACGTCCTCGTCGTTGAGGTAGACGTTCACGAAGCGGCGGAGCTGGTCGCCGTCCACGATGCGCGCCTGGATGCCCGGGTGGCGGGACTCGAGGTCCGTGATGAGGGCGCCGAGGGTGTCACCGGCGCCCTCGACGGCCTTCTGCCCGTCGGTGTACTGGCGGAGGATGGTGGGGATGCGGACCTCGATGGCCATGTCAGGGCTCCTGTCGGTGGTGGTGCGGCGGGGTGGCGGTGCGGTGGGCTGCGGCCGGCGGCTCGGGCGGGGCGGCGGCCCCCGGGCAGGCGGTGCCGTCCGGCCGCCCGTGACGGCCACGCGCGGTCAGCGCGGACAGAGGGCGCTGTTCAGGCGGCACAGGTCGACGTGCAGCCGCGCCACGAGCAGCGTGCCCGGCGTCTTCTCGCTCACGTCGTGGGAAACCATGCGGTCATCGTATCGATTCCCGAGGTGCGCACCGACAGTGCGTCTCGGCCTGCGGATGGCCCGCCCGGCATGCGGACACGACCCCCGGTGCGGGGGCGGTCCCGCGGGCCGGACGGCCGGGCGGGCGTCGCCGAACGGCCGGGCAGGCGTCGTCAGGCGGCCGGGTAGGCGTCGACGACCTGGACCGGCTCCTCGGTGACCTCGCCCTCGACGATGCGGAACGACCGGAACTGGAACTCCCCGAGGCCGTCGGCGTCGGCCGTGGAGACCAGGACGTAGTGGGCGCCGGGTTCGTTGGCGTAGGAGATGTCGGTGCGCGACGGGTAGGCCTCGGTGGCCGTGTGGGAGTGGTAGATCACGACCGGTTCCTCGTCGCGGTCGTCCATCTCCCGGTAGAGCTTCAGCAGGTCCTGGCTGTCGAACTCGTAGAAGGTGGGCGAGCGGGCCGCGTTCAGCATGGGGATGAAGCGCTCGGGCCGGCCGGAACCCACCGGCCCGGCGACGACGCCGCACGCCTCGTCGGGGTGGTCCCGGCGGGCGTGCTCGACGATCTGGTCCACGAGGGCCTGGGTGATGGTCAGCATGGCGGCAGGATATGTCGTACCGGTACGCCGACGGCCCCGCCCTCTCGCGTGGCGAGACGGCGGGGCCGGTATGCGGGACGGAGCGGCCCGGACGGGCGGCCCGGACGGGGCCGGGTCAGCCCACCTTGTCCAGCGTGACGTCGCGGCGCCGCGTGACCTCGGGCGAGCGGGACTTCAGGACCAGCCAGCCGATGCCGAGCGCGACGGCCCAGCCGCCCATCACGTAGAGGCAGATCCGGGCGTCGGAGTCCAGCGCGATCATCACGGTCACCATCAGCAGGAAGGCGATGGCGATCCAGCTGCAGACCGATCCGCCCGGGGCCGGGAAGGACGAGGCGGGGACGCGGCCGGTGACGACGGCGCGGCGGTAGAGCACGTGGCTGACGCAGATCATCAGCCAGGTCCAGATGCCGGCCGCGGTGGCGACGGAGGTGACGTACCCGAAGGCCTTCTCCGGGACGACGTAGTTCAGGACCACGCCGATGCCCATGAGGACCACGGAGACGGCGATGCCGACGGCCGGGGTCTTGCGGGAGGACAGCTTGGTGAAGATCTTGGGGGCCTCGCCGTTGTCCGCCAGGGTGCGCAGCATGCGGCCGGTGGAGTACATGCCGGAGTTGCAGGAGGACAGGGCGGCGGTGAGCACCACGAAGTTGACGATGGCCGCGCCGGCCGGGATGCCGATCTTGGCGAAGGCGGCGACGAACGGGCTCACGTCGGGCGCGAACTCGGTCCACTCGACCACGCACAGGATGACGGTCAGGGCGCCGACGTAGAAGAGGGCGATGCGCCAGGGCAGGGTGTTGATCGCCTTGGGCAGGGTCTTCTCGGGGTTCTCCGACTCGCCGGCGGTGACCCCGACCAGCTCGACCGCCAGGTAGGCGAACATGACGCCCTGGAGGGTCATCAGGGAAGAGCCGATGCCGTTGGGGAAGAAGCCGTCGGAGGCCCACAGGTTGGAGACGTGGGCGGTGTCGCCGGCGGCGCTGAAGCCGAAGGTCAGCACGCCGAGGCCGATCACGATCATGCCGATGATGGCGGTGACCTTGACCATGGAGAACCAGAACTCGATCTCGCCGAAGAGCTTGACGGAGATCAGGTTGGCGCCGAAGAGGACGACCAGGAAGACCAGCGCGGAGACCCATTGCGGGATCTCCGGGAACCAGTAGTGGATGTAGATGGCGGCGGCCGTGAGCTCGGCCATGCCGGTGACCACCCACATCAGCCAGTAGGTCCAGGCGGTGAAGTAACCGGCGAAGGGGCCGATGAACTCGCGGGAGTACTCCGCGAAGGAGCCCGAGACGGGGCGGTAGAGCAGGAGCTCGCCGAGCGCCCGCATGATGAAGAAGATGATCACGCCGGCGAGGGCGTACATGAGGATCAGGGAGGGGCCGGCCTTGGCGATGTTCGCCCCGGCTCCCAGGAACAGGCCGACGCCGATGGCGCCGCCGATGGCGATCATCTGGACCTGACGGCTGCCGAGCCCTCGCTCGTACCCCTCCTCGGGGGCGTCGCCGCGCACGGCCTCACTGCCGTCGTGGTTGCTCGCGACCTGCGATGAGGTCATGGTGGTGCGCCTTTCTCCAAAGCACCGGACCGTCGCGCGTCCTCGTCGACGCGATGCCGGGCCGGGTGGTGCCGCGCCCCTCGGGGGCGGGTGGGGGGAGGTGTTCTGCCTACCGGCGGTCGGCCGGTGTGGCGGCGCCCCCCGGCGGGCCGGGGTGGTGCCCGCCGGAGGAGGAAGTCGCACCCAAGGTAAGGAGCCCAAGCGGAACAAGCTGTGGCGAACCGCACAGAAGTCGACACGGAGTGCCCGATTTGCTCCATATTTGACCACTATCGCGCCGTGTCCGGTCAGGAGATTTGACCGTCCGTTTAACGAACAGAGCCCGCCGCCGTGCGCCGGGACGCCGCACGGAAACGCCCCGGCCCCCTCCGGCCGCGGTGCGGTCGAAGGGGGCCGGGGCCGAGGGGTGACGCGGCCGAGGGGTGACGCGGAGGTCAGACCGTCCTGGTCAGCTCCGGGCCGTCGGCGGCCACGTGCGGTTCCGGCTCGCCGGCGTCGCGGCGGCGGGCGTACTCCAGGAACCGGGCCAGCTCCTTCTTCACGGTCGGCACCATCAGGTACAGGCCGATGATGTTGAACACGGCCAGCATGAACAGCACCGCGTCGGCCAGGTCGAACAGGGCCTGCAGGGTCAGCAGCGAGCCCGCGGCCGCGAGGACCGCGTAGATGGCCCGGAAGACCGTGCGGCTGGCCTGGGAGCGGCCGAAGAGGTGGACCCAGGCCTTCTCGCCGTAGTAGCCGTAGGTCAGCGCGGTGGAGAGCGCGAACAGGACCACGGCCACGGTCAGCACGTACGGGAACCACGGCATGACGGTCGCGAACGCGTCCGAGGTGATGACCACGCCGCCCTCGCCCTCGCCGGCCTGCGCCGCGGCCCACGACTTCGGGTTGGCGACCACGATGGTCAGGGCGGTCATGGCACAGATGATCACGGTGTCCACGAACGGCTCCAGCAGGGCGACCAGGCCCTCGCTGGCGGGGTGCTTGGTCTTGACCGCGGAGTGGGCGATCGGGGCGGTGCCCAGACCGGCCTCGTTGGAGAACGCGGCCCGCTTGAAGCCGGCGATCAGCGCGCCGATCACGCCACCGACGACGCCCTCGGCGCTGAACGCGGAGGAGACGATCTCGACGACCGCGCCCGGCACCGCGCCGGCGTTCACGGCCAGGACCGCGAGGCAGCCGACGATGTAGAGGATCGCCATGGCGGGGACCAGCTTGGTGGTGACGTTGGCCAGGGACTTCACGCCGCCCAGCAGCACCAGCGCGATCAGCCCGGCGATGACCACGCCGAAGAGCAGGGCGCCGCCCGGGGAGGCCATGAAGCCGTCCTCGCCGCCGGTGACGTTGGCGATCTGGCTGTGCGCCTGGTTGACCTGGAGCAGGTTGCCGCCGAAGAAGCCGAAGAACAGGACCATGACCGCGGCGAGCACGCCGAGGACCTTGCCCAGCCTCGCCCCGAAGGAGCCCGCGCCGAACCGGTCGGCGAGGCCGCGCGGCAGGTACTGCATCGGGCCGCCGGAGACGGTGCCGTCCTCGTGGATCACCCGGTACTTCACACCGAGCGTGACCTCGACGAACTTGGTGGCCATGCCGAGCAGGCCGCAGACCATCATCCAGAAGGCGGCGCCCGCGCCACCGATGGTGACGGCGACCGCGACACCGGCGATGTTGCCGAGACCCACGGTGGCCGACACGGCGGCGGTCAGCGCCCCGAAGTGGCTGACCTCGCCCTCGGCGTCCGCGTCGTCGTACTTGCCGCGCACCACGCGCAGCGCCAGCTTGAACTTTCTGACCTGGATCAGGCCGAACCAGCCGGTGAAGACCAGCCCCGCGACGACCAGCCAGGCGACGATCAGCGGAAGCTCCGCCCCGGCCACCGGGACGGAGTAGAAGACGACTTCGCCCAGCCAGGTGGCCAGCGGAGAGACGACGCTGTTGACGCCGTCCTCGATGGTGGACGTGAAGGACTCGAATGACATCTGGGTACCTCGGTTGGCGCGGAGCCGCCGTGGACCCGGGGTCGGGAACCGGCGGACGTGCTGGGGAGCGTGCGTGAGCGTCGATGCCCGTTCGCGATGGAGCAAAGGTGGTGCGCTCCTGGCGGGTACGGCCAGGTCTCCGGGCCGGCGAGGGGTGGTGCCATGGCCAGGAGTTGGCAGTTTTTAACACAGATGCCGATCAGAGAATGTGACCCAGACCACAGGGGGGTACCGCAAAACGCCCCCACCGGACGAAAGGCGGGGGCGTGTGACGTGATCGTTATGCGGACAGACCCGTCCGGCAATCGGACGCGGGGCGGGCCCCGGTCAGTCGGAGAGGGTCTCGACGAGGCTCTCCTGGAGCCCTCCGATCCACAGGTAGGCCATCACCAGCGGCTTGCGCTCGTCGGTGTCGGGGAGGCGGTACAGGATCTCGCTGTCCTCCTCGTCGGTGATGTCCAGCCGGGCGGCGATGGCCAGGCGGATGTCGTTGAGCGCCTTCAGCCACAGGACGGACCGCTCGGGGGTGAGCTTGAGGACTCCCCCGCCCACGCCGTCGCCGCCGGACTCGATCGTCAGCTCGTCGAGGCTGCGGATCACCGCCAGGGCGTTGTCGCGCTTGCCGGCCCGCAGGTCGTTCTCGGTGTAGCGGCGGAACTCGGAGGAGTAGGCGCGCGCCTCCTCGGCCTGCTCGGCGGTGTCGGGGAACTCCGACGGGTCGGTGTAGGCGTCCGGGAAGAGCCTCCGCAGCACCGGGTCGGAGGGCGGCTCGCTGGGGCCCTCGGCGAAGAGCTCGGCGAGCGGGTCGGCGGAGGCGTCCTCGGCGGGGCCGGGGCCGATCAGCTCCAGGAGCTGGGCGGCCAGCGACCGGATGATCGAGATCTCGACGTCGTCGAGCGCGACGGCCGCGCCGCCGCCGGGAAGCGGTTCGAAGGTTCCGGGCATGGGTGGCAGATCTTTTCGGCTCGGCGGGCGGTCGGGTCCGGACTACTTCCGGTCCTGCTGGAGGGTGGCCCACAGACCGTAGCCGTGCATGGCCTGCACGTCGCGTTCCATCTCCTCGCGGCTACCGCTGGAGACCACCGCCCGGCCCTTGTGGTGGACGTCGAGCATGAGCTTGGTGGCCTTGTCCTTCGAGTACCCGAAGTACGTCTGGAAGACGTAGGTCACGTAGCTCATGAGGTTGACCGGATCGTTGTGCACGATGGTGACCCAGGGGACGTCCGGCTCGGGCACGGCGTAGGCATCCTCGGCCGACTCGGTGCGTTCGGTTTCCATGGGCGCGGGAGCGGGTGACGTCACAACAACCATGCTGCCACCACCGGTGGGTACCCGCACGGACCGGGTCCCGGGGTCGGCGTGGAGCCTCCGCCGGACAGTAATCGTCAAATTGACGAAATGGGGGTAGCATCGGGGTCATGAACACAGCGGAGCTTGGGCTGCCGGTGGACGTGCCGTCGACGGCGCTTTTCACCGACCACTACGAGTTGACCATGCTGCAGGCCGCCCTCCAGGGCGGAACGGCCGGGCGGCGTTCGGTCTTCGAGGTCTTCACCCGGCGTCTGCCGGCGGGCCGCCGGTACGGCGTGGTCTGCGGCACCGGACGGGTGCTGGACGCGGTGAAGAACTTCCGGTTCGACGAGAGCCAGCTCGCCTTCCTCCGGGAGCGCGGCGTCGTCGACGGGCCGACGCTGGAGTGGCTGTCGCGGTACCGGTTCTCCGGCGACATCTGGGGCTATCCGGAGGGCGAGGTCTACTTCCCGGGCTCCCCGGTGCTGCGCGTCGAGGGCACCTTCGCGGAGTGCGTGCTGCTGGAGACGGTGATCCTGTCCATCCTCAACCACGACTCCGCGATCGCGGCCGCGGCCTCCCGGATGGCCTCGGCGGCCGGCGACCGCCCGCTGATGGAGATGGGCGCCCGCCGCACCCACGAGCTGGCCGCGGTGGCCGCCTCGCGGGCCGCCTATGTCGGGGGCTTCTCCTCCACCTCGGACCTGGCCGCCGGGTTCCGCTACGGCATCCCCACCATCGGCACCAGCGCGCACGCCTTCACCCTGGTCCACGACACCGAGCGCGACGCCTTCACCGCCCAGGTCGACTCGCTGGGCCGGGGCACCACGCTCCTGGTGGACACCTACGACGTCGCCGAGGCGGTCGCCCTGGCCGTGGAGGTGGCCGGGCCGGAGCTGGGCGCGGTGCGCATCGACTCCGGCGACCTGCTGCTGGTCGCCCACCGGGTGCGCCAGCAGCTCGACGAGCTGGGCGCGGAGAAGACCCGGATCGTGGTGACCTCCGACCTCGACGAGTACGCCATCGCCTCGCTGGCCGCCGCGCCGGTGGACGCCTACGGCGTGGGTACCCAGCTGGTCACCGGTTCCGGCCACCCGACCGCCTCGATGGTCTACAAGCTGGTCGCCCGTGCCACCTCCGACGACCCCAGGGCCCCGATGGAGCCGGTGGCCAAGCGGTCGAGCGGCGGCAAGCAGACCGTGGGCGGACGGAAGTGGGCCGCACGCCGGTTCGACGCGTACGGCGTCGCGGAGGCGGAGGTGATCGGTACGGGCGAGGTTCCCGGGGAGCTGGCCGGCCACCAGCTGCTGGTGGAGCTGGTCCGCGGGGGCGAGGTCGTGGGCCGTGAACCGCTGGAGGCGGCGCGTGACCGCCACGCGGCGGCGCGGGGCTCGCTGCCGATGTCCGCCACCCAGCTCTCCCGCGGGGAGCCGGTCCTCGCCACCGAGTACCTGGCGTGACGGGGTGCGGCGGGCACGGACGCGGGGTATGCAGCCGTCGTCGGTCGACGCCGTCGCCGGTGGGTGTTCATCGTCTTTTCACTGTTCCGAGGATGAGGATCGAAGGGTTGGTGCGGGGTCATGCGTCGAGCGTTGATCGTGGTGGACGTGCAGAACGACTTCTGCGAGGGGGGCAGCCTGGCGGTGCAGGGCGGCGCGGACGTCGCCGCGGCGATCACCGAGCTGATCGGGCAGGCCGCGCAGGCCGGGGCGTACCAGCACGTGGTGGCCACGCGTGACCACCACATCGCGCCGGGTGGTCACTTCGCGGACGACCCGGACTTCGTGGACTCCTGGCCGGCGCACTGCGTGGCGGGGACCGAGGGCGTCGGGTTCCACCCGAACTTCGCGCCCGCGGTCACCTCGGGGGCGGTGGACGCCGTCTTCGACAAGGGCGCGTACACGGCGGCGTACAGCGGGTTCGAGGGGGCCGACGAGAACGGGGTGGGTCTCGCGGAGTGGCTGCGCTCGCGGGAGGTCGAGGAGGTCGACGTGGTGGGCATCGCCACGGACCACTGCGTGCGGGCGACGGCCCTGGACGCGGTGAAGGCCGGGCTGCGGGCCAAGGTCCTGCTGCCGCTCACGGCGGGGGTCGCGCGGGAGACCACGGACCGGGCGCTGGCCGAGCTCCGTGAGGCGGGTGTCGACCTCACGGGCGAGCCGGTGGTCGCCGGCGGCTGATCCCGCCGCCGCCCGCACCCCCGCGCGGCCGGAGCGCGCTTCCCGGGCCCGGCCGCGCCCCGGGGGCCCAGCCGCCGCGGCCCGCAAGGCCCCGCCTCGCCTCCGGCAGGCCCGGCGTCGTCCTCAGGCCCCGGTCCAGCCCCACGCGGGCCCGGCTTCGCCTCCCGCGGGCCCAGCCCCGCCTTCAGCCCTGGTCCAGCCCCCGCGCAGGCCCAGCCTCGCCTTCAGGCCCCGGTCCAGCCCCGCGCGGGCCCCGCGAGCACCCTCTCAGGCCCGGCGTCGCTCTCACGCCCCCGGTCCAGCCCGCGCGGGCCCCGCGAGCACCCCGCAAGGTCCAGCCTCGCCTCCCCGCAGGCCCGGCGTCGCTCTCAGACCCCGGTCCCGCCCCGAGCAGGCCCCGCGGGCCCAGCCTCGTCCTGAGGCCCGGTCCCGCCCCGCGCAGGCCGCAGGCCCGGCCGCGCCCTCAGGCCCGCGGCGGCGTCTCAGGCCCAGGCCGGCGGGCGGCCGAGGAGGGTGCGGATCGGGTGCCACGGGTGGTAGGCGGCGTCCGGGGCGGCGGGTGCCTCGCGCCATATGAGGCCGTCGGGGTGGTGCAGCACCGCCGTGACCTCGTCCGGCGTGGGCGGCGCGGCGTTCCCGCGCAGGTACACCGCCCGCAGCCCCAGGTTCCGGAGCCGGGTGAGCGCCCGCGCCCGGTTTCCGGCGTGCACCAGCACCCGGACCCGCACGCCCCGCGCGTCGGGGCGGGGCAGCGTCAGGGCGACCACCACGCTGCCGCTCGGCAGCCGGACGAATCCTGAGGACATGACGATGCCTCCCGTCGACGGACGAAACTTTCGATGGGAGGCATCTCAACACGTCCGGCGGCGCCCCCGCCAGGGGAACGCCGCCGAACATGCTGTGACCTGCGACTACGCAGCTGTGACCGAGGTGAGTCGGTCGGTTACTTCGAGGCGGGGCCCACCTTGACCGTGATCGTGGAGCCGTCCTTGGCCTGCTTCACGAGCTCGATCCGGGTGTTGGTGTCGGTGATCTTGACACCGGCCTGCGGGTTGGCCTCGTCGTAGTAGTCGTTCTTCGAGTCGTCGAAGACGGGCACGCCGCGCAGCGACGGAACCCGGACCGGGACGCCGGCCTTGTGCAGGGTCATGCCGGTGGTCGGCTTCAGGCTGAACGGAGAGTCGTAGGCCTGGATCCGGTTGCGCATGAGGGTGCCGTCCGCCCAGCGCAGCGGCTCGGGGTGGGCGTCGACCGGAAGGATCAGGCCCGTGCCCGCGTGCTGGCTGAGGTTGTTGTCGCCCTGGGAGGTGTCCCACTTCCAGATCAGCATGCCGGTCTGGTACGCGTAGTGCTCCACCCAGTCGGGACGGGTGTTCGAGAAGCCGAAGTTGTACGGGCCGACCTTGAGGGTCTTGTCGTACGAGACGTGCTGGCGGTTCTCGACGATGTAGTACTGCGGGTACGAGTCGGTGAAGCTGCCACCCACCCGGGAGAACCCGTTGGCGGTCCAGCCGGCCGCCTCGGTCTCGGCGTCGTCGGTGAAGAGCGACGCCCCGTCCGCGGTGATCGCGATGCTGTCGACGGCCAGACCCGGGCGGGTCAGGCCACCGTCGGTGGCGTAGCGGAACCGGAGCTGGATGCTCTTGCCGGCGTACGCGTCGAGCGGGTAGGCGAACGACGACGTCGGGACCACACCGTGCAGCGCCGGGGCGCCGCTGCCGTCACGCGGGACCGGCTGGCCCTCCATGGTGCCGTCGATCGGCTTGAAGTTGGCTCCGCCGTCCGTCGAGACCTCGACGTAGGCGTAGTCGTAGTCCTGCTCGATGTCGTACTGGCCCTCGAAGGTGAGGGACGCCGACGTCCGGCCGGTCAGGTCCACGGTGCGGGTGAGCGTGTTGCGCAGGTCGTCGCCCTTGCCGCTCCACCACTGCTTCTCGCCCTGGGCGGGCGGGAAGACCTCGGTGGTGACTTCCTTCTCCGGAAGCTCGACGATCAGCGCCTGGTCGTCCTTGGTGTTGTACGCCTGGACGCCCAGCTTGGTCTTCGAGACGGACTTCGAGTCGACCAGCTTGTAGTCCAGCCAGCCCAGCTGCAGCTTGTCCCAGGCGTTCATGTCGCCGGGGAGGTTGCCGATCTGGCCGTCACCGGTGCCGAGCCAGGAACCGGACGACATCAGCGTCCAGAACCCGGTGGAGTTCTCGCCGCCGTTGGTGTCGTAGTGGTCCGGGAGACCGAGGTCGTGCCCGTACTCGTGGGCGAAGACACCGAGGCCGCCGTTCTCCGGCTGGATGGTGTAGTCGCCGACCCAGATGCCGGTGTCACCGATCTGGGTGCCGCCGAGCTTGTTGAACTCCGGGCCGGTGCGGCCGGCGTCGGTGCCGAACGCGTACCAGCGGTGCGCCCAGATGGCGTCCTCGCCCTGCGCGCCGCCACCGGCGGACTCGTCCTCCCCGGCGTGCACGACCTGGAAGTGGTCGATGTAGCCGTCGGCCTCGTTGAAGTCGCCGTCACCGTCGTGGTCGTAGCGGTCCCACTGGTCGTACTCGGCCAGTCGGGCCTTGAGCTCGGCGGTGCTCGCGCCCTTCGCGGACTCGGCGTCGAACCAGGCGTTCAGACCGTCCTGCACCGCGTTCCAGGCGCAGGGGTCGCACAGGTTCGAGCCGTAACGGGCCTCGTTGTAGGGCACCTTGACCCAGTCGGAGACCTCGCCGTCGACCGAGTAACGGCCGGACGACTGCTTCTCGTAGTACGTCTTGAGGGACTCGCCCTCGCCGAAGTACAGGTCCTCGAAGTGCTTCTGGTTGTAATCGGCCTTCCAGTCGGTCGAGTTGTCCTTCGACCGGTCCGGCTGGGCGATCTCGTTGTGCAGCGGCCCCGGGGTGCCGCCGTACGTGGGGTGGATCTGGTCGCCGAACTCGACCAGGACGGTGAAGATCTTGTCGGTCTTCTCCCGGCCCAGCTCGACGTACTTGCTCTTGCCCTTCTTGCTGTCGAGCTTGACGACCTTGGAGTCGCCCTTCTTCTCGACAGAGGCCTCGCCGGCCAGGACCTTGTTGAGGGCCTCCTCCTTCTTGGCCTCCTGACTCTTGGTCAGCGGGCCGTCGAAGTTGTGCTCCCTGTGCTCGCCCTCGTGGTGCGAGTCGGCCTTCACCGTGGTGGCGACGCCCTCGTCGGGCACGGCCACGGCGATCGCCGAGAGGCCCGCGGTGGCCGTTGCCAGGGCAACGGTCGTCGCGGCCGCTCGAAGCGCCCATCTGGATGCCACTTGAATTCCTCCCCCGCGTCCCGCGACGCGCGTAGAGAGACGTCCTGAGTACGGAGTACCGAGACCTGCGGTTCTGGGCAGGCAGGAGTCGCGCGCGGTGATACGCGTGTGTCAAGTGAGAACATTTGACCGGAGGTTCGAGGGAAAAACCAGACCTTGACTTGACGTGTTCACCTCGTGTAACCGGCCGCTCGGTCGGGCGTGTGTGCGCCTTCCGTGCAGGCGTGTGCCTGCGTGCGCCCCCCGGTGCACCGGCCCGTCGGGGTGTGCCGCGCTTGCCCGGCAGGTGGCTCGGGCATGTGCCTCGCAGAGGTTGTCGCCTCGCAGAGGTTGTCGCCTCGCAGAGGTTGTCTCCCCCCGGGCAAGCCGCCGGCCGCCCCCGTCCCGAGGACACGATTGCCATGGCCCGTCCGTCCATGACTCGCCCCGTGACCCCGTCCGCCGTCCAACTGGTCCGTGGGACCGGTGTGGCCGTGCTGGGCACGATCGCGCTGCTGGCGCTGACCGGAGCCGGCTCGCCACCGGCGGTCGCGCTGGTCGCGGTGGTGGCGCTCGCGCTCGGCGTGCTCGCCGCCCTGGCCCCCGGGCAGGGCGGACGCGGCGGTCAGGGTCGTGTTCCGGCCACCGGGCGGAGCACGGCGGACGCCGCGCGGCACCGTGAGCCCGCGCGGCGTTGAGGTCCCCCCGCTCCGTCAGCCGTTCTCGGTGCTGACCACCACGGTCTTGGCCGCCTTGTCGTGCAGGCCCTGCTTGTAGGGCTTGTCGAAGAAGCTCCAGCCGCCGGCGACCGCGATCCACAGGCAGGCGCAGCAGAAGGCGAACGGCACCCAGAGCACCGCCGCGCGCAGCAGCGAGGTGACCATCGAGGGCGTGCTGCCGTCGTCGAGGTTGGCGACGCGCAGCTTGAAGAGCTTCTTGCCGAGGGTCTGGCCGGTGCGCGCGGTCATGATCGTGTCGTAGGCGACGTACAGGACCGCGATGACGATGTCGCGGATCCAGAACTTGGCGGCGTCCACGCGGTCCGCGCTGAACTCGTACTCGTCGACGTTCAGCGCCCAGGCGATCAGGCCGACGACCAGGCCGACCAGCACCATGTCGACGAGCCGGGCCAGCACCCGGCGCATGCTGTCCGCGAGCGGCGGCATCCCGGCGAGGGGGTCGGGCGCGGTGCCGCCGCCTCCGTAGGGGCCGCCGGGGCCGTAGTCGCCGGTGGGGCCGTAGGGGCCGTGTGGGCCGCCGGGGGACGCGGGACCGCCGGCGTCGTACGGACCGCCGGGTCCTGCGTTGCCCTGGGGGTGGGTGCCGCCGGGGGTGCCGTCCGTGGTGCCGCCGGGACTGTCGTAAGGACTGCCGGAGGGACCGCCGGAGCCGGAGGGACCGCCGGAGCCGGACCCGCCGCCGGACGGTCCGCCGGCCGGGCCCGCCGCTCCACCCGTGCCGGTGCCGCCCGCGCCGCCCGTGTCTCCGGTCGCGTCGCCCGAGGGCGGGCGCTTGCGGAACGGGTCGTCGTCGTCCGGGGGCGGCGGGGGCGGGACTTCGCTGCTCATGGCCCGAGTCGACCGCGCCCGCGCGGCGCGCGCATCCGGCGGGGGGCCGTCCGGGGGAGGTGGCCGCGTCGGGCGGGCGGGGCGGGGCCGTTAGATTGGGCCCGTGCTCTCTCGCCTTCGCCACCTGTCGCGTCCCCGGGCCGTCGCCCTCTGCGCCCTGCCCGCCGCCGCGCTGATCGCGGTCGCGGCGCTCGCGCCGCTGCCGTTCACGGTGGCGCGGCCGGGCATGACCGCGGACGTCCTCGGCGAGCGGGACGGCCGTCCGGTGATCTCCGTCCAGGGCGCGCGCACGGCCGCCGTGGACGGGCAGCTGCGGATGACCACCATCGAGGCGACCGGGCCGGACGCCGACGTGCGGCTCGCCGACGTCGTCGACGGCTGGTTCCGCACGGACCGGGCCGTGATGCCGTCGGACGCGGTGTACCCGAGCGGGGACGACGTCCGGGAGATCGAGCGGTACAACGCCGAGCAGATGCGCGCCTCGCAGGACGACGCGACGGCGGCGGCGCTCTCCTACCTGGGCAGGAACCCGGACGACGTCAAGGTGACGCTGCGCCTCGCGGACGTGGGCGGGCCGAGTGCCGGGCTGCTGTTCTCCCTCGGGATCATCGAGAAGCTCGGCACGGACCTGGCGGGCGACAGGGTCGTCGCGGGCACCGGCACGATCTCGCCGGACGGGGTGGTCGGGCCGGTCGGCGGGGTGGCGCTGAAGACGCGGGCCGCGGTGCGGGACGGGGCGACGGTGTTCCTGGTGCCCGAGGCGGAGTGCGGCGACGCCCTCGCCGAGCGCCCGCAGGGGCTGCGCCTGATCCCGGTCACCTCCCTGAGGTCCGCCGTCACCTCCCTCACCGCCCTCCGCACCGGCAAGGGCGACGTCCCCTCCTGCTGACCCCGCCGGGGCGCGCGCCCGCCGCGTGATACCCGCCGGGCGGGCCCTAGGCCGGGGACCGCGGGGCCGTGGCCTGCCGGGGGAGCCGGGCGGCCTGCTCGACGAGGGGTATGAGGCGCAGCGGGACGGGGTTCTCCATCACGATGGTGGTGGAGGCGCGGACGATCCCGTCGAAGCCGACGACGAGGTCGATGACCCGCTGGAGGTCGGCGTTGGACCGGGCGACCAGCCGGCAGAGCATGTCCCCGCTCCCCGTGGTGGTGTGCAGTTCCAGCACCTCCGGCACGGAGGCGAGGTGCGCCCGGACGGCCGCCCCGCTGCCCTGCCGGATCTGCAGCGTGGCGAACGCGGTGACCGGATAGCCCAGCGCCGCCGGGTCGACGTCGGGCCCGAAACCGCGGATGACGCCGCGTTCCTGCAGCCGGTCCAGCCGCGCCTGGACCGTGCCCCGGGCCACGCCGAGCCGCCGCGACATCTCCAGCACGCCCAGCCGCGGCTCCCGCGCGAGGAGCGCGATGATCCGCCCGTCCAGCCCGTCGATCCCCATGCCGCCCCCGCCGATGGTCATCCTGTACAGATCCGCCGTCATGGCGGCCCTACGACTGTGCAACCTGACCACCGAAAAAGCCATGGATTGCGCACCTTGCGGTTCGGGGTGACCCTGCCCACATGACGCAGACCACACACCACTCCGCTCCCGACACCGCTCGGCAGGCCGACCCCTTCCCGGTCAAGGGAATGGACGCGGTCGTCTTCGCCGTGGGGAACGCCAAGCAGGCCGCCCACTACTACTCGACCGCCTTCGGCATGCGCCTGGTGGCCTACGCCGGTCCGGAGAACGGCTCCCGGGAGACCGCCAGCTACGTGCTGGAGAACGGCTCGGCCCGGTTCGTGTTCACCTCGGTCATCAAGCCGGCCACCGACTGGGGCCGCTTCCTCGCCGCCCACGTCGCCGAGCACGGCGACGGCGTCGTCGACCTCGCGCTGGAGGTCCCGGACGCGCGCGCCGCGTACGCCTACGCGGTCGAGCACGGCGCCCGTTCGGTCGCCGAGCCGTACGAGGTGAAGGACGAGCACGGCACCGTCGTCATCGCCGCCGTCGCCACCTACGGCGAGACCCGCCACACCCTGGTCGAGCGCAGCGGCTACTCGGGCCCCTACCTGCCGGGCTACCAGGCCGCGAAGCCGATGGTGGAGCCCCCGGCCGAGCGCACCTTCCAGGCGATCGACCACTGCGTGGGCAACGTGGAGCTCGGCCGGATGGACGAGTGGACCGAGTTCTACCGCCGGGTCATGGGCTTCACCAACATGAAGGAGTTCATCGGCGACGACATCGCCACCGAGTACTCCGCGCTGATGTCCAAGGTCGTCGCGGACGGCACCCTCAAGGTGAAGTTCCCGATCAACGAGCCGGCGATCGCGAAGAAGAAGTCGCAGATCGACGAGTACCTCGAGTTCTACGGCGGCCCGGGCGTCCAGCACATCGCGCTGAACACCAACGACATCGTGCGGACGGTGCGGACCATGCGCGCGGCCGGCGTCGAGTTCCTCGACACCCCGGACTCGTACTACGACACCCTCGGCGAGTGGGCGGGCGAGACCCGGGTTCCGGTGGAGACGCTGCGCGAACTGAAGATCCTGGTGGACCGCGACGAGGACGGCTACCTGCTGCAGATCTTCACCAAGCCGGTCCAGGACCGGCCGACCGTCTTCTTCGAGATGATCGAGCGGCACGGCTCGATGGGCTTCGGCAAGGGCAACTTCAAGGCGCTCTTCGAGGCCATCGAGCGGGAGCAGGCGCGTCGCGGCAACCTGTGACGCCGACGGCACCCCGCTGAGGGACCGACAGCACGGGGGCGCCCCGCCGGCACGGCGGGGCGCCCCCTCGGCGTCTCAGTCGGCGGCCACGAAGGTGTGGGCCGCCTTGTCGTGCCAGGCCTGCCGCCAGGGCCGGTCGACCAGCGCCCACAGGTGCCCGACCACGCCGATCAGCAGCAGCGTGGGCAGGGTCGCCACCGCCCACCGCAGGAACGCCGTGCCGAAGGACGGCGGTTCGTGGCCCTCGATGTCGCGGACCTGGAGCCCGAGCATCTTCTTGCCCGGGGTCCGCCCGGTCCGCGAGGTCGGCAGGACCTCCAGGAGCAGGCCCGCCAGCACCAGCACCGCCAGGACGACGGCCAGGTGCACGCCGGTGGTGCCGTCCACCAGCCAGACGGTGACCTTCTCCCCGGAGAGCCGGGCGGCCTCCAGCTTGGCCCGGACGTGTTCGACGGAGCGCATGCCCAGCGGGATCGCGGCCGCCGAGGTGATCGCGCCGACCAGCAGGGTGTCGACCAGCCGCGCGGCGACGCGGCGGCCCGGACCCGCCGGGCGGGCCGAGGCCTGGCGGCGGGCGGCCGCCGTGAACGGGTCCTCCGCCACGGGCTTCCACGGCGCGGGCGCGGGCACCTGCGCACCGGGGGCGGGGGCGACGGGCCCCGGCACGGCGGCCTGCTCACCCGCCAGGTGCCCGATCCGCTGCGGCCACGGCGTGGTCACCGGAGCCTGGGCGGGAGCGGGAGCGGGGGCAGGCGCGGGAGCCGGGGCCGGGGCGGGCACGGGGGCAGGCGCCGGAGCGGGGGCGGGGGCCGCCGCCTGCTGCGGGCCCTGCGGTCCGGCGGGCGCCTGCCCCGCCGTCGGGCGGGTCCGGAAGACCATCGTGCCCTCCTGGGCGGGCCGCTGCTCCGGCACCTCCTCCGCGGCCACCCGCGGGTCCGGCGCCTCCGCGCCCCAGGACACCGGCCGGGACCGGTCCGCCGCCCCGGTCCGCACCGCGTCCCACCCCGAACCGGCCGCCGCGGAGGCGGAGTCGGCGGCCTCCGGCGCCGGCACCGGCGCGGCGGAGGACACGGGCGCGGACACGGGCGCGGCCGACGACGGCGACGGGACCACCGGCGTGCGCCCGGTCTCCGGCGCCATCTCGGTGACGATCTCGCTGCTCCCGTCGAGGAACTGGGGCCCCGTCTCCTCCACCGCCCGCGCCTGCGGCACCGGCCGGCCCGGCCCGGCGGACGGCACCGGGTCGGCGGAAGGGGAGCGCGCGGGCGCCGGGGCCGAGGGGGTGGGCCGGGCGGACGCCGCGGGCACCACCCCCGGCGGCGGGGGCAGCGGCCGGCCGTCCGTCGGGGCCGGGCGGCTGGTGCCCGGCACCCAGGCCGAGCCGTTCCAGTACCGGACGTATCCGGGGATGGACGGGTCCGGGTAGTAACCCTCGCGGGGCGTGTCGTCACCGGGGGCCGGGGTGGGCGCACTCATGTCCGTCGTGTCCGGTATCTGCTCGGGATTCGAATCGGGGTTACCCACACATACCAGAACGGCGCACCCGGCACTGCCCGTCCGGCCGTACGAGCCCCGAACGGGTTGATCTTCGCTGCGGGTTCACCCGGATCGGTGGTCCCTTGGGACATGAAGGACGTGAAGGACGTGAAGGGGGCACGGCATCGGGCGCACGGGCGCCGCGGAGAAAGTTTCCGCGAGTCGCGTAATGCCCGGGGGACATGGCCCTCTCCTTCCACGAAGACGCACAGCCGTTGGGAGAGGAGCCCCACATGCGGACAGTGGTGGAACGAGAGCTGACCATGCGGATGATCGTGTCGGCGGACCTGCACGCGCCGGTCGCGGCCCGGCTGCGGTACTCCACCGACGACCCGTACGCCGTGCACGTCGCCTTCCACCCCGGCACGGACCGGCCGGTGCACTGGTCGTTCGCCCGGGACCTGCTGATGGAGGGCCGGTTCCGGGGCTGCGGGCTGGGCGACGTGCGGGTGTGGCCGGGTCTCGGGGTGGAGAGGGGCCTGCCGGTGGTGCTGCTGGCGCTCTCCTCCCCGGGCGGGGACGCGCTGCTGGAGGCGCCGGCCGACGAGGTGTCGGGCTGGCTGGCGCACACCCTGCGCATGGTGCCGCGGGGCCGGGAGGGCGAGCTGCTCGACCTGGACGGCCCGCTGGCCGAACTGCTCGCCCTGGAGTGAACGCCGTCCCGGCCTCAGAAGAGCTTTCCGGGGTTCAGCAGTCCGTGCGGGTCGAAGACGTCCTTGAGGGAGCGCTGGATCTCCATGCTGACCGGTCCCGCCTCGCGGGCCAGCCATTCCTTCTTGAGCACGCCGACGCCGTGTTCGCCGGTGATGGTGCCGCCCAGTTCCAGGCCCAGCGCCATGATCTCGTCGAACGACTCCCGGGCCCGCCGCGACTCGTCCGGGTCGGCGGCGTCGAAGCAGACGGTGGGGTGGGTGTTGCCGTCGCCCGCGTGGGCGCAGACGCCGATGGTCAGCTGGAACTTGGCGGCGATCCGCTCGATCCCCTCGAGCATCTCCGCGAGCCGGGAGCGGGGCACGCACACGTCGTCGATCATCGTCGTGCCCTTCACCGCCTCCAGCGCCACCAGGCTCGACCGCCGCGCCTTGAGCAGCAGTTCGGACTCCGCCGGGGTGTCCGCCGGGACCACCTGGGTGGCGCCGGCCGCCTCGCAGAGGGCGCCGACGGCCGCCAGGTCGGCGGACGGGTCGGCGGTGTCGAAGGCGGCGAGCAGCAGCGCCTCCGTCTCCTCCGGGAGCCCCATCCTCGCCAGGTCGTTGACCGCCCTGACGGTGGTCCGGTCCATCAGTTCCAGCAGCGAGGGCACGTGACCGCCCTCCATGATCCGGCAGACGGCGTCGCAGGCGGCGGCCGCGGAGCTGAACTCGGCTGCCAGCACGAGCGGTTGGGGCGGCTTCGGCCTGAGCGCGAGGACCGCCTTGACCACCACGCCCAGCGACCCCTCCGAGCCGACGAACAGCCGCGTCAGGTCGTACCCGGCGACGCCCTTCGCGGTGCGGCGGCCGGTGGTCAGCAGCCGGCCGTCGGCGAGGACGACCTCCAGCCCGAGGACGTACTCGGCGGTCACCCCGTACTTGACGCAGCACAGGCCGCCGGAGGCGGTGCCGATGTTGCCGCCGATCGTGCACATCTCCCAACTGGAGGGATCCGGCGGGTAGGAGAGGCCCCGCTCCTCGACGGCGCGGGAGAGGGTGGCGTTGATGACGCCGGGCTCGACGACCGCGTACCGGTCGACGGTGTTGATCTCCAGGATGCCGTCCATCCTGATCAGCGAGAGCACGATGCACCCGTCGGTGGCGTTGGCCGCGCCGGAGAGCCCGGACCGGGCGCCCTGGGGGACCACCGGGACACGCAGGGCGGTGGCGGTGCGCATCACGTGCTGGACCTGTTCGGTGGTGCGCGGGAGGACGACCACGGCGGGGCTTCCGGCCGGGCAGAAGCCGGCCATGTCGTGGGCGTAGGAGGCGGTGACGTCGGGGTCGGTCAGGACGGCGTCCTCGGGAAGGCCGTCCAGGAGTCGGGTGATCAGGTCACGGCTCATGGGGTCAGGGTGGCAGGGGGCGGGCGACGGGGGAACCCTCGCGCGGCCGGTGGATCACCGCTCCTGCCCGGATTCTGGACGGCATCTTCCGCTCAGCGGACCCGCTTCGCTACTCTCGCGCCCACGAACACGGCCCGTGGCAGCGTCGCCCCGGCGCGTGATTTCCCGCCTGCCGGCGCCGGCCGCCGACCTCACCGACGAAGGAGTGGGCGTCGTGACCGCGGAGACCTCCCAGACGCTCGACCGGGGACTGCGTGTCCTCAAGCTGCTCGCCGACACCGACCACGGCCTGACCGTCACCGAGCTGTCCCAGCGGCTCGGGGTGAACCGGACCGTGGTCTACCGGCTCCTCGCCACGCTGGAGCAGCACTCGCTGATACGCCGTGACCTGGGCGGACGGGCCCGGGTGGGGCTGGGCGTGCTGCGCCTGGGGCGCCAGGTGCACCCGCTGGTGCGGGAGGCGGCGCTGCCGGCGCTGCGGTCGCTGGCGGAGGACATCGGGGCGACCGCCCACCTCACGCTGGTCGACGGCGCGGAGGCGCTGACCGTGGCGGTGGCGGAGCCGACGTGGACGGACTTCCACGTGGCGCACCGCCCGGGCCACCGGCACGGGCTGGAGCAGGGCGCGGCCGGGCGGGCCATCCTCGCCGCCCGCCACCAGGCCGACCCCGGGTTCACGCTGGTCCGCGGCGAGGGCGACAGCGGGGCGTGCGCGGCGGCCGCCCCGCTGCTGGGGGTGACCGGTCTCGAGGGCAGCGTCGGGGTCATCATGCTCTCCGACGCGGTGCCGGAGCGGGTGGGCCCGCGGGTCGTCGAGGCGGCCCGCGAGGTGGCCGAGGCGCTCGGCTGACGCCGACCCGGCCGCCGGTCCGGCCGCCGCTCCGGTCCCCATCCCGGTCGCCGGCTCGGTCGCAGGTCCGGTCGGCGGTCCGGTCGCCGGTCCGGGTCGCCATCCCGGTCGCCGGCTGCCGCCGGCGGTGGTCCCCGGTCCGTCCGACGACGCCTACCGCATGCGGGTGGCCCACTCCTGGACCTTGGCGATGCGGGCCTGGAGCTGCCCGGCCGTGGCCTCGGCGGCCGGGGGTCCGCCGCAGACCCGCCGCAGCTCGGTGTGGATGACCCCGTGCGGCTTGCCGCTCTGGTGGACGTACGCGCCGACCAGGTTGTTGAGCTGCCGCCGCAGCTCCATCATCTCCTTGTGGCTGACCACCGGCCGCCGCTCCGCCGGCAGTTCCAGCAGGTCGGCCTCCTCCGACGGCTTCCGCCTGCTGTGCGCGATCTGCCGCTGCTGCCGCTTCTGCAGCAGCAGCTGCACCTGGTCCGGCTCCAGCAGCCCGGGGATGCCGAGGTAGTCCTGCTCCTCCTCGCTGCCCGGGTGCGCCTGCATCCCGAACTCGGCGCCGTCGTACAGCACCCGGTCGAACACCGCGTCCGACTCCAGCGCCTCGAAGGGGAGCATGTCCTGCTCGCCGGTGTCCTCGTCCTGCTCCTTGTTGGCCTCCGCCATCTCCTTCTCGGACTCGGCGTACGGGTCGTCGTCCTCCCCCTGCTTCTTCGGCCGGTCGAGGGCGTGGTCCCGTTCCACCTCCATCTCGTTGGCGAAGGTCAGCAGGTCCGGGACGGTCGGCAGGAAGACGGAGGCGGTCTCGCCGCGGCGCCGTGACCGCACGAAGCGGCCGACGGCCTGGGCGAAGAACAGCGGCGTGGAGATCGTGGTGGCGTACACGCCGACCGCGAGGCGCGGGACGTCGACGCCCTCGGACACCATGCGGACCGCGACCATCCAGCGGTCCTCACTCGCGCTGAACTCGTCGATCCGCCGGGACGCGCCGGTGTCGTCGGAGAGGACGAGGGTGGCCTTCTCGCCGGTGATCTCGCGGATCAGCTTGGCGTAGGCGCGGGCCGACTCCTGGTCGGAGGCGATCACCAGGGCGCCCGCGTCGGGAATGCCCTTGCGGACCTCGGTGAGCCGCTGGTCGGCGGCGCGCAGCACCGCGGGGATCCACTCGCCCTTGGGGTCGAGGGCGGTGCGCCAGGCCTGGCTGACCGCGTCCTTGGTCATCGGCTCGCCGAGCCGGGCGGCGATCTCGTCCCCGGCCTTGGTGCGCCAGCGCATGTTGCCGCTGTACGACAGGAAGATCACCGGACGGACGACGCCGTCCCCGAGGGCGGAGCCGTAGCCGTAGGTGTAGTCGGCGGAGGAACGGCGGATGCCGTCGTTGCCCTCCTCGTACGTCACGAAGGGGATCGGGTTGGTGTCCGACCGGAACGGCGTACCGGTCAGCGCGAGCCGGCGGGTGGCCGGCTCGAACGCCTCCAGGCAGGCCTCGCCCCAGGACTTGGAGTCGCCGGCGTGGTGGATCTCGTCGAGGATCACCAGGGTCTTGCGCTGCTCGACGCGGTTGCGGTGCAGCATGGGGCGCACACCGACACCGGCGTAGGTGACGGCCACGCCGTCGTACTCGCGCCCGAGCGGGCCCGCGCTGTACTCGGGGTCCAGCTTGATGCCTATGCGGGCGGCGGCCTCCGCCCACTGCTTCTTCAGGTGCTCGGTGGGCGCGACCACGGTGACCTGCTGGACGACGTGGTGGTGCAGCAGCCACGAGGCGAGGGTGAGCGCGAAGGTCGTCTTGCCGGCGCCGGGCGTCGCCACGGCGAGGAAGTCGCGGGGCTGCTCCTCGATGTACTTCTGCATCGCCCCCTGCTGCCAGGCGCGCAGCTTCCCGGCGGTGCCCCAGGGGGCGCGGCCGGGGAAGGCGGGCGACAGGTGCGTGGAAGGGGCGGGGACGCTGTATCCGGCGGAAGTAGTCACGGTCTCCGGTTCGGGGGATCGGTTACGCGAGGACGACCGGGCAACCTTATCGGCGGCCCGGCCGCCTCTCCGCCGCTACCACACCGCGTCCGCCCGCGATGGGACCGACCTCACACCGCGCCGTGCAGCGCGCGCAGCCGCTCCGCGATCACGTCGACGTCGTCCGCCGCCCCGGAGGCCACGTCGACGACGAGGGTGTACGCCGCGTCCTGGTCGACGTCGAGCATCGGAGCGCCGTTGAGGTGCAGGAACACGGCGGTGGCCATCCACGCCTGGCGCTTGTTGCCGTCCACCAGCGGGTGGTTGCGGGCGAGCCCGTGCAGCAGCGCCGCGGCCTTCTCCCACAGCCCCGGACAGGCCTCGGTGCCGAACATCCGCGACCGCGGCCGCTGCACGGCGGAACCGAGCACGTTCGCGTCTCGGACGGCGATCGCCTGGCCTCCGCAGCCGAGGGCGGCGAGGGCGAGGACGTCCCCGGTGATCAGGTGCCGCACCGCTACTCCCCCAGCCTGCGCAGCAGCTCGGCGTGGGCCGCCGCGTACGCCGCGCCCACCTCACGGACCTCCGCCGCGCGCTCCTCCAGCACGGCCGCCACCGCCTGTGCCGCGAACCGCTCCGGCTCGCTCCCCTCGGCGTCCGCGCGCTCGGCGAGCTCACGAAGCCGCTGGTCGGTGAGGTTGAGGGTGAGGGCGTTCATGCCGCGACCCTAGGCCGCCGCCTCCCCCGCGTCAGCCGATTTTCCCGTGGCACCCCCACGCTGCTCCCGAAGGGGTGGCGGATCCGCGCTGCGCCGTCCCGGCGGGGTGCCCGGTGACGGCGCGGGGGCCGCTACTGCTGGGGCCGCAGGCGCCGGGTGACCTGGATGCCGCCGAGTGCGACCAGGGTGGCGAGGGCGAAGACGGCGGTGAAGGCCAGCGGGTGGGAGCCGTCGGTGGCCGCGGCGGTGGCGGTGTGGGCGACGGTGCCGCCGCCGAGGGTGGCGAAGGCGGCGCCGGCCACGGCGAGGAGCAGCACGTTGGCGAGGCCGTCGGAGATCTGCAGGGCGGCGGAGTTGGTGCCGGCCTCGTGCGGCGGGGAGAGCTTCAGCAGCAGGACGCTGGTGGAGGCGATGACCAGGCCCATGCCGAAGCAGCCGAACGCCCAGACCAGGGCCACCCACCAGGCCGGCACCGCGTCGATCAGCACGGCCGGGACGGCGGCGATGGACAGGACGACCAGCGTCATGCCGAGGGTCACGAGCCGTTCGCGGTGGGGCTCCAGGCGGGGGCGGGACTGTATCCAGGAACCGGCGGCCCAGGTCAGGCCGCCCGCCGCGAGCGAGAACCCGGCCCAGGTCGGCGACATGTCCCGCTGGGTGACCAGCATCAGCGGGATGAACGATTCGGCCCCGATGAACGCGCCGGACGCCACACCGCGCAGCAGCACCACGGAGGGCAGGCCGCGCGCCGAGCGCCAGGTGCCGGGCGGCAGCAGCCCGAGCACGGCGGGCACCAGCAGGGTCAGGCCGAGGACGCCGGCGATCAGCGAGAGCCACCGCAGGTCCTGGGCGGCGTACTGGAAGAGGCCCGCGCCGACCGACACGGCGAGGGCGAGGCGGATGCGGCGCGGGTCGGCCGCGGTGGAGGCGTCCTCGGTGGGGCCGGACGCGCGGCGGCGGATCTCCGGCAGCGCCAGCGCCAGCGGGAGCAGCACGATCACCGGGATGCCGAGGAACACCCACCGCCAGCCGAGCTGTTCGGTGACCGTGCCGGCGGCCAGCGGACCGACCACCGACGGCACCACCCAGCTCGCCGCGAACGCCGCCATGATCGCGGGCCGCAGCCGTTCCGGGTAGGCCCGCCCGATGACGACGTAGAGGGCGACGATCACCAGTCCGCCGCCGAGGCCCTGCACCGCGCGGCCGAGCACGAACACCCACATCGTGCCGGCCAGTCCCGAGAGCACCAGGCCCGCGCCGAAGGAGGCGATGCCGAGGGTCACCGGGCCGAGCGGGCCGCGCCGGTCCGCCCACTGCCCGGCGACCACCATGCCGAAGAGGCTGGTGGTGAAGTACGCGGAGAAGGCGAAGGCGTACAGCTCGACGCCGTTCAGCTCGCGTGCCGCGACGGGCATCGCGGTGCCGACGGCGGTGGCCTCGAACGCGATCAGCAGGACGACGGAGACGATGCCGATGCTGAGCGCGCGGTGGGAGCGGCCGAGGACCGACTCCTCGGGCTGGACGGCGAGCGGGTCGGGGGCGACGTCTTCGTCGCGCGAGGCGCCGAGCGGGCGGGGACGGCTGGTCATGCGGCAACTGTAAGGGCCGAGACGGACAGTGGCTCCTGTCTTTTCCCGCCGCCCGGGGCAGGCGGGTGTGAACGCCGCATGGCAGTCGTGTTGCGGGCCTTCCGGATCCCTTGAGCGGCGGGCCGGCGGGACCGTAGCGTCATGGACGTCGCCACCGGACCGCGTGCCCGAGTGGCCGAGGGGCCGGATTGCAAATCCGGTTACGCGGGTTCGATTCCCGCCGCGGTCTCGACACCACCGCGCCCCGCCGGACCGTCGTCCGGCGGGGCGCGGTGTCGTGCGTGGGTCGGCGGGCCGGCCTCACTTCGCCGTGACGACGGCGGCCTGCGGCCGGATGGGCAGGCGGTTGACGAGGCGCCCGGTGGCGGCCCGGACGGCGGAGGCGACGGCCGCGGGCGCGGTGACCACCGGGACCGTGGAGACGGACTTGGCGCCGAAGGGGGCGACCACGTCGCGTTCCTCGACCAGGCGGACCAGCCGCACGTCCGGGGCGTCGAGCGCGGTGGGCAGCGCGTAGCCGCCGAGGTCGGGGTGGCGGACCACACCCCGCTGGGTGCGGAGGTTCTCGGTGAGCGCGATGCCCACGCCCTGCGTGAGGCCGGACTCGATGCGGGCGCGCACCTGCGCGGGGTTGAGGACCCGCCCCACGTCCTGCGCCACCGCCAGCTCGACCACCCGCACGGCGCCGATCTCGACGTCCACGTCGACGACCGCCCGCACCGCGCAGAAGGCGAGGCCGACGTAGGCGTCGCCCTGCCCGTCCGCGTCCAGCGGCTCGGTGGGGTGGGGGCGGCACTGGGCGGTGGCCCAGAGCTCCTTGCCCTCCAGCGCCTCCACGACCGTGGTCGACAGCAGCCCGTCGTACGAGGTGATCTTCCCCTCGGCGATCGACAGCAGCTCGGTGGACATGCCGAACTTGTCGGCGAGCGGCTGCAGCAGCTGCGTGCGGACCATCTTCGCGGCCCGCTCCACCGCCCCGGCGGACACCCAGGTGTGCCGGCCCCGGCTGCCGGGGCCGGCGGAGGGCTGGTCGGTGTCCACGGGGGCGACGACCACCTCCTCCAGGCCCAGGACCTCCTGGACGATCTGGCGGGCCAGCGTGGTGAAGCCCTGCCCGGACTCGACCGCGGCGCACAGCACCGTGCCGACGCCGTCCTTGACCTTCACCGTGGCCGTGGCGACCTCGTCGGCGCCCTCCGCGCCCAGCACGTGCACCATGCCCAGCCCGTAGCCGACGCCGCGCCGCACCGCGGACGGGTCGCCGGGGCCCTCCGGGCCGCCGGGCAGCAGCCACTCCTCGACGGGGGTGTCCTTGGGCAGCTCCGGCATCGGCGCCTCCCGCACGGCCGCCAGCAGCTCGGCGACCGGCGCGGGGCAGGTGACGGTCTGTCCGGTGGGCAGCACGTCCCCGGTGGCGAGCACGTTGCGGGCGCGCAGCTCGGCCGGGTCGAGGTCCAGCTTCCGGGCCAGCTTGTCCATCTGCGCCTCGTACGCCGCGCAGACCTGCATCGCGCCCTCGCCGCGCACGTACCCGGTCGGCGGGTTGTTGGTGCGCACCGCCCAGCCCTCGACGAACGCGTTGGGCACCACGTACGGCCCGCAGGCGAAGGAGACCGCGGCGGCCAGCGCCTCGGTGGAGTACTGCGTGTAGGCGCCGCCGTCCAGCAGGATCTGCGCCTCCACCTTGACCAGCCGCCCCTGCGCGTCGGCGTGGTGCCGGTAGCGCAGCAGGGTCGGGTGGCGGTGGGTGTGGCCGAGGAAGGAGTCCTCGCGGCTCGCCGCCAGCTTCACCGGGCAGCCGGTGCGCAGCGCGAGCAGTCCGAGCGGCAGCAGGTAGCCGGGGTCCTCGCGGTCGGCGTCCGCGCCGGGCACGCCGGTGACGACGACCCTGACCCGCTCGGGCTCCAGGCCGTAGCAGGCGGCGGCCGCCTCCCGCTGGGCGTGCGGGTCGGTGGAGCCGACGTAGAACTCGACGCCGCCGTCCGGGCGCGGCACGGCCAGCCCGGCCTCCGCGCCGATCGGGGCGGGGTCCTGACGGCCGATCCGGTAGGTGCCCTCGACGACGACCTCGCCCGTGGCCTCCGGGTCGCCGTGGCGCAGCGGGATGTGGCGGAACAGGTTGCCGTCGGGGTGCAGCGGCTCGGCCTCGAAGGCGAGTTCGGGGTCGGTGACCGGCTCGAGGACCTCGTACTCGACGATCACCGCGGCGGCGGCCATCCGCGCCGTGTCGGGGTGGTCGGCGGCGACCACGGCGATCGCCTCGCCGTGGTGGCGGACCACCTCGGAGGCGAGGACCGGCCGGCCGCCGCGCCCGTGCAGGGCCTCTCCGGGCACGTCCTCGGCGGTGATCACGGCGTGCACGCCGGGCATCTCGCGGGCGTGCTTGGTGTCCACGGACAGGATCCGCGCGTGCGGGTGCGGGGAGCGGAGCACGGCGGCCCAGAGCAGGCCTTCGGCCCACAGGTCCGCCGCGTAGGCGAAGGTGCCGGCGGTCTTGGCGTCGATGTCGTCACGCGGCACGGACGCGCCGATGCCGTGCAGCGGCCCGGTCCCGTCCTCGGGAACGGCGACGGTGTCGATGCTCACGCGGGGCCTCCGTCCTCGGCGTCGTCGGCGCTCCGGGCGTCCTGGTGGCCGCCCTCGTCGTACTCGTCGTACGCCTCCGCCTCGCTCAGCGCGCGGCGCTCGGCCACGACCTGTTCCACGGCGTCCAGCACGCCGCCGTAGCCGGAGCAGCGGCAGAGGTTGCCGCTGAGCGCGGTGCGGGCGTCCAGGCGGCTCGGCTCCGGGTTGCGTTCCAGCAGGTCGTGCACGGTCATCGCCATGCCGGGGATGCAGAAGCCGCACTGCACGGCCCCGCAGCGGGCCAGCGCGCGCTGCACGTCGGAGGGCTGCCCGGTCTCGTCCGGCAGGCCCTCCACGGTGCGCACCTCGCTGCCGGCCGTGGTGACGGCGGGCACCAGGCAGGAGGCGACCAGCCGGCCGTCCACCTGCACGTTGCACGCGCCGCACTCGCCCTGCGAGCAGCCGTCCTTGGCGCCGGCCAGGCCGAGCCGCTCGCGCAGCACGTACAGCAGCGACTCGCCGAGCCACGCGTCGGTGACGGGGCGGTCCACGCCGTTGACGCGGAGCACGTAGGAGGCGAGGGGGTGGTCGTCCTGCAGCGGGGCGTGCGGCAGCGACGGGTCGGCCTCGGGCTCCTCCGCGCCGGCGTCGGGCTCGGCGGGCGCCTCGACGGGGGCCTCGGCGGGGGCCTCGGCGGCGGGGCCGGCAGCCGGGTCCGGCTGCCCGGCGGGGTCCGCCGCGGGCTCGGGCGCGGGCCGGTGGTCGGCGGGCGTGCCGGTGTCGCCCTGGTGCTGCTCGGGGACCCACGCCTGGGCGTGGTCGGACTCCCAGGTGCCGGTGGAGTGGGCGGTGCCCCACTGGCCGCTGTCGTAGGGCCGTTCCGTGAGTCCCCACTGGTACCCGGCATCCGGGTAGCCCGCGGCGTCGGACCACTGGCCGGTGTCCTGGGTCTCCGGGACGGGGGGCGCCTCGGGCGGGGCCGCGGCCGCCGCTTCCGGCTGGTGCCAGGCGGCGGGCGTCGTCGGCGCGGCCGGGTCGGCGGTCTCCGCGGCGTGCGGGACCGCCGTTATGCGCGGCGGCACGAAGCCGTGGCCGGGGGCGGCCAGCAGGGCGTCGATGCCGCCCTCGGGCAGTTCGACGAAGGCGGTCGCGCCGTCGTCGTACTCGCCCTGGGGCAGCGGGTCCCAGCGGCTCGGGCCGCCCGGGGCTCCGTTCCCCTCGTGCTGTTCGTCGGTCACGACAGAGCCCTCCCCAGTGCTCGTCGGGCCAGCGCGGCGACGGTGCGCCGCAGGTGCAGGACGGCGGGCGGCAGCTTCTGCACGGTTCCGTCCGCGGCGGGCGCCGGGTCGGGGATGCAGGCGGCGGCCACGTAGTCGCCGAAGGCGGTGACGGCGTCCGGGACCAGGGCCCGGCTGTTGTCCCAGTCGATCAGGCCGGCGATCCACTGCTCGGCCTCCAGCGGCCGCAGCGGCATCGGGGCGACCGCCCCGACCGCGCAGCGCACCGAGCGGCGGCCCGGGTCGAGGACCAGGGCGACGGAGGCGGTGGCCCGGCCCGGGCCGGTGCGTCCGGTCGCCTTCAGGAACACCTGCGGGGCGTGCAGCAGCGGGACCCGCACGTAGCCGATCAGTTCGCCGCCGCGGAGCATCTCCACGCCGGCCAGCAGGTGCGAGACGGGGACCTCGCGGCGGGCGCCGCCGGGGCCGGCCACGATCACGGTGGCCTCCAGCGCGGCCAGCACCGGCAGGGCGTCGCCGGTGGGCGCGGCGGAGGCGATGTTGCCGCCGAGGGTGCCGGCGTTGCGGATCTGCGGCGGGCCCGCGGTGCGGGCGGCGGCGGCGAGGCCGGGGATCAGGGCGGCGAAGTCCGGGCGGCCCATCCGGGCGTGGGTGAGACCGGCGCCGAGGAGGGCGTGGCCGTCCTGGTACTGCCAGCCGCGGATCTCGGCGATGCGGCCGAGGCCGACGAGCGCGGAGGGGCGGAGGCGACCGGAGTTGACGGCGGCCATCAGGTCGGTGCCGCCGGCCACGGGGACGGCGGTGGGCGTGGCGGCGAGCGCGTCGACGGCCTCGTCCAGGGTCGTGGGCAGGGCGACGGCCTGCGGCGCCTGCGGCGCCGGTGCGTGCGTGTGCGGCACGTGCGGCGTGTGCGTGGTCAAACCGGCTTGCCCCTTCCCGCTTCCCCCGGCCCGGAACCGCCTTGTGCCTGTTCCGCGCGTTGTGACCGTACGGTACGTGCTGACAGGGCGGACGTGGCAACTCTGGCACATCATCCCGCCCACCTGTCGCCACCCCCCGGCATCCGAGCACCCCGCCCCGCGCGAAGGCCGCACACCGACTCCCCCGCGCCACGTACGGCACCCCGGCCCGCCCCTTCCCGGAGGGACCGAGCCCCGGTGGAGCGAGCCGCAGCGTGCGGACGCACCGGCCTGCGGCGCCCGCCCTCCGCAGGGGGGCGACGTCCGCCTCCCGTGCGGGCCGACCGCGTGCGGCCCGCAGGGTGGCGGGCTCGGGGTCAGAGGTGGGGGAGGGGACGGCCGGGGAGGCCGGGGCGTTGTTGCCAGGGGTGGGGGCCGGTGAGGGGGCGGTACTCGACGCCGAGGGCGGCGAGGCGCTCCAGGTGCGCGTCGAGCCGCCCCGCGAACTCCCCCCGCTCCGCCGACCACGCGACCTCCGCGAACGCGGCGAGCCGCGGGAACAGCTGGTAGTCCGCCCGCCGCCCGTCCTCCACGACCTCGGTCCACAGGTTGGCCTGGACCCCGAGCACCCGCTCCCGGTGAGCCGCCAGCTCCGCCGGCAGCGGGTCGAACGCGTGGACGTCCTCGACCGTGCGGACGTACCCGATCGGCACCGGCTCCCCGGCCCCCGGCGCCTGCCGGTGGTCGAGGTAGACGTGCTGCTCGGGGCAGAGCACCACGTCGTGCCCGGCCCGCGCCGCGGCGATGCCGCCCTCGAAGCCGCGCCAGGAGGACACCACCGCCCCGTCCGGCAGCGGACGGCCGCCGTCGAGGATCTCGTCCCACCCCACCAGCCGCCGCCCCCGCTCGGCCAGCCACCGCGCGAAGTGGCCGGTGAACCAGGCCTGGAGGCCGTCCTCGTCGCCGACGCCGAGTTCCCGGATCCGCGCCTGCGCGGACGCCGAGGCCCGCCACTGCTCCTTGGGGCACTCGTCGCCGCCGAGGTGCACGAAGGGCGCGGGGAAGACGTCCAGGACCTCCTCCAGCACCTCCTCGTAGAAGCGCAGCACCCGCTCGGTGGGCGCGAGGACGTTCGGGTTGACGCCCCAGGTGTCCCACACCCCGAGCGCGGCGGTGTCGATCACGTCGGTGTTGCCGAGCTCGGGGTAGGCGGCGATCGCGGCCTGGGAGTGGCCGGGGATGTCGATCTCGGGGACGACCGTGATGTGCCGGGCCGCCGCGTAGGCGACGATCTCGCGCAGGTCGTCCTGGGTGTAGAAGCCGCCGTGCGGCCGGTCGTCCCACAGCGGGGAGGCCCGGTGGCCCAGCTTGGTCCGCGGGCGCCACGCGCCGACCTCGGTGAGCCGCGGGTGGCGGTGGATCTCGACGCGCCAGCCCTGGTCGTCGGTGAGGTGGAGGTGGAGGACGTTCAGCTTGTGCGCGGCCATCAGGTCGATGACGCGCAGCACGCCGTCCTTCGGCATGAAGTGCCGGGCGACGTCCAGCAGGAGCCCGCGCCAGCGGAAGCGGGGGGCGTCCTCGATCCGCGTGGACGGGACGGCGGGGGTGGCGTCCGGCCGGACCGGCGCGCGCCGGAAGGCGTCCGGGCCGAGGAGCTGACGGAGGGTCTGCGCGCCCCACAGGACGCCGGCCGGGCCGCCGCCGCGGATCTCCACGCCGGTCGCGGCGTCGGCGTGGAGCCGGTACTCCTCCGGCTCCAGCGCGTCGTCGAGGAGCAGGCGGACGGCCGCGGGGTCCGGGTCGCCCGTGCCGGGCGGCAGGGGCAGGCCGTACGCGGCGCCCAGGGCGGTGCGCAGCCAGAGGGCGGTGTCCTCGGTGCCGGGGGCCGCCCACAGGGTGGTCCGCGCGGTGAGCGGGACGGAGGAGGGGCCGGGGGCCTCGGCGGAACGGGGCAGGGGGATGACGTCGATCACGCGGGGGAAGCTAGCGCCTCCCCCGCGCGGCGGCCAGGGGGCGTCACTTGCCGCCCTTGCCGCCCTTGCCGTTCTTGTCGTCGCCGCCGGAGCCCATGGACTCGTAGATCTCCTTGCACATGGGGCAGACCGGGTACTTCTTCGGGTCGCGCCCCGGCACCCAGACCTTGCCGCAGAGCGCCACGACGGGCGTGCCGTCCAGCGCGCTCGCCATGATCTTGTCCTTCTGGACGTAGTGGGCGAAGCGCTCGTGGTCGCCGTCGCCGTGCGACGTCTTCGGGGTCGGTTCGACCAGCGTGCCGGTGCCGGTGCCGCGCTCGGGCTCGAGAGTGCTCATGGGTGCCAAGCGTACCGGGACGCCCCCCGGTGCCGTCAGGGCCGAACGCCGCCCGCGGGGGTCAGTTCAGCGACGGGTCGTCGGGATAGGTGGCGAGCATCGCCAGCTCGCCGCGCTGGCGGCGCAGGACGTCCCGCCAGAGGCGTTCGGGGGTGGGCGAGGAGACGTCGCCCGGCTCGGACTCGACCACGTACCAGGCGCCCTCGGTGAGTTCGCCCTCGAGCTGGCCCGCGCCCCACCCGGCGTACCCGGCGAAGATCCGCAGCGAGCCCAGCGCCGCGCCCAGCGGTCCGGGCGGCGACTCCAGGTCGACCAGGCCGATGGCGCCGTGCACCCGCCGCCAGCCCGCCGGGCCCTCGTCGCCGGGCACCACCGCCACGCCCAGGGCGGAGGCCGGCGAGACGGGCCCGCCCTGGAAGACGACGGCCGGCTCGCCGGTGTGGTCCGCCCAGCCGTCGAGGACGTCGGCCACCCCGACCGGCGTGGGCCGGTTGAGGACGACACCCAGGGAGCCGTCGCGGTCGTGGTCCAGCAGGAGCACCACGGCGCGGTCGAAGTTCGGGTCCGACAGGGCCGGCGTGGCCACCAGCAACCGCCCTGTGAGCGAGGACACCTCGGTCATGTCCCTCATGATTCCGCATCGGGGCGCACTGGGAGGCCCCGATGCGGGTACCAGGGTGAACGTCACGCTCCGGTGACGCCCCGTACGCACGTCGTTCCCCACCGTTCACCTGGGTGATCTTCGGGTGGGGGCCCGGCACCCGCTCCCGCCTCCGGACTTCCTCCAAGGCGGTGGGCGGCCATTACGCTAGCTGTCCGGACGCGCCCCATAAACGGCCATCCGGCTCACTGCCCATCCGATCGGAACGCGAGATTCATGACCGTCAACGGCTCTGACGACGACGTACTCCTTGTTCATGGCGGAACCCCGCTCGAGGGCGAGATCCGTGTCCGCGGTGCGAAGAACCTCGTGCCGAAGGCCATGGTCGCCGCCCTCCTCGGTTCCGGACCGAGCCGGCTGCGCAACGTGCCCGACATCCGCGACGTCCGCGTCGTGCGGGGCCTGCTGCAGCTGCACGGCGTGACGGTGCGCCCCGGCGAGGAACCGGGCGAGCTGGTCATGGACCCCTCGCACGTGGAGAGCGCCAACGTCGCCGACATCGACGCCCACGCCGGCTCGTCCCGGATCCCGATCCTGCTGTGCGGCCCGCTGCTGCACCGGCTGGGCCACGCGTTCATCCCGGGTCTGGGCGGCTGCGACATCGGCGGCCGTCCGATCGACTTCCACTTCGAGGTGCTGCGGCAGTTCGGCGCGCGCATCGAGAAGCGGGCCGACGGCCAGTACCTGGAGGCCCCGCAGCGGCTGCGCGGCACCAAGATCCGGCTGCCCTACCCGTCGGTGGGCGCCACCGAGCAGGTGCTGCTGACGGCCGTGCTGGCCGAGGGTGTGACGGAGCTCTCCAACGCGGCGGTCGAGCCGGAGATCGAGGACCTCATCTGCGTGCTGCAGAAGATGGGCGCGATCATCGCCATGGACACCGACCGGACCATCCGGGTGACCGGTGTCGACAAGCTCGACGGCTACACCCACCGTGCGCTGCCGGACCGCCTGGAGGCCGCCTCCTGGGCGTCCGCGGCGCTGGCCACGCACGGCAACATCTACGTCCGAGGCGCCCAGCAGCGCTCGATGATGACCTTCCTGAACACCTACCGGAAGGTCGGCGGCGCCTTCGAGATCGACGACGAGGGCATCCGCTTCTGGCACCCGGGCGGCGAGCTGAAGTCGATCGCGCTGGAGACGGACGTCCACCCCGGTTTCCAGACCGACTGGCAGCAGCCGCTGGTCGTCGCGCTGACGCAGGCGACGGGCCTGTCGATCATCCACGAGACGGTCTACGAGTCGCGGCTGGGCTTCACCTCCGCGCTCAACCAGATGGGCGCCCACATCCAGCTCTACCGCGAGTGCCTGGGCGGCTCGCACTGCCGGTTCGGGCAGCGCAACTTCCTGCACTCCGCGGTGGTGTCGGGCCCGACGCGGCTGCAGGGCGCGGACCTGGTCATCCCCGACCTGCGCGGCGGGTTCTCGTACCTGATCGCGGCGCTGGCCGCGGAGGGCACGTCGAAGGTCCACGGCATCGAGCTCATCAACCGGGGCTACGAGAACTTCATGGACAAGCTCGCCGACCTCGGCGCCAAGGTGGAGCTGCCCGGCAAGCCGCTGGGCTGACGCCTCACCGCCCGCCCCCTCGGGGGCGGGCATACCGAAGGGCGGCCGTTCCCCTGGGGGAACGGCCGCCCTTCACGCTGCCCGGAGCAGCCGGGTCACTTGCCCTTGGCGGCTTCCTTCAGCTTGCTGCCCGCGGAGACCTTCACGCTGTAGCCGGCCGGAATCTGGATCGGCTCGCCGGTCTGCGGGTTGCGGGCGGTGCGAGCGGCACGGTGGGTGCGCTCGAAGGTCAGGAAGCCGGGGATGGTGACCTTCTCGTCGCCCTTGGAGACGATGTCGCCGACAACCTCGGCGAACGCGGCCAGAACGGCGTCGGCGTCCTTGCGGGTCACCTCGGCGCGGTCGGCCAGCGCGGCCACCAGCTCACTGCGGTTCATGTTCTTACTCCCGTGTTTCTTCTTGCCGTTGAGGCGTGCCACGCGGCGGAGCCGCATGTCGGGCACAGCGAAGCCGATGCTGCCAGGGTCACCGGAGAGTCCCCCGCACCCGGGTCCGTGGTCGGACCCTCGCGCCCAGAGAGGCATCCTGCCCCCACCTGCGGCGCTAAAGCCAATCCGGCACCGGCGAACACGGCGGGGAGTCACACGTACGCGTGGCGTGGCCACCACGCACGGCGGCTCCTGCCGCGGTGCCCCACCACGGTACGTCCTGCCACCGACAGCGCTCGCCCCGCCCCGCCGGAGGAGGCGGGACGGGGTCCGGGTGGGTGTGTCGCGGGCCGTGCGCCGCGGGGGGCGCGGCTCAGCCCTGGGTGGCCTCGGCGGCCCGGCGGACGGCCCCGGCGACCGCGCCGGCGACCTTGTCGTTGAAGACGGACGGGATGATGTAGTTCGCGTTCAGCTCGTCCTCGGTGACCACGTCGGCCAGGGCGGTGGCGGCGGCCAGCATCATGCCGGTGTCGACGGTCCGCGACTGCGCGTCCAGCAGGCCGCGGAAGACACCGGGGAAGACCAGCACGTTGTTGATCTGGTTCGGGAAGTCCGAGCGGCCGGTGGCGACCACCGCGGCGGTCTGCCGGGCGACGGCCGGGTCGACCTCCGGGTCCGGGTTCGCGAGCGCGAAGACGATGGCGTCGTCGGCCATGGCGGCCACGTCGTCGCCGTCCAGGACGTTCGGGGCGGAGACGCCGATGAAGACGTCCGCGCCGCGCACGGCCTCCTTGAGGGTGCCGGTGAGGTTCTCCGGGTTGGTGTTGTCGGCGATCCAGTGCAGCGCGGAGTCCGGCGTGGCGTCGACCAGGTCGTGCCGCCCGGCGTGCACCACGCCGTGGATGTCGGCGACCACGGCGTTCTTCACACCGGCCGCCAGCAGCAGCTTGAGGATGGCGGTGCCGGCCGCGCCGGCGCCGGACATGACCACCCGGACGTCGCCGATGTTCTTGCCGACCACCCGCAGCGCGTTGGTGAGCGCCGCCAGCACCACGATGGCGGTGCCGTGCTGGTCGTCGTGGAAGACGGGGATGTCCAGGGCCTCGCGCAGGCGGGCCTCGATCTCGAAGCAGCGCGGGGCGGAGATGTCCTCGAGGTTGATGCCGGCGAAGCCCGGGGCGATCGCCTTGACGATCTCGACGATCGCGTCGGAGTCCTGGGTGTCCAGGCAGATCGGCCAGGCGTCGATGCCGGCGAACCGCTTGAAGAGGGCGGCCTTGCCCTCCATCACCGGCAGGGCGGCCTTGGGGCCGATGTTGCCGAGGCCCAGCACGGCGGAGCCGTCGGTGACCACGGCGACGGAGTTGCGCTTGATGGTCAGGCGGCGCGCGTCCTCGGGGTTCTCCGCGATGGCCATGCACACGCGGGCCACGCCCGGCGTGTAGACCATGGAGAGGTCGTCACGGTTGCGAATGGGGTGCTTGGACGCCATCTCGATCTTGCCGCCGAGGTGCATCAGGAAGGTGCGGTCGGAGACCTTGCCCAGCGTGACGCCCTCGATGGTGCGCAGGTTCTCGACGATCTCGTCGGCGTGCGCGGTCGAGGTGGCGGCGATGGTGACGTCGATCCGGAGCTTCTCGTGGCCCGAGGCGGTGACGTCGAGGCCGGTCACCGAGCCTCCGGAGGACTCCACGGCGGTGGTGAGCTGCGACACCGCGGTTCCGCTGGCGGGCACCTCCAGCCGGATGGTCATCGAGTAGGAGACGCTGGGCGCCGTAGCCATGGCGGAGTTCCTCTGCTTTCCGTGTACTGCTGTGTACTGCTGTGCGACCGTGACCGCCGCTGCCGTACGACGCCGGAGGGCGAGGGCAGGCCGCAGGGCGGTGGCGGAATCGAATCTGCCGTCCGATCGTCGCACCTACTGACGAGTAGGCGTTAGTCGGGATTGTTTACGTCACATGCCCGGGCAGCCGGGAACCGGCCTCGAACCCCTGACCGCTGCGGGGAACGCGAAGACCCATGCCGCCGCGCCGGTGACATGGGTCTCGGATTCCCTGGAAGTGAAGGGTGACACCGACCCGCCATGCTCGCCTCGCGGCAAGTGGTCGCTCGTAGCGACGAAGGTTGGGCCCGGGGGCTTGGATCGGGCCGGTGTCACGTCCAGGCTAACAAACGGTTCCGGCCACGCCATTCCCTCGCGGACGTTTTCCTCGCGGACGCCGGACGATCCCGCGCACCCGGTAAACCCGCCGTTGCCGAATCGTTACCCGGAGCAAAGCCGGGCAGTCTCCGCCAAGCGATCCTTTCGCGCCTTGACCTTGATCACCGCGGAACAGGAAGCTCGCCTTTCGGCCCCAACTCACCGCTTCCGAGCCAGAGGTCCCCCCATGTCCCCCTCCTCTGTTCCCCGCCGGGCCGCCGTGCTGCCCCTCGCTGCGGCCCTCCTCCTCGCCGGCGCGGCGTTCTCCGCGGCCGCCGGCGGTGGTGCCCACGTCGAGCGGATCCGCCAGGAACTCCCGCTCACCGCCGCGGAGTTCGAGCACGGCGACTGCCCCGCCGAACTGGTTCCGGCCGACCGGGACGGCTGGCACTTCGCCCTGCCGGGCGGCAGCACGGTCCTCACCCGGCTCACCGTCACCTTCGAGCCCGGCGGCCGCCAGGTCGTCACCGCCTTCGGCCCGCCGGACGACCGGCACGCCTACGTCGCCTCCGCGCCCGGCGCTCGGCTGGTCGGGGCCGTAGCCGAGACGGAGGGCGCGGACATCGAGTACGTCGGCCTCTCCCACACCTGCCCCGCCACGGTGGGCGCGGCCGCGGGCGGCGAGGGCGACGGGCCCACGCGGGGCGTCGACGAGCAGGTCACGGCGACGGCCGTCTCGGCGGTCGCCGCCGCGGACGACCTGCCGGAGACCGGCGCCGGCTCGGTGACCGGCCTGGTCTTCGCCGCGGCGCTGCTGGTGGCCACCGGCGGCGCGATCGCGGTCCGCGACCGCAAGGGCGGCGCCGGGGGCTGAGGGTCCGCGTTCAGTCCCGCAGCAGGTCGGGGACGCCGTCGGCGTCCGGGTCGTCCCGCTCCCCGGAGACCACGGTGAGCTGCTGCGTGGCCCGGGTGAGGGCCACGTACAGCACCCGCAGGCCGGCCGGTGACTCGTCGGCGATCTCGGCCGGGGAGACGACCACCGTGGCGTCGTACTCCAGGCCCTTGGCCTCCAGGCTGCCCAGGGCGACCACCCGGTCGCCCAGCCCGTCCACCCAGCGGGCCGCCTCGTCGCGGCGGTTCATGGCGACGACCACGCCGACCGTGCCGTCGACCAGCCCCAGCAGCCGCTCCGCCTCGGCCCGCACGGTGGCGCCCAGGCCGTCCGCGGCGACGGCGAACCGCGGGCGCACGCCCGTGGAGCGCACCGCGGTCGGCGCCTCGGAGCCCGGCATGGCCAGCGCCAGGACCTTGGCGGCCAGGTCGGCGATCTCCGACGGGTTCCGGTAGTTCACGGTCAGGGTGAACCGGCGCCGGGGGCGGCTGCCCAGGGCCTCGTCGCGGGCTTGGGCGGCCTCGTCCGGGTCGGACCAGGAGGACTGGGCCGGGTCGCCGACCACCGTCCAGGTGGCGTGCCGGCCGCGCCGTCCGACCATCCGCCACTGCAGCGGCGTCAGGTCCTGCGCCTCGTCGACGATGACGTGCGCGTACTCCACCCGCTCCTTCGCCAGCCGTTCGGCCCGCTCGCGCTGGGTCTCCTCGCGGTGCGGCATCAGCTCCTCCAGGCCGGTGAGCTGGTCCAGCGGGTCCAGTTCCCGCTTGCGGCGGGGGCGGACGGGCGTGCCGAGGACGGCCTCCAGCTCGTCGAGCAGGGCGATGTCGTGGACGGTGAGGCCGTCGCGGCGCAGCGACCTGGCGACCTTGCGCACCTCGCCGGGGTTGAGGACGCGGCGCGCCCAGCGGCCCAGCCGCCGTTCGTCGGCCATCGCGGTCAGCACCGTGCGGGGGGCGAGCTCGGGCCACCAGGCGTCGAGGAACTCGATGAACGGGTCCTCGGTCGTGACGTCCTCGTCGAAGGAGGAG
Source organism: Streptomyces sp. NPDC047130 (assembly GCF_040643475.1). Lineage (NCBI taxonomy): Bacteria > Bacillati > Actinomycetota > Actinomycetes > Kitasatosporales > Streptomycetaceae > Streptomyces > Streptomyces sp. NPDC047130. The sequence continues at coordinate 80,196 of NZ_JBEYUK010000004.1, read as the reverse complement.
CGCAGTTCGGCGGCGAGCTCGGGGTCGGTGTGCCGGGAGCCGGCGCCGGACCTGCGCCACAGGGCGTCCAGCAGCAGCTTGCGGGCGCGCGGGCGCAGCAGGTTCACGGGGGCGGTGCCGCCGAGGGCGGTGCGGCGGATCTGTTCCAGCTCACCGGCCTCCAGCTCCAGGCGGCGGCCGAAGGCGACCACCCGCAGCCGTTCGGGGGACGGGGTGTCGCCCCGGCCGCCGGGGCCGAGCTCGAGGGCGCCCCGGGCGGCCTTCCGCAGCACCTTGAGCATCCGGTGGGAGCCCTTGATCCGGGCGGTGGCCGGGGAGTCGTGCAGGGTGGCCTCGGCGCCGTCGACCAGGGAGCCGATGGCGCGGATGGCGACCTGGCCCTCCTCGCCCAGCGAGGGGAGCACGCCCTCGGTGTAGGCGACCAGGAGCGGCGTCGGGGAGACGATCAGGATGCCGCCCGCGTAGCGCCGCCGGTCCTGGTAGAGCAGGTAGGCGGCGCGGTGCAGGGCGACGGCGGTCTTGCCGGTGCCCGGCCCGCCCTCGACGTAGGTGACCGAGGCGGCGGGGGCGCGGATCACCTGGTCCTGCTCGGCCTGGATGGAGGAGACGATGTCCCGCATGGTGTGTCCGCGGGAGCGGCCCAGCGCGGCCATCAGCGCGCCGTCGCCGATGACGGCGAGTTCCTCGCCGTCCAGGTAGGCGGTGAGCCGCGGGCGCATCAGGTCGTCCTCGACGCCGAGCACCGTGCGGTTGCGGGAGCGGATCACGCGGCGGCGCACCACCCGGCCGGGGTCGACGGGGGTGGCGCGGTAGAACGGGGCGGCGGCGGGGGCGCGCCAGTCGATGACCAGCGGCGAGTAGTCCTCGTCGAGGACGCCGATCCGGCCGATGTGCAGGGTCTCCGCGATGTCCGCCGTGTCGTCCTCGCGGACGGCTCCCTCGGCGGGCTCGACGGCGGTGTAGGCGCCGTCGGGGCCCTTCTTGCCGTCCTTGCCCCGGAGCATGTCGATGCGGCCGAAGAGGAAGTCCTCGTACTCGTTGTTGAGCCGGTTGAGGTGGATGCCGGCCCGGAAGACCTGCGCGTCGCGTTCGGCGAGCGCTCCGGGCGTGCCGACGTGGCCCTTCCGGGCGGCGTCCCGCATCAGGAACTCCGCCTCGGAGATCTTCTCCTCGAGGCGGACGTAGACGCGGTCGAGGTGTTCCTGCTCGAGGGCGATCTCGCGCTCTCTGGCGGACTCCCCCGCCGCCCCGCCGTCGGTGTCGCGCGCGGTGTCACGCGCCGACCCGAGGGCGGTTCCGTTTTGTGCCTGAGCGGCCACCGGTGTCCCCTTCTTGCGTACTGGGCGGCCGTCAACAGTACGCGACCTGGGTCAATTCGCGTACTTGGCGTCCGCCGCGGGGTCCAGGGCGAGCCGGTAGCCGCGCTTGACGACGGTCTGGATCAGTTTGGGGGCGCCCAGCGCGCCGCGCAGCCGGGCCATGGCGGTCTCCACGGCGTGCTCGTCGCGGCCCGCGCCGGGCAGGGCGCGCAGCAGGTCGGCGCGGGACACCACCCAGCCGGGGCGGCGGGCCAGGGCGCGCAGCAGCGCCATCCCGGCCGGCGGGACGGGGCGCAGCTGGTGGTCGACCAGCACCGCGTGGCCGCGGATCTCCACGGTGTGGCCGGCCAGCGGCAGGGCGCGGGCGCGGGCCGGGAGTTCCTGGCACAGGACCTGGACCAGGGGGCCGAGCCGGAACCGCTCGGGCTGCACGGTCTCCACGCCGTGCGCGTGCAGCGGCAGGGCGGTGACCGGGCCGACGCAGGCGGGCAGCACGTCGTGGGCGAGGGCGGCGAGGAGCGCGGGGAGCTGTCCGCGGGTCTCGGCGCGGGAGAGGAAGGAGGCGGCGGCGGGGGCGCTGGTGAAGGTGACGGCGTCGACGCCGCGGGCCAGGACGGCGTCCAGCAGCCGGTCGACGGGGGCGATGTCCTCCGGCGGCATCCACCGGTAGACGGGCACCCCGACGACCTCGGCCCCCGCCTCGCGCAGCGCCTCCACGAACCCGGGCAGGGGTTCGCCGTGGAGCTGGACGGCGACCCGGCGGCCCTCGACGCCCTCGGACAGCATCCGGTCCAGCACCTCGGCCATCGACTCGGAGGCGGGCGACCACTCCTCGGTGAGCCCGGCGGCCCGCACCGCGCCCTTGACCTTGGGTCCGCGGGCCAGGATGCGGACCTCGCCGAGGACGCGCAGCAGGTCGCCGCCGAGCCCCCAGCCCTCGGCCGCCTCCACCCAGCCGCGGAAGCCGATGGCGGTGGTGGCGACCGCCATGTCGGGGGCGCGGCGGATCAGTTCCTCGGTGGCGGCGAGCAGTTCGCCGTCGTCGGAGAGCGGCACGATCCGCAGTGCGGGGGCGTGGACGACGTTGGCCCCGCGCCGCTGGAGGAGCGCGCCGAGTTCCTCGGCCCGGCGGGCGGCGGTCACTCCCACGGTGAAACCGGCCAGCGGGCCGTGGGCGTCCTGCGGTCGCTGCAGTTCCTGGTCTTCCATCCGGCTCTCGTCCCGCTCTCGTCCCGCTGTCGTCCGGCTGTCGCGTCGTGCGGCGCCGGGTGACAGGCCCCGCAGGGGAACCGAGCCTGTCAACGGCGCGTGACAGACTCGGATCTTCCTGATTTCCAGGCCGTTACGTCACACCTCGGCGTAGCTGAGCTGCGGCTTCGCGTCGCCGTCGGCCCGGCTGCCGCCCCGCTCGTCCGCGGCGGCGGCCGGGCGGCGAAGGTATACCGCCCAGGTGACCAGGATGCACACCGCGTACACGGCGAGGAACGCGAGGAAGGCGGCGGTGCCGGAGGCGGTGGTCATGAAGGACTGCCGGAACGCCAGGTTGATGCCCACGCCGCCGAGCGCGCCGACCGCGCCGATCAGGCCCATGGAGGCGCCGGAGAGCCGCCGGCCGTAGGCGTCCGCCGCCTCGCCGCGCAGTCCGCGGGCCAGCGCCTTGCGGTGGAAGATGCCCGGGATCATCTTGAACGTCGACCCGTTGCCGAGGCCCGTGAGCACGAACAGCACCACGAAGGCGCAGGTGAACGGGGTGAGGGAGCCCGCCCGGCCGGCCAGGACGAGCACCACGGTGGCGACGGCCATGGCGACGAAGTTGTAGAGGGTGATCCGGGCTCCGCCGAACCGGTCGGCGAGCCGCCCGCCGACGGGGCGGATCAGCGAGCCGAGCAGCGGCCCGATGAAGGTGACGCCGGCCGCCTCCAGCGGGGTCCGGCCGAACTGGGTCTGCAGCACCATGCCGAAGGCGAAGCTGTAGCCGATGAACGAGCCGAAGGTGCCGATGTAGAGGACGGCCATGATCCAGGTGTGGCGGTCCTTGGCCGCGTCGACGGCCGCGCCGGTGTCGTTGCGCACGGAGGCGATGTTGTCCATGTACGCCCAGGAGAGGGCGGCGGCGACCACGATCAGCGGGATGTAGACGCCCAGCAGCAGCCGGGGGCCGCCGCCCGCGCCGATGACGGCGAGCGCGACGAGCTGGATCACCGGCACCCCGATGTTCCCGCCGCCCGCGTTGAGGCCGAGCGCCCAGCCCTTCTTGCGGAGCGGGAAGAAGGCGTTGATGTTGGTCATGCTGGAGGCGAAGTTGCCGCCGCCGACGCCGGCCAGCAGGCCGACCAGCAGGAAGGTGGTGAACGAGGTCCCCGGCTCCATCACCCAGAACGCGGCGACGGTCGGCACCAGCAGCAGGCTCGCGGAGATCACCGTCCAGTTTCGTCCGCCGAAGACCGCCACGGCGAAGGTGTACGGCACCCGGACGACGGCGCCGACCAGGGTGACCATCGAGGTCAGCAGGAACTTGTCCGCGGGGGTCAGGCCGTACTCCGGGCCCATGAAGAGGACCAGCACGGACCAGAGCGTCCACACCGAGAACCCGATGTGCTCGGAGAGCACGGAGAAGAAGAGGTTCCGGCGGGCGACCTTCTCGCCCTTCTCCCTCCAGAACGTCTCGTCCTCCGGGTCCCAGTGCTCGATCCAGCGGCCGGACCTCTTGCTCTCGACGGGAACGGGGGCTGTGCTCATGACGCCTCCACGGTGGGTCACCGACTGACGGCCCCGACGCTAGGGAGCGTGCGTTTCCGTGCCGGGTGCGGGCCGGTGACCACGGTGGAACGTTGCTCTCACCCGCGGGCGACCCGGGCTGAGAGGTCCCGGCGGGCCCGCGGGGGCGCGGGGGCGCGGGGGCCCACCGCCCCGGGAGCTCACCGCCGCGTGGGCCACATCCGCACGCGGCGGCCCGCCGCGAGGTCCTCGAGCGGGCCGAGCACGAGGACCACCGGTGCGAGCATCGGCCACAGCAGCAGGAACGCGGCCGGCTGCGTCGCCGTGCCGCCGACGCCGGCCGCCGCCAGCACCGGGAACGTCAGCGCGATCAGCAGGTTGTGCCACAGGTAGACCGTCACCGCCCGGTTGTTGGCCAGGGTGACCAGGCCGTCCCACCGCCGCCACCGCCCGGGCAGCTCCCGCCAGGCCGGCGCGTACACCAGCAGCACCGCGACGAACCCGAACGACCACAGCGCCTGGGCCGGCGGGACGTCGTCGAGGTTCCACCGCTGCTCCCCCTGGTGCGCGGAGGCCCACCACAGGGCGAGCCCCATCAGCGCGGTGGCGCAGGACACGGACACGTACCGCGGCAGCCGCGCCGTCGCGCCGTCCTGGTGGGCGAACCCCAGCAGCCAGCAACTCCCGTACCCGCAGAAGTCCTTGACCACCTCGCCGGTCTCCCCCGGCACCATCACCAGCCCCGTGCCGAACACCCCGGTGAGGGCGAGCGGCGCGAGCAGGGTGGGCCAGGGCGCCCGCCGGTACAGCCGCAGCAGCAGCGGCGAGGCCACCACGAACCACAGGTACGCCCGCAGGTACCACAGGGGGCCGGCCCCGTCCGCCGCCCAGGTGGTCTCCAGCACCCCGGACGGGAATCCGGAACTCTCCGGGTACGGCGGTGCCCCCACCGGCAGCAGGTAGGTGAGCACCGCGGCGGCGCCCCCCGCGCCCTGCGGCCGCCAGTCGAAGCCGAGGAACAGCAGCCCCAGCATCACCGCGGAGAACGCCCACAGCGGTGGCAGCAGGCGCCGCAGCCGGGAGCCGATCACCGTGCGGGGAGTGCCGCCCGGCCGGCCCAGGGACCTGGCGGTCAGCGAACCGGCCAGCGCGAACATCACGCCCATGGACGGGAACAGCACCGTCAGCCAGGCCCAGCCGAAGACGTGGAAGACGGTCACCCTCAGCAGGGCGAGGGCCCTCAGCAGGTCCAGGTACCGGTCGCGGCCCTCCGCCGCGGGCGCGCCGTCGCCCGCCGCGGCGACCGGCGTCGCGCTCGTCGTCCCCGCGCTCACGCGGCGGCCCCCCGGGCGCTGCTGCCGGTGGCGGGCGCGGCGCCTGCCGTGGGCGCGGCGCCGACCGCTCCGGTGCGCCGGAGCTTCTGCCAGCGCAGGCGGCCCCCGGTCAGCGCGGTGATCCACGACTGGAGGAGCACCACGTACATCAGCTGCCGGTAGAGGATCTGCTGCAGCGGCAGCGAGATCAGGTGCCGCAGGGGCTCCTTGTCGAGGCGGAACGCGTAGGCGGCGCAGACCGCCTGGACGGCCAGCACGCCCAGCCAGGCGCCGACCGTGGCGCCCGTCGGCCCGAAGACCAGGCCGTAGACGAGGAACACGTCGAACAGCGGGGCCAGCAGCGGGGCGAGGACCATGAAGAGGGAGACCAGCGGCAGCCCGACCCGTCCGAACCGGCCGGAGGAGCCCTTGTCGAGCAACGCGCCGCGGTGCTTCCAGATGGCCTGCATCGTGCCGTAGGACCACCGGTAGCGCTGCGACCACAGCTGCTGGACCGACTCGGGGGCCTCGGTCCACGCCCGCGCGTCCTCCGCGTAGACGACCCGCCAGCCGTCGCGGTGGACCGCCATGGTGATGTCGGTGTCCTCGGCGAGGGTGTCCTCGCTCATCCCGCCGACCCGCTCCAGCGCGGTCCGCCGGAACGCCCCGACGGCGCCGGGGATGGTGGGCATGCAGCGCAGCACGTCGTACATCCGGCGGTCCAGGTTGAACCCCATCACGTACTCGATGTGCTGCCACGCCCCGATCAGCGAGTCGCGGTTGCCGACCTTGGCGTTGCCGGCCACCGCCCCGACGCCGGGGTCGGCGAACGGCTGCACCAGTTCCCGCACGGTGGCGGGCTCGAAGACGGTGTCGCCGTCCATCATCACGATGATGTCGTGGCCGGCGTGCGCGATGCCCCGGTTGAGCGCGGCGGGCTTGCCGGCGTTCGCCTGGCGCACCACCCGCACGCCGGGCAGGCCCATCGCCTCCACGATGTCCGCGGTGCCGTCGGTGGAGCCGTCGTCGACGACGACCACCTCGATCGGGTGCTCGCCGCGCATCAGCGAACGGACCGTGTTCTCGATGCACTTGGCCTCGTTGTAGGCCGGGACCAGCACGGTCACGGGTTCGGTCACCGGGCGCTCGCCCCACCGCCCCTCGCGGCGGCGCGTCCGGCGGACGTGGAACGCGGACAGCGCCAGCATCAGCGCGAACCGTCCGATGACCAGCGCGCCGACCACCACCAGGCCCGCCACCAGCACCGTGGTGACCGACTGGGACGCCTGCACCAGCCACACCCACGCCCTGCCCTTCCACAACTCGGCGCCGGAGACGGGGGTGTGGGCGCTCGGCCAGTCCAGGGCCTCGGTGAGGTTCTGGAAGGCGTAGCCCCGCTCCTTGAGCTCGGGGAGCATCCGGTCGAGGGCGGCCACGGTCTGGCTGCGGTCGCCGCCGGAGTCGTGCATCAGGACGACCGCCCCGGCCCCGTGCTGCGGGGTCGCCCGCCGGACGATCTCGTCGACTCCGGGGCGCTTCCAGTCCTGGCTGTCGGTGTTGTTGAGGACGGTGAGGTAGCCGCGGTCGCCGAGGTGGCGCGTCACCGGCCAGCCGGCGTTGTCCATGGCGTCGGCGAACGACGAGTACGGCGGCCGGAACAGCGAGGTGCGGATGCCCGCGGCGCCGGCCAGGGCGGTCTGGTTCTGGGACAGCTCCCAGTCGATGCGCTCCGGCGACTGGAGGGACAGGTCGGGGTGGTTGAAGGTGTGCAGCCCGATCTCGTGCCCCTCCTCCACGATGCGTTCGACCAGGCCGGGGTGGCGGGAGGCCATGGTGCCGGTGACGAAGAAGACGGCGTGGGCGTCGTGCTTGCCGAGCACGTCGAGGACCTTCGGCGTCCACTCCGGGTCGGGGCCGTCGTCGAAGGTGAGGACCAGGCGCCGGTCGGGCACGGTGTGCGTCTCGACGCGGCCGCCGCGGGTGTCGACGACCGGGCCGCCGGAGAGGATCTCCTCCGGCACCTCGTCGGTGGCCGCGGGTGGGCCGACCCGGTGGTCGGCGAGGATCTCGCTGTTCACGTAGCCGCGGAGCATCAGCATCGCCGACAGCGCGACGAGGATCAGCGAGGGCAGCAGGTAGCGCAGCGGGAGCCGACGGGGTCTGACGGTGCCGGCGCGGGGGCCGGGGGGTGTCGCCATGGCTGGGTGAGGCTTTCTCTCCGACGAGTGCGGTCTGGTTCCACGCGGCGCACAGCGCCACAACGGCTCCCCTACGCGCGGCCCGACACGGCACCGGGCCCGACGCTTCCCCGCGCGGGCGTCGCCCTACCCACCGCCCTGCGGGGCGGCTGGGCCTCCCGGTGCGCCGCGCGGGCGGGGTGCCTCCTTACCGCACCCGCCGTTCTGCGGGCGGCTGGGCCGCCCAGGGGGCGATGGGGGCCCCTGGGCGAGCGGCACGATCGCCCGCGGGGGGGGGTGGCGTCCGTTTCCCGTTCGGGGCGGCCCGCGCGGGGCGAGGACCGGTTCGGCGTATGGGGTGGTCGTGCGGGGGCGTGGGTCAGGGGGCGGCGGCGACCGTGGTGGTGTCCGCGGGAGCGGTTTCCGTGGGGTCCGGCCCCGGCGGCACACTCACCGACGGCGACGGCTCCGCTGCCGGGGAGGAAGAACCCGGCTCCGGCCGCCCCCCGGGATCCGGATCCGGCACCGCACTCGGCGTGGCCGGACCGGGCTCGGGCCCCGGACCCGGCGCCGGATCCGTCTCCCCCGGCTTCTCCCGCCCGTCCCCCGCCGCGTCCCGCCGGTCCCCCGCCCTCGCGGAGCTGCCGCCCCCGGACGGCGCGGCCGCCCCCGCGGACGGGGCGGCCTCCGCCCCCGGCATCCGCGCGGGCGCCCCGGACGGCCCCGCGCGGTCCGCCGGGACCTGCCCGGTGACCGCGCCGTCCGCGTCCCGCCCCTGCTCCTGCTGCCGCCCCGGCACCGGCATCCACGGCGCGTGGGAGTTCCCCGAGAGCAGCGTCGCCAGGATCACCACGGCGTACACCGCGCAGGCCACGCCGACGCCGATGCCGATCCGCCGGTACCGCCGGCTCCGGCGGCCGGACTCGTCGACGAAGACGGGGCCGTCCGCCCCCTCCCCGTGCGCCGCCACCGGGCCCACCGGCACGGCGGCGGCCTCGAGTCGCTCCTCGACCTCCCGGCCCACACCGTCGAGCTGCACCGTGACCTCGTTCGGGTCATGGCTGTGGCCGGCCTTGTCCGCGGTCTCCCACGGCCGGGCCGACAACGCCGAGCCGCCGGCCCGGATGTCCTCACGTCGATTCCTGAGTTGCACGCACTTCCCCCCAACGGGGCAGCGGGCCGGGCGGACGTCCCCGGGCGCGTCATGCGACCGGGCCGGAATTGGACCCCCTCCGGACCCGCGCCCCTCTATCACACTGCTCCCGAACCAGGAGATTACTGACACCACCGCGGGTACTCCGGCCACTCGAACGGCGTTCGGTGTCCGAAAACCACCCCTCGAAAGGAGCAGCATTCAGCCGTCTCGATCGGCATACGACAGCAACTGTCACGGTCGGTCGAGCACCACCACGATCACGGTGCGTGAGGAGAACTTCACCCCACCTCCAGCCGCGGCGGCGACCGGACGCGACCGGCGTTCGAACCGCGCCATCCGGCCGGAACTCGTCTGTGGAAAAGCACCCCGTTCCCGTCCCGGCCGTCACCCGCACCAGCGAAGGGGGAGGACGTCGCGCCTGCCGCCCCCTCACCCGTTGAGGTGAGGACAGGCGCCGGCCAGGCCGTCAGTCCGTGGTGCCGTCAGGCCGTCAACGCACGGACGACGGTGTCGGCGAACACCCGGGCGAGCGGCGGCAGCGCGTCCCAGCGCCGTACCGCCCAGCCGACCTGCAGCGGCGGCAGTTCGGGGATCGGCACCAGCCGCAGCGGCCCGCCCGCGCCCTGGGCCCGCAGCCCCGGCAGCTCGGGGATCACCGCGTGGCCGAGGCCGAGTTCGGCGAGGAGCAGCGCGGTGTCCCAGTCGGCGACGCTGGTGCCCGGCCCGGCCCGCAGGCCGGATCCGGCGAAGGCGACGTCGAGCTGCCCGCCGGACGTCGAGTTGGGCGGGAGCCGCACCAGGCGGAGGTCGGCGAGGTCGGCGACGCGGACGCTCTCCCGGCCGGCCAGCGGGTCGTCCTCGCGGACCGCCAGCACCCACGGGAGGTCGACCGCCGGACGCTGCTCGATGCCGCGGACGGGTTCGCCGATGGTGATCCACGCGAGGTCGAGGTTGCTGGAGAGCAGCGCGTCGAAGCAGCGGCGGCTGGAGGTCTCGGTCTGGAACTCCAGGCTCACGCGGGGGTAGCGGCGGCGGAAGTCCACGATCGCCTCGGCCATGAAGTGCCGCACGGTGGTGCCGCCGGTGGTCACCCGCACCGCGCCGCTCTCGCCGTCGACCAGGTCGCCGAGGCGGCGCAGGGCGAGGTCCAGCCCGGCCAGTCCGTCGGAGACCGCGTCCCACAGGATGCGTCCGGCCACGGTCGGCACCACGCCGCGCGGCTGGCGTTCCAGCAGGCTGACGCGGGTCTCCTTCTCCAGCCGCTTCACGTGCTGGCTCACCGCGGACTGGGTGCAGCCCAGCTCACGGGCCACGGCGCTGAGCGAACCCGCCCGGCAGACGGCCACGAACACCCGCAGGTCGTCGAGAGTCACGCCGCACACGCTAACAACACCCAAGCAGATGCTGGGACTTGGGAAGCAAACCCAAGGATTGACCTGCCTTCCTTCCAGGCCCCACGATCGTCCGGAAGGGCAGCCCCGGGCGGCAACCCGCGCACCTCCTTGGCACCCGACCGGTTCACGACGACCGGCGGGCAGCCTCACGCGCGCGGGTGCCGACCCGTCCCTCCGCCGAAAGGACACGTTGCCGTGCCCGCTCCCCCGCCGGCGGCCGACCGGGCCGTCGTACTGTTACGCCGCCTCGGCGCCGACGCGATCGCCCATCCGGGCGGCACGCTCCTCCAGCACCTGGTGCGCGTCCGCGCGCTGCTGGCGCTCTGGGAGGCGCGGCCCGCGCTGCAACTGGCGGGCCTGTGCCACGCCGCCTACGGCACCGAGGCGTTCAGCCCGGCCGTGCTGGGACTGGCCCGGAGGGCCGAACTGGCGCTGGTGATCGGCCCGGAGGCGGAGGCGCTGGTGCACCTCTACGCGCTGTGCGACCGGGCGGCGACGTACCCCGGCCTCACCCACCCCTCCGGCCGCTACGTGGAGCGCTTCACCGGCCGGACCCGCTCGCTCACCCTGGACCAGCGCCGTGACCTGGCGGAGCTGACCGCGGCCGACGAGCTGGACATCGCCCGGGTGGATCCGCAGTTCCGCGCCCGTCAGGGGCCTCGGCTGATGGCCCTGCTGGTGCGGTTGCGTCCGCTGCTCTCCTCCGCCGCCTGGCAGACCGCGGACGCCGTCCTGACCGGCCGCCACGACGCGGACCCGGCCGGCCCGGCCTCGCCCGCCGCCTAGCGGCACCCCGACCGCGCCCGGCCGGGCGGCGAACCCGACCCCCGCCCGGCCGGTGCGCTCTCCACCGGCCGGGTCCGCGTCGCGGCGACCCGGACGATGCTCTCGCTGACGAAGTCCACGAACCGCGCGATGTTCTCCAGCCGCCCGCCGGCCGGGGTGTCGGGGCCGAGGACGCCGACCTCCTTGCGCGCGGCGTCGCCCAGCGCCGCGGTTCCCCGGGCGCCGGCCGGCATCGACTGGTACCAGACGTCCTCGTCGGCGAAGTAGCGCTCACGGCGGCGCTCGTCGCGCTCGCGCCGCAGCAGGCCCTTGCCTCCAGGTAGGCGACGGCCTTGGACACGGACGCCGGGCTGACCTGGAGGCGGCGGGCCAGATCGGCCGCCGAGAGGCTGCCCTCGTCCGTCGTGTAGAGGCAGGCCGCGACCCGGGCCATCATCTTCGGCAGGCCCGCCCGCATCAGGACGTCGGTGAACATCTCCTCGAACTCGCGCACCGCCCGGCCGTCCCGCCCGTCGACCTCCCGCGGCGGCGCCGCGTCCCGCTGCACGGCCGGCCCGCGGCGCTGCGTGCGGCGCTCGGCGGCGCGATGGGCCAGGTCGGGACGGTAGGCGGTCGGGCCCCCGTTGCGCATCACCTCGCGGGTGACGGTCGAGGTCGGACGTTGCAGGCGCCGGGCGATCTCCGCGTAGGCGAGGCCGTCGGCCAGTCCCAGGGCAATCTGCTGACGTTCCTGCTGCGTGAGCCTGCCTCCCGGCATCGGGGGACTCCTTCGTGGTGCATGAGAGGTTGACCCACCAGCGTGCCGACGCTGAGCGGCGCGAACGGACGAAGGAGAGCTCCATGCACACGTTCGACACCCCCGCCCCCGTCTCGGCCGTCGTCGACATCCCCGCGGGCACCGTCCGGCTGATCGCCGCCGACCGCGCCGACAGCACGGTGCGGGTCCTCCCCGCGGACGCCGGCAGGAGCCGCGACGTGAAGGCCGCGGAGCAGGTCGAGGTCACCTTCGAGGGCGGCACCCTGCGGGTCGTGGCCCCCGAGCCCGAGAACCGGGGCCTCGGTCACTCCGGCGCCGTCAAGGTGACGGTCGAGCTGCCCGCTGGCTCGCGCGTCGACGCGAAGGCCGCCGTCGGCGAGGTCCGCGGCGTCGGACGGCTGGGCGACGTGGTCGTGGAGGCGGCCCAGGGCACGGTGAAGCTCGACGAGAGCGCCGACACCCGGGTGACCGTCTCCGCCGGCAACGTGATCGTCGGCCGGCTGACCGGCCCCGCCGACATCAGCACCCACCAGGGCACCATCCGGGTCTTCGAGGCCCACCGCGGCACCGTCACCCTGCGCACCGGGATGGGCTCCATCGAGATCGTCGCCGCCCCGGGCGTCTCCGCGACGCTCGACGCCGGCACCGACGCGGGCCGCGTCGAGAACGCGCTGCGGAACGCCGACGGCGCCGCGGCCGCCCTGAACATCCACGCCACCACCGGCTACGGCGACATCAGCGCCCGCGGGCTCTGAGCCTCGCGCCGACAACCACCACGAAGGGGACCCCTCACACGACCAGCCCGGCCATCACGGCACTCGGCCTGCGGAAGTCCTACGGCGACAGGACCGTCACCACGTCACCGCAGGGCGTCCGGGCGGCCATCGGCGTCACGGGCCAGTTCTCCGCCGTGGACGGCCTGATCACCGGCGAGGAGAACATGCTCCTCATGGCCGACCTGCACCACCTCCCCCGCACCTGGAGTGGCTGCCCGCCTTCGGCGTCTTGACCCTGTTCTCCCTGGCGCTCAGGGCGGCGCCCCCGGCACCTCGGCGGGGGCGCCGCCCTCTTCTCCGGAACCGCACGGGCAGTGCAGCGCACGGCACAGAACGCACGAAAGCCCCCGACCTGTACGGTCGAGGGCTTCGCTCATGGGGTTGGTGGAGATGGCGGGAATCGAACCCGCGTCCAACGGTGCAGAACCAGGGCTTCTCCGTGTGCAGTCCGCTTCGCTTTTCTCGGCCCCGGAGATCACGCGGACAAGTCTCCGACGGGCTCAGTCACTGTGTGATTTCCCTCTTCACCCCGTGACCGGGATCGAGGTTTAGTCCCCTAGCTGATGCCAGGATCCGGGTCGGGAACATCCCCGGGCTGACACTCCCTTAAGTAGAGAGCTGCGTCACGCTACCTGGATCAGGCAGCGAGAGCGAGCTGGCTCTGGGAGAGATCGCGCTTGGAATTGGCGATTATTTTTTTCGGCCTGTGGTTTACGAGATCATGGCCGCTTCCTCGACACGCTTCCCCTGCTTCGACAGCCGCTGTCGAAACCGATCATCCCCATGTTGTTTTTTCAATCATCGCCCCCCGCGTGGGGAGGCAAGTGCCATCGTACTGAGCAACGCCGCCGGACGCCACCTTGTTCCCCGCGACGCGGCGCCGCGAGGAGAGCGAGGTCAGGCCGGGGTCACGCCCGCTGCTTGCGGCGCACCGCCGAGATCGCCCGCTCCGTCTCGCGGCGGTCCTGCTTCTCCCGCAGCGTCTGGCGCTTGTCGTACTCCTTCTTGCCCTTCGCCAGCGCGATCTCGACCTTGGCCCGGCCGTCCTTGAAGTACAGGACGAGCGGAACGATGGTGTGCCCCGTCTCCTGCGACTTCGCGGCGAGCTTGTCGATCTCCTCCCGGTGCAGCAGCAGCTTCCGCTTGCGCCGCGCCGAGTGGTTGGTCCACGTGCCCTGGCTGTACTCCGGCACGTGCACGTTGTGCAGCCACGCCTCGCCGCCGTCGAGCTGGACGAAGCCGTCGACCAGGGACGCCCGCCCCTGGCGCAGCGACTTCACCTCCGTGCCGGTCAGGACCAGACCCGCCTCGTAGGTGTCGATGATGAGGTAGTCGTGCCGCGCCTTCTTGTTCTGCGCGATGAGCTTGCGCCCTTTTTCCTTGGCCATAGTGCCGACCATTTTGGCACTAGGAGGGGCCCCCGAGGCCAGTCAATACCTTCTCGGCCCGCTGCTCGGCGTTCTCCTCGGCCACCAGGTCGGGCGTGATGCCCTTGCCGTCGACGCTCCGGCCGGAGGGCGTGCGGTAGTGGCCGACGGTGAGCTCGGCCACCGAGCCGCCGGGCAGCTCGGTCGGCATCTGCACCGCGCCCTTGCCGAAGGTGCGGGAGCCGACGACCACCGCGCGGCCGCGGTCCTGCAGCGCCCCGGTGACCAGTTCCGCCGCGCTCATGGTGCCGGAGTCGACCAGCACCACCAGCGGCCGTACGGTGCTGCCGCCCGGCTCGGCGTGCAGCGCGCGCTGCTCGCCCCGCAGGTCGTAGGTGGCGACCAGGCCGCCGTCGAGGAAGGCGGAGGCCGCCTCGACGGCCTCGGTGACCAGGCCGCCGGAGTTGCCCCGCAGGTCGAGCAGTATCCCGCCGCCCGGCTCCCCGGAGGCGGCGGCGCGGACCTTGTCGCCGGCGCCCTTGGTGAAGGCGCTGACCTTGATCAGGGTGGCCCCGCCGGCGGTCCGGCGGACGGTCACCGGGTCGGTGGAGAGGAGGGCCCGGCGCAGCGTCTCGGTCCAGCGGCGCCCGTCGCGCTCCAGGCCGACGCGCACGGTGCTGCCGGCGGGCGCCGGCTCCGCCCCGGGCGTGGCGCCGCGCAGCCGGGCGAGGACCTCGGTGACGGGCACGCCCTCGGTGGGCTCCCCGTCGACGCTCAGCACGACGTCCCCGGCCGTCAGCCCGGCCTCGGCGGCGGGCGATCCGCTCCGTACCCGGGTGAGGGTGACGTCGCCCTCCCGCCGGGCCGCCCAGACGCCGACGCCGGTGTAGCGGCCGTCCAGCGCCTCCTCGAACTCCTGGTACTCCCCCGGCGTGTAGACGACGCCCCAGCGGTCGCCGCTGCGGCTGACGGCGCGCTCGGCGGCCTCCTCGGGGGACTTGCCGTCGATCAGCGCCTCGGCCGCGGCCTCGCGGGCCGCCACCGCGGCGTCGTCCGCGGCCCCGCCGCGCTCGCCGGACAGGGGCGCCTGCGTCCCGCCGTGCCCCTCGGGGAAGGCTCCGCCGGCGGCGGACGCCACCAGGACACCGGCGAGGGCCAACGACGTCAGGGCCGCCCCGCGACGAATCGGGCGGGTGGTGCGGGTCTGACAGAACGGGTCGGGGCCTGACATGAGGGGGAGTCTAGGACAACGCAAGAGGGCCGCAGGGGTAGTTGCCCCGGCGGCCCTCTTGGGATGCGTCACACCTTCAGGTACTTGCGCAGGGCGAAGAACGCGGCCAGCGCGGGCATCAGGAAGCTGATCGCGAGGATCAGCGGCAGCTTCGTCAGGAGGGCGTCCCAGCCGACGAAGTTGATCAGCGTGAGCCGCTCGGAGAGCGCCATGCCGCTGTCGATGGTGAAGAACCGGCCCAGCACCAGGAAGACGCAGGCGAGCGCGCCGCCGATCAGGCCGGCGACCGCGGCCTCCATGATGAACGGCGCCTGGATGTAGAAGCCGGAGGCGCCCACCAGGCGCATGATCCCGGTCTCCCGCCGACGGCTGAACGCCGAGACGCGGACCGTGTTGACGATCAGCAGCATGGCGACCACCAGCATGACCGCCATCAGCAGCAGCGCCGCCGAGGAGAGCATGCCGAGCAGGGAGAAGAGGTTGTCCAGGATGCCCTTCTGGTCCTGCACCGACTGGACGCCCTCACGGCCGTCGAAGGCGGTCGCGATCACCTCGTACTTCTCCGGGTCCGACAGCTTGATGCGGTAGGACTCCTGCATCTGGTCCGGGGTGAGGGTGGCCGCCAGCGGCGAGTCGCCGAACTGCTCCTTGTAGTGCTTGTACGCCTGGTCCTGCGTCTCGTGCACCACGTCGTCGACGATCTGCATGTCCTTGAGGTCGGCCTCGATCTGCTGCTTCTGGTCGGCCGTGACGGCCCCCTTGGCGCAGTTCGGGTCCGACTCGGCGTCGCTCTTGTTGCAGAGGAAGATCGAGACGTTGACCTTGTCGTACCAGTAGCCCTTCATGGCGCTCACCTGGTCGCGCAGCAGGATGGCGCCGCCGAGGAGGGTGAGGGAGAGGGCGACGGACACGACGACCGCGAAGGTCATCGTGAGGTTGCGGCGGAGACCCACACGGATCTCCGACATGACGAACTGAAGCCGCATGGCTCTTGTCAGGCCTTTCCGTGGACGGGGATCAGTGCTGGTATCCGTAGACGCCGCGCGCCTGGTCGCGGACGAGGCGGCCCTTCTCCAGCTCGATGACGCGCTTGCGCATCTGGTCCACGATGTTCTGGTCGTGCGTCGCCATCACCACGGTGGTGCCCGTCCGGTTGATCCGGTCGAGCAGCTTCATGATGCCGACGGAGGTCTGCGGGTCGAGGTTGCCGGTGGGCTCGTCGCAGATGAGCAGCTTGGGCCGGTTGACGAAGGCCCGGGCGATCGCCACCCGCTGCTGCTCACCGCCGGACAGCTCGCCCGGCATGCGGTCCTCCTTGCCGCCCAGACCGACCAGGTCGAGCACCTGGGGGACGGACTTGCGGATCTCGCCGCGGGACTTGCCGATCACCTCCTGTGCGAAGGCGACGTTCTCGCCCACCGTCTTGTTCGGCAGGAGACGGAAGTCCTGGAACACGTTCCCCAGCTGGCGGCGCATCTGGGGCACCTTCCAGTTGGAGAGGCGTGCGAGGTCCTTGCCCAGCACGTGGACCTGTCCCTGGGTGGCCCTCTCCTCGCGGAGGATCAGCCTCAGGAAGGTGGACTTTCCGGAGCCTGAGGAGCCCACCAGGAACACGAACTCGCCGCGCTCGACCTCGAGGGTGATGTCCCTCAGGGCGGGGCGGTTCTGCTTGGGGTAGACCTTGGTGACGTTGTCGAATCGGATCACGGAAACACCACGAGTCGCCGGGGGTAGATGTGCGTGACCATACGCGAATGCGGGTACTGGCCGCAGTCGCCGAACCTGGTTGCGCGCTCCTTGCCCCTTTTGTCGTCGCTTTGAGGGCAGTTTGTGGAAGCGATGAGGGGGTAACGGGGCGACCGCCTCGCGCCGGACCTGGCACAGTGGAAGAGGGAACAGCATCGTTCCCGTGAACGTTGGGCAAGGCGGAAGCGGCGCGAGGAGGGCGGGCGCATGACCTATGACCGATTGGTGTGCGCGAACTGCGCCGCGCCGGTCGCCGAGGGGCGCTGCCCTGTCTGCCGCGCGAACCGCGAGCGGATGCAGCAGCCGTTCGGCGGGCTGACGCCGGCGGCCCTGGTGGCGCTCCTGCTGGTGCTGGCCACGGCGGCGGCGCTGCTGGTGCGCTGAGGGCGCCGGCCGAGGGCGCCCGGGGCGCGGGGCCGCGTGTAGGCGGCCCGCCCGGCGGGAACCGGGACCGAGGGAGCGATTCCCTGGAGCGGACGACAAGGGGCGGGGCGGGACGGCTGGTGCCGTCCCGCCCCGCCCTTCGTCATGCGGTCGCCGTCCGTCAGGCGGCGGCGCCGCCGCGGCCCTCCATCAGGCGCGGGAGGACGCGGAAGCCGATGCCGCCGGCGATCATCGTCGCGGCGCCGAGCAGCAGGAACGTGGTCTCCGCCGCACCGGTCTCGGCGAGCTCGTCGCCGCCGCCCTGCGGGCTGGTGGAGTCCGAGCCGGTGTCGACGAGGTTGCCGTCACCGCCCTGGGGCGCCTGGCCACCGTCGGGGCCGAGGCCGCCGTCGCCGCCACCGTTGCCACCGCCACCGTTGCCGTTGCCGCCGTCGCCGCCGCCGTTGCCGCCACCGGCGTTGCCGCCGCCGTTGCCACCGTTGCCGTTGCCGCCGTTGCCGTTGCCCTCGGAGGAGCCGGCCGAGTCGTCGCCGCCGATGGCGCCCTCGGAGGTGCCCGCGGAGTCGTCACCGCCGATCGCGCCCTCGGAGGTGCCCGCGGAGTCGTCGCCCCCGATCGCGCCCTCGGAGGTGCCCGCGGAGTCGTCACCGCCGATCGCGCCCTCGGAGGTGCCCTCGATGGTCTCGCCGCCGATCGCGCCCTCGACCAGGCCACCGACGAGGCCGTCGGTGCTGCCTTCGCTGCCGCCCTCGGTGCCGCCGTCCGACGTGCCGCCGTCGGTCTCCGCGGTGCTGATCTCGGAGGCCCCGGAGCCGTCGAAGGCCGAAGCCACACCCGCGGCCGTCAGGGACGCACCGGCCGCTATCACCGCACCCGCGGCGATCCGCGCGATGCGAACCCGTGTTCTCTTGGTCATGTGATTGCTACCCCCAGTAGCTGTCGTCAGGGAGGCCGCGTGCCTGGGGGAGGTGATCGACGAGGGGCGCCGTGCGACTGGCCCCCCGGTTCACATGCGCCCCAGTCATACGCATGCCGGATCCAACCCTTCCGACAAACCAAGTCATCGTCAAGTTGCTTCACGTCACGTGCACAAAACGACAACTGCCGCCCCAAAGGCGGCAGTTGTTCGAAAACCCGGGATGACCGGCGGTTACTTCTCCTGCTGCTTGCGCCAGCGGATGCCCGCCTCGAGGAACCCGTCGATCTCACCGTCCAGGACGGCCTGCGGGTTGCCGACCTCGAACTCCGTCCGGAGGTCCTTGACCATCTGGTACGGGTGGAGGACGTAGGACCGCATCTGGTTGCCCCAGCTGTTGCCGCCGTCGCCCTTGAGGGCGTCCATCTTGGCCTGCTCCTCCTGGCGGCGCCGCTCGAGCAGCTTGGCCTGGAGGACGTTCATCGCCGTCGCCTTGTTCTGGATCTGCGACCGCTCGTTCTGGCAGGACACCACGATGCCGGTGGGGATGTGGGTCAGGCGGACCGCGGAGTCGGTCGTGTTGACGCCCTGGCCGCCGGGGCCGGAGGAGCGGTACACGTCGACGCGGAGCTCGGACTCGTCGATCTCGATGTGGTCGGTCTGCTCGACGACCGGCAGGATCTCGACGCCCGCGAAGGAGGTCTGGCGGCGGCCCTGGTTGTCGAAGGGCGAGATGCGCACCAGGCGGTGCGTGCCCTGCTCGACGGAGAGGGTGCCGTAGGCGTACGGGGCCTGGACGACGAAGGTGGTCGACTTGATGCCGGCCTCCTCCGCGTACGAGGTCTCGTAGACCTCGGTCTTGTACCCGTGGCGCTCGGCCCAGCGCAGGTACATGCGCTGGAGCTGCTCGGCGAAGTCCGCGGCGTCGACACCGCCGGCCTCGGCGCGGATGTTGACCAGCGCCTCGCGGGAGTCGTACTCGCCGGACAGGAGGGTACGGACCTCCATCTCGTCGAGCGCCTTCTTCACCGCGACGAGCTCGGCCTCGGCCTCGGCCTTGGTGTCCGGGTCGTCCTCCTCCTCGGCCATCTCGAAGAGGACGGCGAGGTCGTCGATGCGGCCGCGGAGCGCCTCCGCCTTGCGCACCTCCGCCTGGAGGTGCGACAGCTTGCTGGTGATCTTCTGCGCCTCCTCCGGGTTGTCCCAGAGGGAGGGCGCTGCCGCCTGCTCCTCGAGCACGGCGATGTCTGCCCTCATCCTGTCGAGGTCCAGGACGGCCTCGATCGACTCCATGGTCGAGGAGAGGGACTTCAGCTCTTCGGATACGTCGACGACTGCCACGCCCTCCAGCGTAACGGCTCGCCCACCCGGCCAGGGCCACGCCCCTTCCCCCGGGCGTCAGGCCCCGCCCGTGCCGTCCGCCCCGCGGAGGGGCGGCGGAGGGGCGGCGAGGGTCAGCGGGGGGCGGCCGGGGACGGGAGGAGAGGGGCGGGGGCGGCCTCGGGGGCGGCGAACCACCAGGCGGTCGCGGCGGCGGCCGCGGCGACCGCGAGCCCCACCGCCGTGAGGGCCCGCCGCCGCGCCGCCGCCGGCCGGTTCCGCGCCGACCCGGGCCGCCGCGCGCCCGCGGCCCGCGGCGCCCGCGCCGTCCCCAGCGCGCCCCCGGCCAGCTCGTCCGGCTCCGGCACCCGCATCGAGGTGTGGGTGTCCCGGTTCGGGTCCGGCCGTGACCCGCGGACCAGCGGCACCACGCCCCGCCGCGCGGAGGCGGGCGCGGGCGGCACCGGGTCGGCCGGGCCGTCGGCCCCGTCGGCGCCGTCCGGCTCCTCCTCCGGCGCGACGTCCTCGACGTCCAGCGCCGGCATCCCGGCCAGCAGCGGCAGCACCTCCCGCAGCCGCCCGGCCAGTTCGGCGGCGCGCAGCCGCGAGGCCGGCGCCTTGGACAGGCACTGCACGATCAGCCGCCACAGCTCCTCGGGGATCCCCGGCAGCGGCACCACCGTCTCCGTGACGTGCCGCCGCAGCACCGCGCCCGGGTGGCCGCCTCCGAACGGCGTGAATCCGGCGAGCAGTTCGTACAGCATCGTCGCCAGCGCGTAGATGTCGACCGCGGCCCGCGGCGGCAGCCCCTCGACGATCTCGGGGGCGAGGTAGTCCGGCGTGCCGATGATCTTCGTGGCCCGGCTCCGCCGCGGCGCGTCGATCAGCTTGGCGACGCCGAAGTCGGTCAGCAGCGCCGGGTGGGCGTTGCCGGGTCCCAGCGGGCCGTCCATGTCGAGCAGCACGTTCTCGGGCTTGACGTCCCGGTGGACGACGCCCGCCGCGTGCGCCGCGGCCAGCGCGTCGGCGACGTCCGCGACCACGGCGACCGCGGCCTCCGGCGCGAGGCGGCGCTCCCGCTCGAGGCGGGTGCGCAGGTCGGTGCCGCGCACCAGGTCCATCACCAGCGCGAGGTCGTTGCCGTCGACGACGAGGTCGCGGACCGAGACGATCCGGGGGTGCTCCAGTCCGAGCAGCGCGGTCCGCTCGCCGACGAACCGGCCGACCAGCTCCTCGTCCGAGGACAGGTCCTCGCGCAGGAGCTTGATCGCCACGGGCCCCTCGGGCCCCTCACCGAGCCACACCGTGCCGGCGCTGCCCCGTCCGAGGATCTGGTGGGCGGTGTACCGGCTGCCGATCTTCCGTGCCAAGAGAGCTCCTGTGAACGCGTGTTGGCCCCAACCTACGCGCCCCGGGGGCCCTCCCTCACGGCAGCCGGTGAAATCACCCTCCCGACGGCAGCGAGTCCTGGGCGTCCTTGACGCCCTGCTGCACGTCCTGGGCGGTGTCGCCGATGCTGGTGATCCAGTCGGAGATGTCGCCGATCCAGGTGGTGAGCTGGTCCCACCAGCCCTTGGTGGTGCCGATCCACTCCTGGAGCGGGGAGAGCTCCCAGACCATCCAGCCGGCCACGAAGAACACCAGGACCACGATCAGGCAGCCCTTGAGGCACCCCAGGCCCGGGATGCGCACCGGGTTGGCGCCGCGCCGCCGCTCGCGCGGGGCGGCGGGCGGCTGCCGCGGGGGCGCGTAGTGCTGCGGCGGCGGCTGGACGGGGCGCTGCACCGGCCGCTGGACCGGTCGCTGCGCGGGCCGCTGGACCGGCTGCTGCACCGGCTGCTGGTTCTGCTGCGGGTAGCCGTAGCCCTGCCCCTGCTGGGGCCGCGGCGGCTGCTGCGGGCGCGGGGCGACCTGCCGCTGCGGCCGGCGGCGGCGCAGCGGGTCCTGCTCGGGGTCCACGTAGTTGTGGACCTGGGTCTGCTCGTTGCGCTCGCGGGCGGCGCTGAGCTGGTTCTGCCACGGGTGCGGCTGCTCGGGCCCGCCACCCTGCGGCATCGCCCGGGTCGGGTCGGCGCCTCCCGGACCGCCCGGCCCTGCGGGGCCGCCCTGGCCGCCCGGGGGGTGCTGCATCACGGTGGTGGCCGCGTTGGGGTCGTAGGAGCCGCCCTGGCCGAAGCCCTGGCCCCCCTGGCCCTGGCCCTGCGGGAGGACCTGGGTGGGCTCGGAGGCGCCGGGTGCCTCGGGGGAGCCCGGCACCGGCGCGGGGGCCGGGTCGGGCGCGAGCAGCGCGCCGACGTTCTCCGCCGCGACGATCTGCGCGGAGCTCGCCCGCAGGCCCACGCCGTCGGCGACCACGCGCAGCGCGCGGGCCAGGCTGACGGCGCTGGGGCGCTCGTCGGGGTTCTTGCGCAGGCAGCGCTCGATGACCGTCCACAGCGGCTCGGGCAGCGTGGAAGGGCGGCGCGGCTCGGCGTTGAGGTGCTGCTGGAGCACCTCCAGGGCGCTGCCGCCGCCGAACGGCGGGCGGCCGGTGACCAGCTCGTAGAGCAGGATGCCGGCGCCGTAGATGTCGACGGCGGAGGTCTGCGGGCGGCCCTCGGCGGACTCCGGCGCCACGTAGGACGGCGTGCCGACGAACTCGCTGGTGCGGGTGAGGCCCGGGGAGTCGGCGAGGCGGGCGATGCCGAAGTCGGTCAGCATCGGGTGCAGCTCGCCGCCGGTCTGCCGCAGCAGGACGTTGGCGGGCTTGAGGTCGCGGTGCACCACGCCGTCGGCGTGGCTGGCGGCCAGCGCGTCGGAGATCTGCGCGGTCAGCAGCGAGGCGGCGACCGGGCTGAACGGGCCGTTCTCCCGCAGGTAGCGGTGCAGGTCGGGGCCCTCGATCAGGTCCATCACCAGGGCGAGCAGGTCGCCCTCGACGACCAGGTCGCGGACCCGGACGATGTTGTCGTGGGTGAGCCGGAGCAGGACGGAGCGCTCGCGGAGGAACCGCATCACCACGTCCGGGTCGTTCGCCAGCTCCTCCTTGAGGACCTTGATGGCGACGGTCTCCCCGGGCTGGCCCGGGACGGCGGCCTCGGCCCCCGCGGTCTCGCGCTGGCGGGCTCGCCAGACGGTGCCCGTGGCGCCGCGTCCGATCGGCTCCTCGAGCAGGTACTTGCTGCCTACCGGCCGCACGTCATGCGCTCCCTGCTGGTCGTGATCACTCGCACCGGCGCTGATGACCGGTCCTGCCCACTGTAGTGCCGAGGGGCCCGGTGGCGGCGGTCGTCCGGAGGGCCGGATGCGTCTCGGTCCGGACACGGCCCGGGGCGGGCGCGCGCCGGGGTGTCCGGTGCGGGTCGCCGCCGGGTCGCCGTCCGGTCGCCGCCGGCTCTCCGTCCGGTTCCCGGTCCGGTGTCCGGTGCGGGTCCCCGCCCGGGTCCCAGAAGAAAAGACGTGCTTCCCGGTCGCTTGGTTTCCGGCAGCGAGCGATATCGGTCACGAACAGGTGTCGAATGGGCCACTTTCTCGGGCAGAGGCGACCAATCAAGATCACTTGAGGGTGGCCCGCGGGCGCGGGCCGGGGGTCAGGTGCGAGGATGCATGCTGCTACAGCTACAGGCCGACGTGCTCGGGCGGGCGGTGGGGACGGCGCGGTGGGGGACCGTGAGGCGCATCGACCGCTGCCCGGGCGCCCGAGCGGAAGGGATCGCTGACGGCGATGCAGATCCGGCTGACCGTCGTAGACCCGCTGAACCCGCCCGCCGCGAGCCGTGACGTGCTGGTCACCGCCCCCGCCGGCACCGCGCTGGCGGCCGTGGCGGCGGACCTGGCGGCGGCGGTCGCCGGGGGCGACGGGGGCGGGGCCGTCCTCTACGCCGGGGCCGAGCGGCTCGACCCGCTGCGCCGGGTGCTGGGCGAGCCCCCGCTGGTGGACGGCGCGGTGCTGTCCGTGGGCGGGCCCGCCGACCTGGACGCCCACCTCGGCGCGGAGGACGGCATCGGGCCCTCGGCCGTCGCCGAGCTGCACGTCGTCGCCGGGCCGGACGCGGGCGGCGTCCACCTGCTGCACGGCGGCATGATCCGCGTCGGCCGGTCCATGGACGCCGAGATCCCGCTCGACGACCCGGACGTCTCCCGTCTGCACTGCGCGGTCACCGTCGCCCCGGACGGGTCGGTGACCGTGGCCGACCTGCGCTCCACCAACGGCACCCGGCTCGACGGCCGCCCGGTCGAGGGCGGGCCCGTCCCGCTGCCGCCGGGGGCGCTGCTGCGGGTCGGCGAGTCCACGCTGCGGCTGACGCTGCCCGCCACCCCCGCGTCGCCGTCGCCGGTCACCCCGGACGGCGAGGGGTGCCTGCGGCTGTCCCCGCGGCCGGAGGCGGGCCCGGAGCCGGACGCCGGGCACGGGGCGCCCGCGGCCGCCGGAGCGCCCGGGTCCGACGGGCCGGGTGCGTCGGGAGGGCCCGCCGGGCCCACCGTCGCCCACGACGGCGCGGGGCCGGCGCTCGCCGCCGACGGCGGCCGCGGCGCCGGGGAGCCCGTGCGGCGGCGGGGCATAACCGCCTGGGCGCGGCGGCTGGCCACCGGCCGGGGCGCCGCCCCTGGGCCGGAGACCGGGTCGCCCGGCCCGACCGCGCACACCGACGGGTGGGCCGCCGTCACCCGCCGCCCCGACACCTGGCCCGACCCGTCGGAGCTGCTGCTCACCGCCCTCACCCCCGGCCCCCGCCTCTGGGAACGTCCCCACGACCATCCGGAGGCGCTGACCGTCCGCCTGGGCACCGCGGACCGCCCGTCCCCGGACGGCGAGGGTCTGCTGCCCGCCGTCCCGGTGACCACCGCGCTGCGCGAGGCGGGGTCGCTGGGCCTGGCCGGGCCCCGTCCCCGGCTGGCCGGGCTGGCCCGCGCCGTGCTGGCGCAGCTCGCCGCGCTGCACTCCCCGGACACCCTGGAGCTGGTGCTGATCAGCGCGGACCGGTCACGTTCCCTGGAGGAACGGACCGCGGAGTGGGCCTGGTTCGGCCTGCTCCCGCACGTCCGCCCCACGCAGGGCCAGGACTGCCGGCTGCTGCTCGCCCACGACCGCGACCAGGCCGCGGCCCGCACCGACGAGCTGCTGCGCCGGGTGGCCGACGCCGCAGCCGCGCACCGCCCGGACGCGGGCCGGGCACGCCCCGTCCGGTCCACGGTCCTGGTGGTCGACGGCGACCCCGGGGGCGCGGACGTGCGGGACGCGGTGTCCCGGCTGGCGCTCACCGGCCCGCGGGCCGGCGTCCACGTGCTGTGTCTCGCCGAGACCGCCGCCGCCTCCCCCGCCTCCCCGGTGACCGAGACCTACGAGGCGGCCTGCTCGACGGTGCCCGCCTTCCGCGCCTGCGGGGCGGTGGCGCTGCTCAGCGGCGACGTCGCCACGGCGCTGCGGCTGCTGCGGATCGCCCCGGTGACGGGGGTCCCGGCGCCGCGGTCGGGGCCCGGGTCGGCCGTCCAGGGCGCCGCTCCGGTGCTGCCGCGGACGGCTCCGGTGGGGCACGGCACGGTGGGCACGCTCGACGCGGTGTCGCTGGAGTGGGCCGAGCGGTTCGCCCGCGCACTGGCGCCGCTGCGGGCGGACGCGCCGCCCCCGCCGGTGGCGGGGGGCCTGCGCGGTCGCCGCCCGGGGCCGGCGGTGCCGCTGCCGGACGCCGCGCGGCTGCTGGACGAGCTGGGGCTGGCCCGCGCCACCCCGTCCTCGCTGCTGGCCCGCTGGGCCGACGCGGCGGACGACCCGGACTCCCCCGGCGGTCGCGCGGTGGCCGTCCTGGGCTCGGGTCCGCACGGGCCGCTCGCGGTGGACCTCGCCGCGGAGGGCCCGCACCTGCTGGTCGAGGGGCCGCCCGGCAGCGGCCGTACCGAGCTGCTGCGGGCGGTGACGGCGTCGCTGGCGTCCGCGGAGCGCCCCGAGCGGCTCTCCGTCCTGCTCGTCGACGGCGCGGGAGCGGTCCGGGCCCAGGGGCTGGAGCCGTGCGCGGAGATCCCGCACGTCACCGAGCGGCTGCTCGCCAACGACCCGCTGGTCATGCGGGAGTTCGCGCAGCGGCTCAGCGCGGAGCTGAAGCGGCGCGGGGAGGTGCTGGGGCTGCTGGACTTCGCGTCCTGGCACGCGGGGCGCAGGCCGGCGCGGATCGTCCCGCAGCGGGGGCCGGCGGCGACCGCCGACGAGCCGGGACCGGCGCCCCTGCCGCGCCTGGTCGTCGTGGTGGACGACCTCGACGCGCTGCTGCGGCCCCCGCTGGGGGCTCCGGGGCGGCCGGCCGCGGGGTCGGTGGTCCGGGCGCTCGAGGCGGTCGCGCGGGACGGTGAGCGGCTGGGCGTCCACCTGGTCGCGGCGGCGGTCTCCGCGGAGGGCTCCGCGACCGTCCACCAGGGCTCGCCGCGGGCGGTCCTGGACGACAGCGCCCAACCCGGCCGCGGCAGGCTCCTCGCGCCGCACGCCGGGGCCGGAGCGGGGGCCGTCCCCTTCCAGGCCGGCCGGGTCACGGGCCGCATCCCGCGCACCGCGACCCTCCGCCCGACGGTCCAGCCCCTCGACTGGTCCCGCATGGGCGACCCGCCCACCCGCCGTCCCGTCCGCGAACTCGGCAACGGCCCCACCGACCTCGCCCTGCTCGCCAGCGCCCTCACCCGCGCCGCCGACCAGCACCCCACCCGCACCGCCTCCCCGGCCACCCGGTAGCCCCCGCTACCGGCCCGGGCGGCGACCCGAGCGCGGCGGCCCGGGACCTCGCCGCCGACCGGAGCGGACCGACAGGCTCGGACCGCGCGGAACGCCGGCGCCCCTGCGCGGAACCGCCCGCCAGGCGCCGCGGTGCGGGGGCGGTGGCCGAGCGGCAGGGCCGTCCAGCGCCGGCGGACAGCCGCTGCCCCGCCGCCCGGCCGGGCGGACGGACGGGCGGACGCCGGCGCCGGGCTGCGAGCGGGACGGCCCGGCGGGCGTCCGGCGGACGCGGCGCCGCCGCCCGGCGGTGTGCGACCTGACCGGATGTCACCGCCCGGCCCCGGCACCGGAGGCAGCCCCCGCGGCCGTGCCGGGCGGGTCCCGTCCCCGCCCGCCCGGGCCGCCCGAGGGGCCGGCCGGGGGACCCGAATGGCGTCAACTCGCCGCCCTGGAACGGCGAAAGGGTCACGGCGAGGCAACAATCGGGGTGTTCGGGGGGCGTATACGCCCGGCGTGGGAGCGTGACGGGCGTAGACCGCCCCGCCCTTGGGAAGGCGCTTGGCGCGAAAGGGTCCACCCACACGTTCAAGGACGAACGAAGAACGGGGCAACGATGCGCATACCCAGCACGCTCAGGCACCCACGGATCTCCACCGCCCTCCTGGCCACCGGCCTCGCCCTGGCCCTCGCGGCCTGCGGCGGCGGAGACGGCGGGGGCGGGAAGACCGGCAAGGCGACGGCCGGCGGCGACGACGCCACCGCGCAGACCGTCGACCTGCCCAAGCTGGACGGGGAGACCCTCGAGGTCGCGGCCGTCTGGACCGGGACGGAGCAGGAGAACTTCAAGAAGGTCCTCGCCGAGTTCGAGAAGCGGACCGGCGCCAAGGTCACCTTCGTCCCCGCCCAGGACCCGATCATCAACTTCCTCGGCTCGAAGATCGCCGGAGGCGCCCCGCCGGACGTCGCGATGCTGCCGCAGGTGGGGGCGATCCACCAGGCCGTGGAGAAGGGCTGGGCCAAGCCGCTCGGCCCGGAGGCGCAGGAGCAGCTCGCCAAGAACTACAGCAAGGGCTGGCAGGACCTCGGCACCGTGGACGGCAAGCAGTACGGCGTCTACTACAAGGCCGCCAACAAGTCCCTGATCTGGTACAACGCCCAGGTCTTCGAGAACGCGGGGGCGAGCGAGCCCAAGACCTGGGACGAGCTGCTGACCACCGCGCAGACCGTCTACGACTCCGGCGTCACGCCCTTCTCGGTGGGCGGCGCGGACGGCTGGACGCTCACCGACTGGTTCGAGAACGTCTACCTCTCGCAGGCCGGCCCGGAGAAGTACGACCAGCTCGCGCGGCACGAGATCCCGTGGACCGACCCCTCGGTCAAGGAGGCGCTGACCTCGCTGGCGCAGATCTGGGGCAAGGCCGACTACGTCGCGGGCGGCGCGGACGGCGCGCTGCAGACGGAGTTCCCGGCCTCGGTGACCCAGACCTTCACCGGCGGCGACCAGCCGAAGGCCGGCATGGTCTACGAGGGCGACTTCGTCCAGGTCAACATCGGCGAGACGGAAGCCGAGGTGGGCACCGACGCGAAGGTGTTCCCGTTCCCCGCGGTGGGCGACGCCCCGCCGGTGGTCTCCGGCGGCGACGCCGCGGTGATCCTGGAGGACTCGAAGGCCGCGCAGGCCCTGGCCACCTTCCTGGCCTCGCCGGACGCCGCCGGCATCCAGGCCGAGCTGGGCGGCTACCTGTCGCCGAACAAGGCGGTGGACGCGTCCCTGTACCCGAACGACGTCCAGCGGAAGATGGCCGAGGCGCTGATCCAGGCCGGTGACGACTTCCGGTTCGACATGTCCGACCAGGCGCCCCAGGCGTTCGGCGGCACGCCCGGCAAGGGTGAGTGGAAGATCCTCCAGGACTTCCTGAAGAACCCGAAGGACGTCGAGGGCGCCCAGAAGAAGCTGGAGGCCGAGGCGGCCAAGGCCTACGGGGACTGAGGCCCCATGGAACCGGCCGTGACCAAGGAGGGGACCCCGGCGGCCGAGCCCGCCGGGGCGCCCCCCGCCGAACCGCCCGTGACGGGCCGGACGTCGAGCAGGCGGACGTCCGCGCTTCCGTTCCTGTTCCTGCTGCCCGCCCTGGTGCTGCTGGGCGCGCTGGTGCTGTACCCCATCGGGTACTCGGTGCTGCGCAGCCTCTTCGACCGCACCGGCGACGGCTTCGTGGGCTTCGACAACTACGCGGAGCTCTTCACCGACGACGGCATCCTGAAGGCGCTGACGAACAACCTGATCTGGGTGGTGGTGGCGCCCGCCGTGGCCACCGCGCTCGGTCTGGTCTTCGCGGTGCTCACCGAACGGGTGCGCTGGGGGACGGCGTTCAAACTCGTCGTCTTCATGCCGATGGCGATCTCCATGCTGGCGGCGGGCATCATCTTCCGCCTGGTCTACGACCAGGACCCGGACAAGGGCATCGCCAACGCGGTCTGGGTGGGGGTGCACGACACCTTCGCCGAGTCCTCGGCCTTCCCGAAGGCGCACCCCGGCCGCGAGTCGCCCCTGGAACCGGCCGGCGGCGGCGCGTTCGTCACCACCGACCCGGTGCGGGCGGGCACGCCGGTGGCGCTGCCGCTGGTGGGCGTCGCGCCCGACGTGATGCCCGAGGACGCCGCCCCGGCCAGGGCCGCCGAGGCCGATCCGGCCAGGATCACCGGGGTGACCTGGCAGGACTTCACCCGCGGCAAGGGCGTCGGCACGCTCAACCAGCCCGACGCCACCGAGGTCGGCTACCCGGGCATGCGGATCGAGGCGGTCAAGGACGGCACGGTGGTGGCGACCGCCACCGCGGCCTCCGACGGCTCGTTCAGCCTGCCCGCCGAGGCCGACGGCGCGGTGCTGCGCCTGCCGGCGGAGAACTTCCGGCAGCCCTACAACGGTCTGGAGTGGCTGGGCCCGTCCCTGGTCACGCCGGCGGTGATCGGGGCGTACGTGTGGATGTGGGCCGGGTTCGCGATGGTGCTCATCGCGGCGGGCCTGGCCGGGGTGCCACGGGAGCTGATGGAGGCGGCCCGGGTCGACGGCGCCACCGAGTGGCAGGTGTTCCGCCGGATCACCGTGCCGCTGCTGGCGCCCGTGCTGGGGGTGGTGCTGGTCACCCTGATGATCAATGTCCTGAAGATCTTCGACCTGGTCTTCATCATTCCGCCGGGCTCGGCCCAGGACGACGCCAACGTGCTCGCCCTGGAGCTCTACCGGAAGGGCTTCGCCGAGGACCAGCCGGGTGTGGCCAGCGCCATCTCCGTGTTCCTGCTGCTGCTCGTCGTCCCGGTGATGTGGTTCAACGTCCGGCGGATCCGGCAGGAGGGCCGACAGCGATGACGTCGACGACGGTCACGACGGACAGGGAGCCGGGCGGAAAGCCGGGCGGGAAGCCGGGAGGCGAGCCAGGCGGTGGGCCGGGCGGGAAGCCCTCCCTCGGCTCCCGGCTGGTCTCCGGGCTGGGCGGAACGCTGGTCCAGCTGTTCCTGGTGGTGGTCGGCCTGTTCTGGCTGGTCCCCACCATCGGTCTGCTGCTCTCCTCGCTGCGCTCGCCGCAGGACATGGCGGAGAGCGGCTGGTGGACGGTGCTCACCGAACCGTCCCGGCTGACCTTCGAGTCCTACTCCAACCTGCTGGGCAACGGCGACATCACCGGCTCGCTGGTGAACACGCTGCTGATCACCGTGCCGGCCACGGTGCTGGTGGTGGTGATCGGCGCGCTCGCCGGTTACGCCTTCGCCTGGATGGAGTTCCCGGGACGCGACTGGTGGTTCCTGGGCGTGGTCGGGCTGATCGTGGTGCCGGTGCAGGTGGCGCTGCTGCCGATCGCGGAACTCTTCGGCGACCTCGGGCTGTTCGGGTCGATCGCGGGCGTGGTGCTCTTCCACACCGGGTTCGGCCTGCCGTTCGCGGTGTTCCTGCTGCGGAACTTCTTCGCGGAGATCCCGCGGGAACTGCTGGAGGCGGCCCGGCTGGACGGGGCGGGCGAACTGCGCCTGTTCACCCGGGTGGTGCTGCCGCTGGGCGGACCCGCGGTGGCCAGCCTCGGCATCTTCCAGTTCCTGTGGGTGTGGAACGACATGCTGGTCGCCCTGGTCTTCGCCGACTCCGGCAGCCAGCCGATCACGGTCGCGCTGCAGACCCAGGTGCGGCAGTTCGGCAACAACATCGACGTGCTCGCGCCGGGGGCGTTCCTGTCCATGGCGATTCCGCTGGCCGTGTTCTTCGCCTTCCAGCGGCAGTTCGTCTCCGGGGTGATGGCGGGCGCCGTGAAGTAGGCGAAGCGGGGGAAGCAGGGGCAGCAGGGGAAGCAGCGGCCTGCGGAGAACGCACGTCGGGGGCGCGGCGCACACCCGCCCGCGCACCCCACCCGATCGGAAGCGTCCGTCAAGCGGGCGAATCCGTTCACCTGAAGGGGCGGTCCGGTCAACGGGCCGCCCCGACACGCGTGCGGAGTCGCCGGTCGGCGGGGCGGCGGGGCGTATCCATGTCACACCGTCGGATGTCCCGCCCCGGCCGACCGCCCCCGTCACCCCCTGGATGTGCCGTTGCCCAGGTTCAGCGTCATCGTGCCCGCGTACCAGGTCCAGGCCTACCTGCACTCCTGCCTGGAGTCGGTGCTGGGGCAGTCGTACACGGACCTGGAACTGATCGCGGTCGACGACGGCTCCCCGGACCGGTGCGGGGCGATCATCGACGAGTTCGCCGCCCGCGACCCCCGCGTCCGCCCCGTCCACCTGGAGCGGAACACCGGGCTCGGCCCCGCCCGCAACGCCGGCATGGAGCAGGCGTCCGGCGACTACCTGATCTTCCTGGACGGCGACGACGCCCTCACCCCGCACGCCCTGCGGGCCGTCGCCGAGCGGCTGGAGCGGACCGGCGACCCGGACGTCCTGGTCTACGACTACGCCCGCCTCCACCTCGACGGCACCACCGTCCGCAACCGGCTCGCCGCCGAACTGCGCGAGGACGGACCCGCCCCGTTCCGGCCCGACGACCGGCCCGGGCTGCTGAACCTGCTGATGGTCGTCTGGAACAAGGCCTACCGGCGGGCCTACCTGGAGCGCCGGGAACTGCGCTTCCCGCCGGGCTGCTACGAGGACACCCCGTTCACCTACCCGGCGCTGCTGGCGGCGGATTCGCTGGCCACCCTGGACCGGGTCTGCGTCCACTACCGCCAGCGCCGCCACGGCAACATCCTCGGCACCCCGGGGCCCCAGCACTTCGACGTGTTCGCCCAGTACGACCGCGTCTTCGCCTTCCTCGACACCCGCCCCGAACTGGCGCACTGGCGGGGGCCGCTGTTCCACCGGATGACGGACCACTGCTTCACCGTCCTCAGCCGCGCCGGCCGGCTGCCGCCCCGCGCCCACCGCGAGTTCCTGCGCCGGGCCCGCGACCTGCACCGCCGCCACCGGGCCCTCCCCTGCCCGCCGCCCGCCGGGCTCCGCGCACGCGGCCGGCACCTGGTGATCCGCAGCGGCAGCCCCCGGCTCTGGCACGCCCTGCGCCTGGCCCTCCTCACCGCGCGCCGCGCCGCCCGCGCCGCCCGCGCCGCCGGACGCGCCGCCCGGACGGGGCTGCTGCGGCTCCACTTCGCCGTGCAGCGGCGCCTGCCGCTCCGCGACCTCGCCCTCTTCACGGGGTGCGGCGGCGGCGCGTACGGCGGCGACCCGGGGGCCCTGGAGGCCGCGTTCCGGGTGTGGTCGCCGCGGACCCGCACCGCCTGGGCCGCGCCGCGCGACCTCGCGGACACCGTCCCGGCCGGCACCCTCCGCCTCACCCCGTACGGCGCCGCCTGGTGGGCGGCGCTGGCCCGCGCCCGCCACCTGGTCACCGACACCGGTTTCGGCGTGCCGGTGCGCCCCCGCCCGGGACAGGTACTGCTGCACACCCTCGACGGCCTCCCCCTCACCCGCGAGGGGCTGGACGCGCCCCGGCCGGACGTCTCCTCCGTCCTCGCCGACGCCGACGCCCGGAACCTCTGCCTCTCCGGCGACCTCCACACCACGCTGGTCCACGAACGCGGCTTCCCCGGCCGGTACACCACGCTGGAGTTCGGCCGCCCCCGCACCGACGCCTACCAGCGGGCCACCGCCGCCGACGTCGCCCGCGCCCGCGCCGCCCTGGGCGTCCCGGCCGGCCGCACGGCGGTCCTGTACGCCCCGACCGCACGCCAGGTCCCGGCGCCCTCGCTGGACCTGGAGGACCTGGCACGCCGGCTGGGCGAGGGCTTCGTGCTGCTGACCACCGTCGCCGACCCGGGGACCTACCCGCCCGGCCGGGTGCTCGACGTGTCCGCCACGGCCGCCCCGCTCGCCGACCCGACCACCCTCTGCCTGGCCTCGGACGTGCTGCTCACCGACTGCTCCCCGCTGATCGCCGACTTCGCCTCCCTGGACCGCCCGGTGATCGCCTGGGGCCCGGACCGCGCCGCCCTGGACGCCGTGCGCGGGCTGTACCCCGTGCCGGTGCCGGGGGCGGTGGCCGGGGACGTGGCGGAGCTGGCCCGGCTGCTGGCCACCGGCGCCTGCGACGGTCCCGCCGCCGCCGAGCTGCGCGCCGCCTTCCGGGAGCGTCACTGCCCCTACGACGACGGGCGGGTCGCCGAACGGGTGGTGCGGCGCGTGGTCCTGGGCGAGAGATCCGGCCTGCCCGCGGTGACCGCGCCCGCCGAGCGCCGCCCGGTGCCCGCCGCCGCGCCGGTCACCGCGCTCGGCTCCGCCCCGGCCGCGCTGCCCGCCGCGCGGCCGGCCGCGCGCCCTGCCGCGGGATACGGCCTGGCGGAACAGCGCTGAGGGAGCGTCACCCATGCCCACGTCACGCCCCACGCCGACCCGGCCCTCCACCTGGCGCCCGCCGGGCCGCCCGCCCGGGCCGTACGGGCACCGCCCCGGGGCGTGCCACGACCGCTGACCCGCCGCCGACCGCCGCGGCCCACCGCGGTCCGCAGCGGAACCGCCGTGGAACCGCCGTGGAACCGCCGTGGGAAGCCACCCGCCCGGCCCGCGGGAACGCCCGCCCGCCGAGAGAAGACGCCCGCCCGCGAAGCCCGCGAAGAACGCGAAGAGGAGGCGCGCGAACCATGCCCCGGTTCTCCGTCGTGATCCCCACCCATGGCACCGCCCACCGGCTGGCGGACGCCCTGGACAGCGTCGTCGGCCGGCCCTGCGGAACCCCCTACGGCGACGGCAACGACGACGGCGACGGCGACGTGGAGGTGGAGGTGGTCTGCGTCCTGGACGGCCGGGACGCCCCGGCCGCCGACGTCCTGGCCGGCCGCCCCGGCGACCCGCGGATCCGCACCGTCGTCTCGCCGCCCTCCGCCGGGCTGGGCGCGGCCCGCAACGCCGGGCTGGCCGCGGCACGCGGCGACTACGTGCTGTTCCTCGACGGCGACGACACCCTGGCGCCGGGCGCGCGGGCCGCCGTCGCCGGCCGGCTCGCCGCGACCGGCGACCCCGACGTGCTGGTGCTCGGCCACCGGCGCGTCCCCTGGTGGCCGCCCGCACAGCCGCCCGCGCCCCGGCGCGCGCAGCCATCCGCGCCGGGGCCCCGGCAGCCGGAGGAGGCCGCGCCAGACTGGCCGTTCCGCCCGTCCGAGGCACCCCGCCTCACCGGCGTCCGGCTGCCCGCGTGGAGCGCCGCCTACCGCCGCGCCTTCCTGCTCGAGCGCCGCCTCGCCTTCGCGGAGGGCTGGTACACCGACCTGTCCTGGACGCCGGCCGCGATCCTCGCCGCGGACCGGGTCGCCGTGCTGCGCCGGACCGTCGTCGAGCACCGGGTGCGCCGGCAGGGCAGCCGTCTCAACGAGCCGGGGCCGCACCACCTGGACCTGCTGGACCGGGCCGAGGACCTGCTGCACCGCACGGCCCCGCTGCCCGCCGCGCGGCGGGAGGCGGTCTTCACCGACGTGTTCGCGCTGGTCCTGCGCACCGCCGCCGACCCGCGCCGGCTGCCCGCCGCCGACCGGCGCGCCTTCTTCCGCGGCGCCGCGGACCTGTACCGCCGGTACCGTCCGGCCGGCTACCGGCCGCCCGGGGGCAGCCTGGGCGCGCAGCACCGGCTGCTCGCCCGGGGCGCCCACCCGGCGTTCCGCCTGCTGCGGGCGGTCCACCGGGGCGCGGGCCGGCTCGGCGCGGCGGCGGCGACGCCGCCCCGTCCGCTGCGCGGGCTGCGGACCCGCCTGTACTACCGCCGGGCGCTGCGCCGCCCCCTCGACCCCCACCTGGTCGTGTACTGCGCCTACTGGGGCCGCGGCTACGCCTGCAACCCGGCGGCGATCCACGCCAGGGCCCGCGAGCTCGCGCCGCACCTGCGCGGGGTGTTCCTGGTGGAGCCGGAGGCGGTGCCGACGCTTCCGCCGGGCGTGGAGCACGCGGTGATCGGCACCCGGAAGTACTGGGACCTGCTGGCCCGCGCCACCTACCTGGTCTCCAACGCCAACCTCCCCGACGCGGTCGTGAAGCGGCCCGGCACGGTCCACCTCCAGACCCAGCACGGCACGCCGCTCAAGCGGATGGGGCTCGACCAGGCCGCCCATCCGGTGGTGGCCGCCGCCACCGGCAGCTTCGCCAGGCTGCTGGCCCGGGTGTCGCGCTGGGACCACAACCTGTCCTCCAACCCGCACTCCACCGAGACCTGGGAGCGGGTCTTCCCCGGCGGCCACCGGACGCTGGAGTACGGCTACCCCCGCAACGACGTCCACCTCACGGCGACGGCCCGGGACGTGGCGCGGATCCGCCGTGAACTGGGCGTCCCCGAGGGGGCGACGGCGGTGCTCTTCGCCCCCACGCACCGGGACCACGCGGAGGGCTTCGACCCCGCGGGCGTCGATCCGGTGCGGCTGGCCGAGGCGGCGGGCGAGGACGCGGTGGTGCTGCTGCGGGCGCACTACTTCCACGACCGGGCCGGCCGGGAACGGGCCGCCGCGTCCCCGCGGGTGATCGACGTGACCTCGCACCGTTCCGCGGAGGAGGTGTGCCTGGCGGCGGACGTGCTGGTGACCGACTACTCGTCGATCATGTTCGACTACGCGAACCTGGACCGGCCGATGGTGATCCACGCGGCGGACTGGGAGGTGTACCGCGCCACCCGCGGCGTCACCTTCGACCTCCTCGCCGAGCCGCCGGGGCCCGTCTCCCGCACCCCCGAGGAGCTGTACCGCCTCCTCGCCGAGGGCGTCCACGCCACTCCCGAGCAGGCCCGCCGCCGGGCCGCGTTCCGCGAGCGGTTCTGCCCGTGGGACGACGGCCGCGCCGCGGAGCGCGTGGTCCGCCACGTCCTCCTCGGCGAGACTCCCGCGTCCCTGCCGCCGGTCGTCCCCCTCGCCGCCCGTACCCCCGCCCCCTCGGCTGCCCCGCCCAGGGCCCCGGTGGCGCCCCCGCCGTCCGCCCCGGCGCCGGTGGCGGGCGCCGGTCCCGGCGGCGAGCGGCTGCCCCACCCCGCCGCCGGGGACGGCCTCGCCCTCGGCGGCGCCGCGCGGACCGGCGGCGCCGCACCCGCGCGGACCGGCGGCGCACCGGCCGCGCCCACCGGCGGCACCCCGCCCGCGCGGACGGGCGCCCCGCCCGCGCGGGCCGGCGCGGTGACCGAACCCGACCGTCCGCCGAGGAGCTGAACCCCGTGCCGCACCCCCGCTTCAGCGTCGTCGTGCCCGCGCACCGCGTGCAGGGCTTCCTCCGCGAGTGCCTGGACTCGGTCCGCTCGCAGTCGTTCCCCGACTGGGAGCTGATCGCCGTCGACGACCACTCCCCCGACCGCAGCGGCGAGATCCTCGACGAGTACGCCGCCCGCGACCCGCGGATCACCGTGCTGCACCTGACGGAGAACGTCGGCCTCGGCCGCGCCCGCAACGCCGCGATCCCGCACGCCACGGGCGACCACCTGCTCTTCCTGGACAGCGACGACACGCTCACCCCCGGCGCCCTCCAGGCGATCGCCGACCGCCTCGACGAGACCGACGACCCGGACGTCCTGGTCTTCGACTACGTCCGCGCCCACTGGTGGGGCGGCGTCCGCCGCAACGCCCTGGCGCACGTCCTCGCCGAGGCGGGGGCCGCCCCCGGCGGCGTGTTCACCGCGGCGGAGCATCCCGGGATCCTCGACCTCCTCATGGTGGTCTGGAACAAGACCTACCGCCGCGAGTTCGTCGAGCGGAACGGCTTCCGCTTCCCGCCCGGCTACTACGAGGACACCCCGTGGACCTTCCCGGTCCTGCTGACCGCGGGGCGGATCGCCGCCCTGGACCGGGTCTGCCTCGCCTACCGGCAGCGCCCCTCCGGCTCCATCCTCTCCACCACCAGCCGCAAGCACTTCGACCTGCACGCCCAGTACCGCCGGGTGTTCGCCTTCGTCGACGAGCACCCCGAACTCGCCCCCTGGAAGCCGTACCTGCACCGGAAGATGGGCGAGCACTGCCTCGACGTGCTGGGGAAGCCGGACCGGCTCCCGCCCTCCGCGAAGGGGGAGTTCTTCCGGGCCACCGCGCGGCTGTTCCGCGAGTTCCGCCCGGAGGGCATCCGCCGCGACCCCGCCCTGCGCGTGCTGGAACGGCCGTATGCGGCCTACCGGTTGGAGCGCGAGGCGGCCGCCGCACGGCGGCGCGCGGTGGCCGCCACCGCCCGCGCCCGCCGCATCGCCGGCGAACGCGCGGGCCGCGTCCGGCAGTTCGCGCACCGCCGCCGTGCCCTGGACCGCGAACTCGCGCTGTACTCGTCGTTCCACCACCGCGGCGTCCTCGGCGACCCGGCGGCGATCCACGCGGCGGCCCGCGAACTCGCCCCGCACATCCGGGGCGTGTGGGTGGTGCGGCCCGAGCACGCCCACCAGGTCCCGGAGGGGATCGAGCACGTCGCGCCCGGATCGCGCCGGCACCTGGCGCTGCAGGCCCGCGCCGCCTGGTTCGTCAACGACGTCAACTGGCCCTGGATGCCCGTGAAGCGCCCCGGCAGCACGCACATCCACACCCACCGCGGCACCCCGCTGAAGTACCAGGGCGCCGACCTGCTGACCAAGCCGGGCGCCCGGCAGGGGCTGGACGTGCCGCGGATGCTCCGGCGTGCCGACGCCTGGGACTACAGCCTGGTCGCCAACCGGCACTCCGAACGGGTCTGGGACCGCGCCTTCCCCTGCCACTTCACCTCGGTCCGCACCGGCAGCCCCCGCAACGACGTGCTGGTGCGCGGCGACGCGGCCCGCGGCGCGGCCACCCGGGACCGCCTGGGCATTCCCGCCGGGCACACCGTGGTGCTCTACGCCCCGGCCCGCCGCGACCACGTCCGCGGCGGCCACACCGAACCGGTCGACCCGGCGCGCTTCGCCGCCGACCTCGGCCCCGGGCGGACCCTGGTGGTCCGCCTCCACCCCTCGCTCGCCGACGGCCCGGCCCGCGGCCTCGGACTCGCCGAACTGCACCGGCGGGGCGTCCTCGTCGACGCCACCGACGAACTCCATGTGGAGGATCTGATGCTCGCCTCCGACGTCCTGGTCACCGACCACTCGTCGCTGATGTTCGACTACGCCAACCTGGACCGGCCGATCGTCGTCCACGCCGACGACCTGGCCGCGGTCGCGGCGAGCCGCGGCCTCTACCTCGACGTCACCGCCGAACCGCCCGGCCGGGTGACGCGCTCCTACGCGGAGCTGGCGGAGCTCTTCGCCTCGGACGCCTGGCGGGACGAGGAGTCGTCCCGGCGGCGGGCCCGGTTCCGCGCCGTGTACGGGGAGTTCGACGACGGGCGGGCCGCCGAGCGGGTGGTGCGCACGCTGATGCTGGGCGAGCCGGCGCCGCCCGTGGCGGCCGGCCCCTCCGGCGCGGCCGCCGCCCTGCCCGCCCCGGCCGCCGGCCGCGACGACCTCCTGCAGCGGTCATGAGCGCCGCCGCCCTGCCCCGCGGGGGGACGAGGACCGCGCCCGCGCCGTCGCTGCGGACGGCCCTGCGACCACGCCGGACCCGCGGCTGGGTGCTGCTGCTGGCCGCCGTCTTCGCCGTCCTCCAGCTCGCCAACGTCAGCGGCCGGGACACCCCGGACACCAAGAACTACCTGTCGTACACGCTCAGCCTGCTCGGCCAGGACAAACGGCAGGCGGCCGGCGTCACCATCGAGTACGCCTGCGCCGGGCGGGCCTCGGTGGCCCGCCGCGACCAGAAGGTCGACGTGGAGCGCTTCCACCGCGCCTCGCCCGCCGAGGAGGTCGCCTCCTCCTGCCGCTCCGACCACTGGAAGACGGTCGACGAGCGGCTGAAGGCGGGACAGACCGGCGGGCACACCACCCCCTTCATGTCGGAGCGGTTCCAGCGGATCTTCGAGGTGCGGCCCGGCTACCCGGCCTTCCTGGTGCCCTTCGTCGCGCTGCTCGGCGTGAAGTGGGGCCTGTGGGCGGCGGGCGTGGTCGTCGCCTCCTCCTGCGGGGTGCTGGCCTTCCTGGTGCTGCGCACCCTGCGGGTGCGGCCCGCCCTCGCGCTCACCGGGCAGGCGCTGTTCTACGTACTGCCCACCGGCGCGACGGCGATGCGGCCGATGACGGAAGGGCTGCTGCTCCTGTTCACCCTCACCGCCCTGTGGGGCTGCGCCCTGGTGCTGCGCGGCCGGGACTGGACGGGTGCGGTGCTGGTGTCCCTGTCGCTGGCGGCGCTGTTCACCGTGAAGCACTCGCAGGCCCTGTTCCTCGGGGTGTGCCTGGCCGTGGCGGGCGCCGTCGTCGCCCTGCGGCGGCTGCGGCGGGCCCGCCCGGCGGGGCGCGGGGTGGTCGCGGTGGCGGCGGCCTCCGCGTACGGGGCGCTGGCCACCGTGGTGGCCGCCTGGGCGCTGAACCACCCGACGACCACGGACAGCGTGCAGGACCTGCTCACCGACCACTTCCAGCGGCCCGACCGGGCGCACCCGTGGCGGGAGTTCCTGCACCTGGAGCTGAACTTCTGGGTGGAGTGGACCCGCCGCCAGCTGTGGGAGCCGCTGTTCGCCGCCGCGCTGGCCGCGGGGGCGTGGGGCGCGCTGCGGCGGCGGCCCGCGTTCGGTGTGTTCCTCGTCGGCGCCGCGGCCACGGGGATGCTGACCCAGGCCGCGCACCCGGACATGGCCATCTGGGGCGGCCGTCTCGTCGTCCTGGCCTGGGTGCTGCCGGTGCTGGGGCTGCCGCTGCTGCTGGAGTGCCTGACGACCCGCCAGGGGCCGTTCACCCCGACCAGCGTCCCGGTCCGCTTCCCCCTCCCGGCCACTTCGGTGGAGCGGCTCCCGGTCACCCCGTCCCCGCGCCGCGCCCCGACGGCCGTGGCGGACCTGGCCGCGCTCGCCGGGTCCGCCCCGGCCGGCACCACCCCGGCACCACGCCGCTCCCCGGGCGCCCGCGCCTCCCTGGCCGGTGCCGAGGCCCCGGCCCCGGCCGCCGGGCCCACCGCCGCCGGGCCGGCCGCCGGCCTGCCCGCCACCCCGGCCGGCGGTTCCGGCGGTTCCGGCGCTTCCGGCGCTCCCTGGGATGCCGCCCTCGCGGCCGGCGAAGTCCCGGCGGCCACCCTGCGGGCCGTCGCCGAGGACCCGGCCCGCCTGTCCACGACGACGCCCGCCGCGACCGGCACCGACGGCCCCGACACCACCGCCGTCGACACCGCCGCTGCCACCCCCGCCGCGGCCACCGCGGCCCCGGCCCCGGCCCCGCCCCCCGAGGCGACCGCCCCCGCACCGGCTCCCGGTCCGCACCCGGCGGCGACGGCGCCCGCCGAGCCCCCGGTCGCGCCGACCACCCCGCACCACGCCCCGGCGGCCGAGGGCGCCGAGGGCTCCACCCGGGCCGCGGGCGCCCCGCGCCGTGCCGTGACCCGGATGCCCCGCCGACCCCCGGCCCACCTCGCGTACCTCGCGGAGGGCTCGGTCGCCCCTCCGGCGGCGGACGGCGGGGCTCCCGCGCCGGAGGTCCCGGCGACGTGACCGTCACGGCCACTGCGACCCGCAGGGCGGCGCGGGGCTCGACGGCCCTGCGCCGCTTCCGCCCCCGCCGCCCTTCCCCCTACCTGGTGTTCGGCGGCCTCGCCTGGCTGGTGCTGACCCTGGCCTCCTGGCGGGTCCCCATGTGCTGCGACTACGGGCAGCACGCCGCCGTCGTGGAGCGCCTGCGGGAGTCGTTGCTGGACCCCCGCCACCCGCTGGCCGACCTGCCGGGCGACGGCAACCCGTACTTCTCGCCGTACGCCGTCGCCCAGGGCGCGTTCGCCCGCCTGACCGGCCTGAACGGCATCGAGACGGTCCGCCTGGCCACCCCGTTCAACCTGGCCGTGCTGCTGACCGGCCTGGGCCGGCTGGTGCGCGCCCTCACCGACCGCCCGTGGGCGCCGGTGTGGGCGCTCAGCGCGGTCACCCTCCTGTGGGGCACCGAGCGGGCCTGGTGGAGCGGGTTCCTCAACCTGATCTCCATGACGGGGCACCTCGGCTACCCGTCCGCCTTCGCCCTCGGCGCGACGCTCTGGGCGTGGGCCCTCACCGCCGACCGGGTCCGCGCCGCGGACGGCGGGGGCGCCGCGGACGGCGGGGGCGCCCGGACCGTCCGCTTCACCGGCCCCTCGGGCCTGCCGGGGCTCGCCGGGTACGCCGCCCTCGGGCTCCTGTACGGGCTGGTCCTGCTCACCCACCCCGTCACCTTCGTCGCCGCCGTCCTCGGCGCCGTCGCCTTCGCCGTCGCCCTCCCCCGGCGGCGCCCGGCGCCCGCGCTCCTCGCCCGCTGGGCCCTCGCCGCCGCCGTGGCGGCGGCCACCGCGACGGCCTGGCCCTACGCGGACGTCCTCGCCCTGGCCGGGGACACCAGCCTCGACGTGATGCACCGCCAGCTCTACGACCGCCTCCCGGAGCGCTTCTGGCTGGCCGTGGTCCTCGGCCTCCCCGCCCTGTGGGTGCGCGCCCGGCGGGCCGGGCGCTTCCGGCGCGACCCGCTGGTGCTGCTGTTCCTGCTCGACTGCGCGGTGCTCGCGTACGGCTGGTTCAGCGGCCACTGGACCTACGCCCGCCTCCTCGGCCCGGCGCTGCTCCCGCTCCAGCTGGCCCTCGCCGTCGAACTGGCCGCCCCGCGTCCCTGGCCGCCCGCGCGCCGCGCCCTGGGCGTCGCCGCGGCGGCGGGCGCGGTGACCGGGCTGCTGACCGTGCACGCCGGGGCCCTGGTCGCCTCCGACCGCTTCGCCCAGCCGCCGCGCTGGCCGTCGTACGACTGGGCCGCGCGGCACGTCGGCCGCGGCGAGACCC
This sequence comes from Streptomyces sp. NPDC047130, assembly GCF_040643475.1. Taxonomy (NCBI): domain Bacteria; kingdom Bacillati; phylum Actinomycetota; class Actinomycetes; order Kitasatosporales; family Streptomycetaceae; genus Streptomyces; species Streptomyces sp. NPDC047130. The sequence goes on along the minus strand of NZ_JBEYUK010000004.1, from coordinate 38,899 downwards.
TGCTGTCGGACGGCTACTTCGCGCCCCGTCTGCTGCCGGGGTACGGCGTCGACCTGCTCGCGCCGCCCTGGCCGGACCCGGTGCTCGGTGAGGCGGAGCGGGGGCGGCGGCTGGCGGCCACCGCCCGCTACCTGGACCCGGGCACCGGGCGTGCCGTGCGGGAGGCGATCGCCCGCCGCTACGAGGTCCGCTGGGTGCTGCTGACCCGCTGGAAGAAGGCGCCGGAGGAGGCCGTGGTGGTGGCCTGGAGCCGGGAGACGGGCGAGGTCCTCGCCCGGGTGGGGCGGTGACGGCGACACCGCGGGCGCGCGCCGCCGTCCTGACGGCGCTGGTCCTCGGCTGGCTGGTCACCCGCGCCGCGATGCTCTGGCTGCTGGCCCACGACGACCTGCCGTGGCTCGGCTCCGGCGCCGTCTCCCACGAGCCGGAGCGGCTCTACACCCGCTGGCGGGACACCCTGGACCAGGGCGCCTACCCGGCCGGCGACCCGCTGTGGCAGTACCCGCCCGGCGCCGGACCGGCCCTGCTGCTGCCCGGGCTGCTGATGCCCCGGCTGCCCTACCCGTGGGCGTTCACCGCGCTCACCCTGGCCGCCGACGCGGTGATCACGGCCGCCCTCGCCGGGGCGGGCCTGAGCCGCGCCGGACGGGCGCGGGACCGCAGTCTGCGCGGGGCGCTGCTGTGGACGGGCGGCCTGCCCCTGCTGCTGCACCTCCCGCTGGCCCGCTTCGACGTGCAGGTCACCGCGCCGGCGGTGGGCGCGCTGCTGGTGACGGCCCGGCTGCCGCGGCTCGGCGGCGCGCTGGCCGCCTTCGGGGCGCTGGCCAAGGCGTGGCCGGCGCTGGTCCTGGTCGGCACCGAGCCGGGGCGGACCACCCGCCGGGCCTGGACCGCGGCCGCGCTGACCGCCGTCACCCTGCTGGCGCTGCTGGCCTCGCTGTTCACCGGCGTGCTGTCGTTCGTGCGGCAGCAGGGTGAGCGGGGCGTCCAGATCGAGTCGCTCGGCGGCACCCTGCTGTCGCTGGCCACCCGGGCCGGCTGGCCGGGGCAGGTGCGCTACCGGTACGGGGCGATGGAGCTCGTCGGGCCGGGCGTCGGGGCGGTGGCCGCGGTCGCGCTGGCGCTGACCGCGGCGGCGTTCGCGCTGATCGCCCTGTGGCGGCTGCGCGCGGTCCGCGCGGCGCTGCGGCACGGGCACTGGCCCGCGGTCCTCCCGTACGACGCGGCGCTGGCCGCCGTGCTGCTGCTCACCGTCACCAGCCGGGTGATCAGCCCGCAGTACATGGTCTGGCTGCTGGGGCTGGCGGCGGTCTGCCTCACCCGCCGCGACACCACCCAGCGCCCGGTCGCCCTCCTGGTCACGGCGGCAGCGGCGGTCAGCGCGCTGGCCTACCCCGTGCTGTACGACGAGGTGGTGGCCCGCACCTGGACCGGCTGCCTGGTGATGACCGTCCGCAACGGCCTGCTGGTGGCCGCCGCCGTGCTCGCGTGCACCCGCCTCGACCGGCTCACCCGGTGCTCCCCGGCGCCGGACGCGCGGGGCGGCGGCGCCCGTGACGGGGAGGCCCGGAACGGCGGCGTCCACGACGGAGACGGGCGGGACGGCCACGCCCGCGACGGAGACGCCCGGGACGGCGACGCGCGGGCCGCGCGGGACGCGCGGGACGCGCGGGACGCGCGGGACGAGGACGGACCGCCGGCGCCGACGCCGCGCAGCCCGCTGGGCGGCTGAGCCCGGCCCGCCCGGGGCGGGGGCCGGGCCCGGGGGCCGCCCCGCCGTCCCGGGCGGCCCCCGTGGTCTCCGAGCAGGAGGACCGCCCCCGGGGCGGGGTTTCCCGCGTGCCGGGAGCGGACGGGTGGGGGATCGCCGTGACAGCGGGTGGAGTTGACCACTGCCGGTCCGTCCGCCCCCGGCACGCCCGTCCCGGGAGACGTGCTCCACCCTGCCGCCCCGGCCGGCGTCCCGTCATCGGTTCCGCGGCGGATCGGTATACCGAGATCCGGCCCCGGGCCGGCGCTCCCATACCCCTCTCCACCCCACCCCGGTGCTGTGCGGACCGGCAAAGTTCGCCCCCCTGTTTTGTACACATACGGCTCATGACGGCCCCCTCGCACCGGGATATAGCCTGGTGCCGTGATCAGCGCGATAGCCGGCGCGGGCGTACCAGCCCTCGCGACGCGCCCGGAGCACCCGGAGGACAGCCGGGACCGGGCGCCGCTCGCTGATATTTCCGAGGGGTGGGCGAGGGGGGCCGCGACACCGGTGTCGCGCTTGGCCGGATTCCCCACCACCGCCTCCTCCCCAGGCATAGCGTCGGAACGAACCGGACACTCGGCGTCATCACCACGACGTGCCGCGGGAACCACCATGGCCGCACCGGCCGACTTCCCTTCGACGTCACGCAACGGCGCGCGACAGGAGCCAGAGAACAATGCAGACCAAGCTGGACGAAGCCAAGGCCGAGCTGCTCGAGAGGGCCGCCCGGGTAGCTGAGAACAGCCCGGCCGGAGGACGCCTTCCGGCGGGGGCGACGGACGACGGCGGGAGGAGCCCGGACCGGGCCGCGGTGCTGTCGTTCCTCCAGCGCTACTACCTGCACACGGCGCCCGAGGACCTCACCGACCGCGACCCGGTCGACGTGCTCGGCGCGGCCTACTCGCACTACCGCCTGGCCGGCAACCGGCCGCAGGGCACGGCGGCGGTGCGGGTGCACACGCCGACCGTCGAGGAGAACGGCTGGACCAGCAGCCACTCGGTGGTCGAGGTCGTCACCGACGACATGCCGTTCCTGGTCGACTCGGTGACCAACGAGCTCTCCCGGCAGGGGCGCGGCATCCACGTCGTGGTCCACCCGCAGTTCGTGGTCCGCCGGGACGTCACCGGCAAGCTCCTGGAGGTGCTCGACGCACCCGCCGGCGACGCGGAGCTGCCGCACGACGCGCACGTCGAGTCGTGGATCCACGTCGAGATGGACCGCGAGACCGACCGCGACGACCTCAAGCAGATCACCGCCGACCTGCAGCGCATCCTGTCCGACGTCCGCGAGGCCGTCGAGGACTGGGAGAAGATGCGCGACACCGCCGTGCGCATCGCCGACGACCTGCCCGTCGAGCCGCTCGCCTCCGACCTGCCGCAGGAGGAGGTCGACGAGGCCCGCGAACTGCTGCGCTGGCTGGCCGCCGACGCCTTCACCTTCCTCGGCTACCGCGAGTACCGCCTGGTCGACGACGACACCCTGGCCGCCGTCCCCGGCACCGGGCTCGGCATCCTGCGCTCCGACCCCCAGCAGGCCCCCGACGCCGACGGCGAGGGCGAGGGCGAGGGCGACCGCGGCGCCCACCCGGCCGGCCCCACCTTCGAGCGGCTGCCCGCCGACGCCCGCGCCAAGGCCCGCGAGCACCGGCTGCTGGTCCTCACCAAGGCCAACAGCCGCGCCACCGTGCACCGGCCGAGCTACCTGGACTACATCGGCGTCAAGAAGTTCGACGAGAACGGCGAGGTGATCGGCGAGCGCCGCTTCCTCGGCCTGTTCTCCTCGGCCGCGTACACCGAGTCGGTGCGCCGCGTGCCGGTGATCCGTCGCAAGGTGGCCGAGGTGCTGGCCGCCACCGGGTTCTCGGCCAACAGCCACGGCGGGCGCGACCTGCTCCAGATCATGGAGACCTACCCGCGCGACGAGCTGTTCCAGACGCCCGCGGAGGAGCTGCGCTCCATCGTCACCTCCGTGCTCTACCTGCAGGAACGCCGCCGGCTGCGGCTCTACCTGCGGCAGGACGAGTACGGCCGCTACTACTCGGCGCTGGTCTACCTGCCGCGCGACCGCTACACCACCGCGGTCCGGCTGCGGATCATCGACATCCTCAAGGAGGAGCTCGGCGGCACCAGCGTCGACTTCACCGCCTGGAACACCGAGTCGATCCTCTCCCGGCTGCACTTCGTGGTCCGCGTGCCGCTGGGCACCGAACTGCCGCACCTGTCCGACGCGGACAAGGAACGCATCGAGGGCCGGCTCGCCGAGGCCGCCCGTTCCTGGGCCGACGGCTTCGCCGAGGCGCTGCACGCCGAGTTCGGCGAGGAGCGCGCCGCCGAGCTCCTGCGCCGCTACGGCAACGCCTTCCCCGAGGGCTACAAGGCCGACCACACGCCGCGCGCCGCGGTCTCCGACATCGCCCGGCTCGAGCACCTGCTCGCCGGGGGTGCCGAGGAGGAGTTCGCGCTCAGCCTCTACGAGCCGGTGGGCGCCGCCCCCGGCGAGCGCCGCTTCAAGATCTACCGCCACGGCGCCCCGGTCTCCCTCTCGGCGGTGCTGCCGGTCCTCACCCGGCTCGGCGTCGAGGTCACCGACGAGCGTCCCTACGAGCTGCGCTGCGGCGAGGGCGACGGGGCGTGGATCTACGACTTCGGTCTGCGCCTGCCGCGCACCGCGCTCACCGCGAGCGGCGAGTTCCTCGGCGGCGACGACGCCCGCGAGCGGTTCCAGGACGCCTTCGCCGCGACCTGGACCGGCCGCGCGGAGAACGACGGCTTCAACTCCCTCGTCCTGAGCGCCGGTCTGACCTGGCGCGAGGCGATGATGCTGCGCGCCTACGCCAAGTACCTGCGCCAGGCCGGGTCGACGTTCTCGCAGGACTACATGGAGGACACCCTCCGCGACAACGTCCACACCACCCGCCTGCTGGTCTCCCTCTTCGAGGCGCGGCTGTCCCCGGAGCGGCAGAGCGCCGGCCTGGAGATCGTCGAGGGCCTGCTGGAGGAGCTGGACGGCGCGCTGGACCAGGTGGCCTCGCTGGACGAGGACCGCATCCTGCGCTCGTTCCTCACGGTCGTGAAGGCGACCCTGCGGACCAACTTCTTCCAGCTGACCGAGGACGGCCGGCCGCACGACTACGTGTCGATGAAGTTCGACCCGCAGGCCATCCCCGACCTGCCGGCGCCGCGCCCCGCCTTCGAGATCTGGGTGTACTCGCCGCGCGTGGAGGGCGTCCACCTGCGGTTCGGCAAGGTCGCCCGCGGTGGCCTGCGCTGGTCGGACCGGCGTGAGGACTTCCGCACGGAGGTCCTGGGCCTGGTCAAGGCGCAGATGGTGAAGAACACCGTCATCGTGCCGGTCGGCGCCAAGGGCGGCTTCGTCGCCAAGCAGCTGCCCGACCCGTCGGTGGACCGCGACGCCTGGATGGCGGAGGGCATCGCCTGCTACCGCACCTTCATCTCCGCGCTGCTCGACATCACCGACAACCTGGTCGGCGGCGAGGTCGTCCCGCCCGAGGGCGTGGTGCGCCACGACAGCGACGACACCTACCTGGTGGTCGCCGCCGACAAGGGCACCGCGACGTTCTCCGACATCGCCAACGAGGTCGCCCAGGCGTACGGCTTCTGGCTGGGCGACGCCTTCGCCTCGGGCGGTTCCGCGGGCTACGACCACAAGGGCATGGGCATCACCGCCCGGGGCGCCTGGGAGTCCGTGAAGCGGCACTTCCGCGAGCTGGGTGTGGACACGCAGACGCAGGACTTCACGGTCGTCGGCGTCGGTGACATGTCGGGCGACGTGTTCGGCAACGGCATGCTGCTGAGCGAGCACATCCGCCTGGTGGCCGCCTTCGACCACCGGCACATCTTCGTCGACCCGAACCCGGACGCCGCCGTCTCCTACGCGGAGCGGCGCCGCCTGTTCGAGCTGCCGCGCTCCTCGTGGGCCGACTACGACACCGGGCTCCTCTCCGCGGGCGGCGGCGTCTTCCCCCGTACCGCGAAGTCGATCCCGCTCAACCAGCACATCCGCGAGGCGCTCGGCATCGACGCGGGCGTCACCAAGATGACCCCGGCCGAGCTGATGAAGGCGGTCCTCACCGCCCCCGTGGACCTGCTGTGGAACGGCGGCATCGGCACCTACGTCAAGGCGTCCGCCGAGTCCCACGCGGACGTCGGCGACAAGGCCAACGACGCCATCCGCGTCGACGGCCAGGACCTGCGGGTCAAGGTCGTCGGCGAGGGCGGCAACCTGGGCCTGACCCAGCTGGGCCGCATCGAGTTCGCGACGGCCGGCAACGGCGGCGCGGGCGGCAAGGTCAACACCGACGCCATCGACAACAGCGCGGGCGTGGACACCTCCGACCACGAGGTGAACATCAAGATCCTGCTCAACGGGCTGGTCTCCGCCGACGACATGACCGTCAAGCAGCGCAACAAGCTGCTCGCCGAGATGACCGACGAGGTCGGCACCCTGGTGCTGCGCAACAACTACGCGCAGAACACCGCGCTGGCCAACGCGGCCGTCCAGGCGCACGACATGCTCCCCGCGCAGCAGCGCTTCATGCGCCACCTGGTGCGCTCCGGCCGCCTGGACCGGGCCATCGAGTTCCTGCCCACCGACCGCCAGATCCGCGAGCGCCTGCAGCACGGGCTGGGCCTCACCGGCCCCGAGACCGCCGTCCTGCTGGCCTACACCAAGATCACGGCGGCCGAGGAGCTGGTGACCACCGGCCTCCCCGACGACCCGTACCTGCGCCGCCTGCTGCACGCCTACTTCCCGGCGGCGCTGCGCGAGCGCTTCGAGGAGCAGATCGACAACCACGCGCTGCGGCGCGAGATCGTCACCACCGTCCTGGTCAACGACACCGTCAACACCGGCGGCACGACCTTCCTGCACCGGCTGCGGGAGGAGACCGGGGCCTCGCTGGAGGAGGTGGTGCGGGCGCACACCGTCGCCCGCGAGATCTTCCACTGCGGCCGCGTCTGGGACGCCGTCGAGGACCTGGACAACCAGGTCGAGGCTGCCGTCCTCACCCGGATCCGGCTGCACTCGCGCCGCCTGGTCGAGCGCGCCACCCGCTGGCTGCTCAACAACCGGCCGCAGCCGCTCGCCATCTCCGAGACGGTCGACTTCTTCGCCGAGGGCGTCGACCAGGTCTGGGGCCACCTGCCCAAGCTGCTGCGCGGCGCGGACCAGGCCTGGTACCAGCACGTCCACGACGAGCTCTCGGGCGCCGGCGTGCCGGAGGAACTCGCCACCCACGTGGCCGGCTTCTCCTCCGCCTTCCCGACGCTGGACATCGTCACCGTCGCCGACCGCACCGGCAGGGACGCGCTGGAGGTCGCCGAGGTGTACTACGACCTCGCCGACCGGCTCCGCATCACCCAGCTGATGGACCGCATCCTGGAACTGCCGCGCGCCGACCGGTGGCAGTCCATGGCCCGCGCCTCCATCCGCGAGGACCTGTACGCCGCGCACGCCGCCCTGACCGCGGAGATCCTCGCGGCGGGCGGGGACGCGGCCACGCCGGAGCAGCGGTTCGAGGCGTGGGAGCAGCGGCACGCGGCGATCCTCGGCCGGGCCCGCACGACGCTGGAGGAGATCCACGGCTCGGAGTCCTTCGACCTGGCCAACCTCTCCGTCGCCATGCGCACCATGCGCACCCTGCTGCGCTCCTGACCGCCGCCCCCGGGGCCCCCTCTTCCCTGCCGGGAGAGGGGGCCCCGGTGCGCGATGCCCGGTCCCGGGCCGGTGCGCCGCTCGCGAAGAGGTGCCGTCACCCGGTCGGGCGTATGGTCGCCGTATGGGCGATATGCGGTCCGACCGGCACGGAACTCCGCCGCCGGGGGCAGCCGTGCCTTCCTCCCCCGGTCCTGGTCCTGGTCCCGGTCCCGGCCCTGGTTCTGATCCTGGTCCTGGCCCCGGCCCTGGTCCTGGCCCCGGCCCTGGTCCTGGCCCTGGTCCTGGTCCCGGCCCCGGCCCTGGTCCTGGTCCCGGCCCCGGCCCTGGTCCTGGTCCCGGCCCCGGCCCTGGTCCTGGTCCCGGCGTCGTCCTGCCGGACTCCGTCCTGGCGGACGTGGTCCAGGAGACGGGCGCCTCGGCGGGCCTGCTGTACCTGCGGCCTCCGGGTGAGCGGATGCTGGGGCTGGAGATGCTCTCGGGCGTGTCCCCGCAGATCGCCTCGCCGTGGGCCCGCCTCCCGGCGGACGCCCCGGTACCGGTGGCGGACGCCATGCGTGAACGGCGTCTGGTGTGGCTGGGCAGCCAGCAGGACATCTCCCTCCACTACCCCCGGCTCGGGCTGGTCCTGCCGTACGACTTCATGCTCGCCGCGGCCCCGATCCTGGGCGCCGCCGCCGTGTGGGGCGGCTTCGTGCTGCTCTGGCCGCCCTGGCATCCCCCGCAGCTCGACGAGGCCGAACGACGAGCGGTCGACGACGGCTGCCGCCGCGCGGCCGCCGTCATCGAGCAGGCCACCGAGGGCGGCCGTCCGCTGCGCCTGGCCGACGAACCCCGCCTGCTCCTGGCCCCGCACTCCCGCGACGCCGACCCGGCCCGGACCTCGGCGGCCCTGGACTTCACCGAACGCCTGCCGGTGGGCTGCTGCGCACTCGACCTGGACGGCCGCGTCACCTTCCTGAACGCGGCCGCCGCCGACCTGCTGGACGCCGGGGCCGCGCCCCTGCTGGGCAACCGCCCGTGGGAGGTGCTCCTGTGGCTGCACGATCCGGTGCACGAGGACGCCTACCGTGCCGCTCTGGTCTCCCGCCTGCCGACCTCGTTCACCGCCACGCGTCCGGGCGGCGTCCGGCTGCTCTTCCAGCTCTACCCGGACGCCGACGGCATCAGCGTCCACATCACGCCCGAGCCCGTGCCGTCGGCCACCACCGAGCAGGGGCCGCCCGCGTCCCCGCTCGGGGCGAGCGCGCTGTACCGCCTGACGCACCTCGCCACCGCCCTCGCCGAAGCGGCCGGCGTCCGTGACGTGGTCGAACTGGCCGCCGACCAGATCATGCCCGCCTTCGGCCCCCAGGCGTTGGCACTGCTGACGGTGGAGGACGGAAGACTGTGCGTCGCCGGGGCCCGCGGCTACGGCCCGGAACTGATGGCCCGCTTCGACGCGGACCCCCTGACCTCCGGCAGCCCCGCCGTCCGCGCCGTCACCACCGGCGTGCCCGGCTTCTTCTCCACCTTCGCGGACCTCGAGCGGTCCGTCGGCGGGGCGGTGCACCACGACGACATGGCGGCCTGGGCCTTCCTCCCGCTCACCGTCTCCGGCCGCCCGGTCGGCTGCCTCGTCCTCGGCTACGAGGACACACGCCCCTTCCCGCCCGCCGAGCGTGCTCTGCTCACCTCGTTGAGCGGGCTGATCGCCCAGGCCCTGGACCGCGCCCGCCTCTACGACGCCAAGAAGTCCCTCGCCCACACCCTCCAGACGGGCCTGCTGCCCCACACGCTCCCGGCCGTCCCCGGCCTGGAGGTGGCCGCCCGCTACCGGCCCGCCGGCCACGGCATGGACATCGGCGGCGACTTCTACGACCTCATCGCCCCCGAGCCCCGCATCGCCACCGTGGCCATCGGCGACGTCCAGGGCCACAACACCAAGGCCGCCGCCCTCATGGGGCAGGTCCGCACCGCCGTCCGCGCCCACGCCACCACCGGCTCCACGCCGGGCGACATCCTCGTCGGCACCAACCGCCTCCTGACCGGGCTCGACCCCGGCCTGTTCGCCAGTTGCCTCATCGCCCAGCTCGACCTCGGCGACCACCGGCTCCGGCTCGCCACGGCGGGGCACCCTCCGCCCCTGATCCGCCACCCCGACGGCCGCACCGGCACCCTCGCCCTGCCGGCCGGGCTGCTCCTCGGCATCGACCCGGACGCCGTGTACCCCACGACCGAGATCGACCTCGCCCCCGGTGCCGTCCTCGCCCTCTACACCGACGGGCTCGTCGAACACCCGGGCGCCGATATCGACGACGCCATCGCCGCCCTCGCCCACGCGATGGCGTCGAGGCAGCACCCGGACCTCGGCGACCTCGACGGTTTCGCCGACGCACTCGTCGACCACGCGGAGCGGACCGCCCCGCGCAACGACGACATCGCCCTGCTCCTCGTCCGTCCGCACGACCGGCCGTGACCGGCCCGCCCCGGGGGGCCGGTGCGGCGTCGGGCTACTTGCGTCAGGCTACTTGCCGGTGAACTTCTCGTACTCCCGCATGACGTCCTCCGTGGGCCCGTCCATCCGCAGCTCCCCCCGCTCCAGCCACAGCACCCGGTCGCAGGTGTCCCGGATCGACTTGTTGTTGTGGCTGACCAGGAACACGGTCCCCGCCTGCTTCCGCAGCTCCCGGATCCGCGCCTCGGACCGCTTCTGGAACTTCTTGTCCCCCGTGGCCAGCGCCTCGTCGATGAGCAGCACGTCGTGGTCCTTGGCCGCGGCGATCGAGAACCGCAGCCGCGCCGACATGCCGGAGGAGTACGTCCGCATCGGCAGGCTGATGAAGTCGCCCTTCTCGTTGATCCCGGAGAAGTCCACGATCGACCGGTACCGCTCCGCGACCTGCTCCCGCGACATGCCCATGGCCAGCCCGCCGAGGTACACGTTCCGCTCGCCGGTGAGGTCCTTCATCAGCGCGGCGTTGACGCCGAGCAGCGAGGGCTGGCCGTCGGTGTAGATGCGGCCGTTCTCCACCGGCAGCAGCCCCGCCACCGCCTTCAGCAGCGTGGACTTGCCGGACCCGTTGGTGCCGATCAGCCCGATCGCCTCGCCGCGGTGCGCCACGAACGTCACGTTCTTCACGGCGTGCACCCGCCGCACCCCGGAGACCCGTTCGACCTTCTCCTTGCGCCGCACCATCCGGCTCAGCGCCGCCGTGGCCGCGCCCCGTCCGCCGCCGGCGCCGTTGACCTTGTAGACGATGTCCACGTGGTCGACGACGACCGTGGGGACCGCCTCCTCGTTCCCGAGGTCCATCCGCTGCTCAGCCACGGCCGTAGGTCTCCTCAGCCTTCCAGAAGAAAACGAATCCCCCGACGCCGGCGAGCAGCGCCCACCCGGTGGCGATCATCCACACGTGGTCGGGGAGCTGGCTCGCGGTGAAGCTGTCGATCAGCGCGAACCGCATCAGGTCGATGTAGACGGCCGCCGGGTTCCACTGCAGCAGGTTGAAGACCCACTGCGGCAGGTCGGTGCGCTGCGCCACCTGCGCCAGGCTGAACATGACGCCGGAGGCGTACATCCAGGTGCGCAGGACGAACGGCATGAGCTGCGCGAGGTCCGGGGTGTGCGCGCCCAGCCGGGCGAGGACCATCGCCAGCCCGGTGTTGAAGACGAACTGCAGGATCAGCGCGGGCACCACCAGCAGCCACGACCAGGCCACCGGCACGCCGAAGACCAGCAGGATCACCACCAGCGCCGCCATCGAGAACAGCAGCTGCTGGAGCTGCTGGAGGCAGTACGAGATCGGCAGCGAGGCCCGCGGGAAGTGCAGGGCGCGCACCAGGCCGATGTTGCCGGCGATGGAGCGCGTGCCGGTCATCAGCGAGGTCTGGGTGAACGTCCACACGAAGACGCCGGTGACCAGGAACGGCACGAAGTCCGGCACGCCGTGGGAGGTGCCCATCAGGATGCCGAAGATGAAGAAGTACACCGCGGCGTTCAGCACCGGCGTGAGCACCTGCCAGAGCTGGCCCAGCTTGGCCTGGCTGTACTGGGAGGTGAGCTTGGCGGTGGCGAAGGCGGTGATGAAGTGCCGGCGGGCCATGAGCTGCCGGACGTAGGCGGCCAGGCCGGGGCGGGCCCCGCTGACCGTGAGGCCGTGCCGTGCGGCCAGCGCCGAGAGGTCCCCGTGGTCGGGGGCCGCCGGGCCGGCGTGCGGGGCGTCGAGGACCTGGCTCACATCCGCGGCCTTTCGTCGAGCGGGAGGGGGGACGACGTTACGACGGAACGGGACCGTATCGTCGTTGCACCGGGAGCCTAGGCGGGGGCACGCCGGAACGCAACCGTCCCGTCGTAACGCCGCCGTTCGCCCTATGCTGGTCGGCATGACTGACGCCGAAGCCGGAGGGGTCGCCGGGACCGGAGCCGCCGCGGAGCCCGCCGACGCCGCCGCGGGGGCCGCGGGCCCCGCGGGGCGTTCCGCGCGCCGGAGGGCCCCGGCGGGCGCGGCGGTGCTGCGCCCCGACGTGACGGAGGCCATCCGCGCGGCGGTGCTGGAGGAGCTGGCGGCGGTCGGGTACGCGCGGACCTCGATCGAGGGGATCGCACGCCGCGCGGGCGTGGGGAAGACGGCGGTCTACCGGCGGTGGCGCGGCAAGCTGCACCTGGTGCTGGACATCGTGTCCGCGCTGGCGGTGGAGGGCCTCCCGGCGCCCGACACGGGCTCGCTGGAGACGGACCTGCGGCTGCTCTACGAGTTCACGTCACGGGCGCTGCGGCACCCGGTGGCGTCGCAGATCATCCCCGACCTCCAGGCGGAGGCGGCCCGCAACCCGGAGATCGACGAGGCACTGCGCAAGGCGGTGCGGTCCGGGCAGGAGAGCGTGGCGCTGCGGATCGTCGCGGCGGCGGTCGAGCGGGGCGAGCTGCGGCGCGGGCTCGACGAGGACATCGCGCTCGACCTCATCACCGGCCCCCTGTACTGGCGCACGGTCATCCTCCGCCAGCCCCGCCTGCCCAAGACCCATCTCCCCACCCTCACCCGCGCCACCACGGCGGCCCTCAAGGCCCTCTGAAGCCACCGCGCACGGGCCGCGCCCCCGCTTCTCCTACCGTGGTCCCGCGCGGTCCGGGCCCGGCCCTCACACCGCCCAGGGCCACGCCGCCCGACTGCCGACGAGCACGATCGCCGCAGGCCTGCCGCCCTCCGCACGCACCGCCGCCCCCGGGCCGCGGGCCGACCGGTGACCGGCACCCCTGCACACCCCGCCGCGCACCGGGACCGCCGCTTCCGGACCGGCGGCACCCTGGGGACGCCTCCGGGACGGCGCGGTCCCGCCCCAGGCCCAGGATCTCGGCCCGAGCGGTCCCGGCCCCCAGACCCCAGGATCTCGGCCCGAGCGGTCCCGGCCCGGCCCGGCGAACGCCAGGGAACGCCTCCGGGACGGCAGGGAAGCCCCCGTGACCGGCCCCGGCCCCGCCCGGAGACCGCGCTGCACAGGCCGCCCGCCGGGCCGCCCGGCACGAGCGGCTGCGGGCCCGGTGCCCCGGCCGCGCCCGCGCCGGGCGGGGACGGAGCCGCTCCGAGCGGCCGGGGCCCACCGCTGAGGCGGGCCGGCCGCCGGGGCCCGCAGCCGGGGCCCACCGCGTAGGCGGGCCCGCAACCGGGGTCACCGCGTAGGCGGGCCCGCAACCGGGGCCCGCAGCCGGGGCCACCGCGAGGGCGGGCCCGCGTCAGGGGCCCGCCTCGACGGCCACGCAGCGCCACCGCCGGTCGTCCCCCCGCTCCAGGCGGAACGCGAGCGCCCGCACCCGGTCACCCGCCCCCACCCGCACGAACACCTCGAGCGCCCCCGCCCGCGCCACGTAGTACCCGATGTCCCGCACCACCGGCCGGACCCCGCCCCGGGTCCGGAGCACCCCCCGCTCCGCCAGCACGGCGAGGTCGTCGTACGCGCGGCCCACGGTGTGCCGCAGCATCGAGTGCACCGGCGACTGCCCGCTCAGGACCCCCACCAGCCGCTCCGCGAAGACGTCCGTCGGACGCGCCGGCACCGGAGCCGCCCGGACGGCCGGCGGCCTGCGCGTCACCGTCCCCGCACCGCCGCCGCCGGGCCGCCGCGCGTCCCGCCTGCCCGGCGGCCTTCTCCGCCCCGTCGCCCCGGGCCGTTCCCCCGCTCCGCCGCCCCGCACCCTCGTCATGACCTTGTTCACTGCGATCCCCGTTCCGCGAGAGAGATACCGGCGAGTAACCACGCCGTTGCGGATCTTGTAGAGCCGTCGCCGCCCCCGGGCAAAGACCGACACGACGCCCGCACCCGTCCCCGCGATTCACCTATCAGGCCCAATCGCCCCGCACGGCCCGCGCCCCGCACCGCCACCGGCGCCACCGGCGGCCCCCTCCGCGCCCCCCGCGCCCGGTCCGGCGCCGCCCCGAAAGGGGACCGCCCCCGCGCCCCGCACGTATCCTGAGCTGACCACCCGTCCCCGACCGAAAGCGGCGGCCGCATGCGCGTCTACGTACCCCTGACCCTCCCCGGGCTCGCCGAGGCGCACCGGACGGGCGAGCTGGGCGCGGACCGCGTCAGCGTGTACGCCGCGACGCCTGTCCTGGCCGACTGGTACGAGTCCCAGGACGAGGAGGAGCTGGAGTACGCCGCCCTCGGACTCGCCGCCCACGCCTCGCTGCGCCTGCTGGCCCTGGACCCCGCCGCGCCGCGCCGCCGGGTGGTCGTGGCCGTGGACGTCGCCGACGGCGTCGTGGACCTGTCCCCGGAGGCGATGGGCGAGGCCCTCGTCCCCGGCCCGCTCCGGCTCGCCAAGGCGGCCGCCGTGCACGTCGACGCGGAGGAGGCCCGGCAGGACGTGGCCGCCGCCGCGGACGCCCTGGACGCGGCCGACCGGGACGACGTCGAGGCGATGAACACCGTGGACCTGGCCGCCGACCACGACCTCCTGTGGTTCGCCACCCAGGAGATCCCCGCCCTGGTCGGCGGCGGCGAGGGCGGGAAGGACCTGCCCGCATGACCGCGACAGCGACCCCCCGGCCACCGGCCGGCCCCGGTTCCGGCGGCCCGCTCCCGCACATCGTCTGGGACTGGAACGGCACCCTCTTCCACGACATGGACGCCGTCATCCGGGCCACCAACGCCGCCTTCGCGGAGGTGGGCCTGTCGCCGGTCACCCTCGAGCAGTACCGCGCGCTCTACCGCGTCCCGGTCCCCCGCTTCTACGAGCAGTTGATGGGCCGTCTGCCCACCGAGCGCGAGTGGGAGGTGATGGACGGCCTGTTCCACCAGCACTACCGGACCCACCTGCCGGCCTGCGACCTCACCGAGGGCGTCCGCGCACTCCTGCACGGCTGGAACGCGTCCGGCCGCAGCCAGTCGATCCTCAGCATGCACGGCCACGAGGAACTGGTCCCGCTGGTCCGCGGCTTCGGCATCGAGCCGCACTTCCTGCGGGTCGACGGCCGCCAGGGCCCCTCCGGCGGCACCAAGGCGGAGCACATGGTCCGCCACCTGGCCGCCCTCGGCGACCACGGCGTGCGCCCCGCGACCACCGTGGTGATCGGCGACGCCGTCGACGACGCGCTCGCCGCCGAGAGCGCCGGGGCCCGCGCGGTGCTCTACACCGGCGGCTCGCACAGCCGGGCCAGCCTGGAGGAGGCGGGCGTACCCGTCGTGGACACGCTCACCGAGGCGGTCACCCTCGCCGAACACCTCGTGGAACGCCTCGCGGAGTCCTGACCCTCCCGCGGCGCGGGCACCCCGGTGCGCCGCCTGCCGACCGCTCGAACAGGCGCTCCGTGAACCCGGCACCCGCCCACCCCCCTGTCGCACGCCCGTTCGTCAAACGTGTGGAGAGCGTGCACTTGCGTGCACGTCCCGTCGCGGCCGGTAACTCCCCGCCCCCGCGTTCGTAGTTGCTGCTGAGAACTCTCCGCCGAGGACTCATCCGAGACGACGACGCCGGCTGACGGGGGCTGTGGCGACATGAAGGACCTGACCGAACCACCGGACTCCACGCCCCGCGTCGGCCGGCTGCCGGCGGAGACCACCAGCTTCGTGGGCCGCGCCGACGAACTCGCCCTGCTGCACGACGCGCTCGCGCAGGCCCGCCTGGTCACCCTGGTCGGCCCGGCCGGTGTCGGCAAGAGCCGCACGGCCCTGCGCGCGGCGTCCCGGCTCGCCGACCGGTTCCCCGACGGCGTGTGGCTGGTGGAGCTCTCCGCGCTGCGCGACCCGGAACAGGTCCCGGCCGCCCTCGCCGCCGTGCTGGGCGCGGCGGGACACCCGGCCGCCGCCCCGCTGGACGCCGTGGTCGCCCACCTCGAGGACCGTGCCGCGCTGATCGTCCTCGACACCTGCGAGCACCTCGTCGACGCGTGCGCGATGCTCTCCGACCTCCTGCTGCACGAGACCGCCGGGGTCCGCGTGCTGGCCACCAGCCGGCAGCCGCTGGACGTCCCGGGCGAGCGCTGCCTGCCCCTGGCGCCGCTCCCCCGCGAGGACGCGCTGGAGCTGTTCATCCGGCGGGCCAGGGCCGTGACGCCGTCCTTCACGGTGCCCGAGGCGGAACGCGGACGGGTGCTGGCCCTGGTCGACCGGCTCGACGGCCTGCCGCTGGCCCTCGAACTCGCCGCCGTGCGCCTGCGCGCGCTGCCCCTGACCGAGCTCACCGACCGCCTCGACCACCGGCTCGAGGTCCTCACCGGGGGCCGCCGCACCGCCCTGGCCCGCCACCAGACGCTGCGCACCGCCATCGGCTGGTCGCACGACCTGTGCACGCCACGGGAGCGGCTGCTGTGGGCGCGGCTGTCGGTCTTCGCCGGCCCGTTCGACCTGGCGGCCCTGGAACGGGTCTGCGCCTTCGGCGCCCTCGGCGGGGACGGCGTCGCGCTGGAGGCTCTGATCGGCCTGGTCGACAAGTCGGTCGTGCGGCGGGTGGGCGAGGACGGCCGCCGGTACCAGCTGCTGGACGCCCTCCGCGAGTACGCCGCCGACCTGCTCCCCGGCACGGAGGACGCCGGCCGGGTCCGCGACCGGCACCTCGCCCACCACGAGGAGCTCGCCGCCCGCCTCTGGGACGGCCCGCCCGCCACCGCCCCGGTCCCCCCGCGGCACCCCCTCCACACCGACGCCGCCGACGTCCGCGCCGCCCTCGGCCACGCCTTCGCCGCGGACCCCGCCCTCGCCCGGCGCGGGCTGCGGACGGCGGCCCTGCTGATCCCCTCGTTCCGCGCCGCGGGCGCCCTCGCCGAGGGCCGCCGGTGGCTGGAGAAGGGCCTCCGCCGCGTCACGGAGGACTGCCCGGAGCGCGCCTGGGGCCTGCTGCTCGCCGGGACGGCCGCGGTGTGGAGCGGCGACCTGGCCGCCGCGGCGGAACTGCTCCCCGCCGCCGAGGAGTCCGCCCGCCACGCCGGGGCCGACGCCGAGCGGGTCCGGCTCCTCGCCCGGGGCCACCGCGGATCCCTGACCGCCCTCGGCGGTGACCCGGCGACCGGCCTCGCCGCACTCGACGGGGCCGCACGCCAGGCCGTCGCGCTCGCCCTTGCCGGTGCCGGCAAGAGCGAGGGCAAGGGCGAGGGTGGCGGCGGCGGCAACGGCGAGGTCGACGGCACCACCCCGGACGCCGTGCCGCTCCTGCTCCACGAGGAGGCCGCCCTGCTGCACGCCGCCTTCGGCGACCCCCGTTCCGCCCTGGAACGCTGCGCCGACGGCCTCGCCCTCCTGGAGGGCTCGGCCGACCGCCGGTTCCCCGGGAGGCTGCTCGCCGTCCGCGGCCTCGCCCTCCAGCTCGCCGGGCGCCCGGAGGACAGCGCCGGATCCCTGCTGCCCGCCCTGGAGGCGGCCGTGGAGGCGGGCGACCGGCCGGTCGCGGCGCTCGCCTGCCTGTTCCTCGGCCGGGACGCCGCACGGCGCGGCCGCCCGGTCCGGGCGGCCTGGCTGCTGGGTTCCGCCGAGCACGCCCGGCGGACCGGAGCGGACCCGGTGGCGCGGCTGCCCCGGCCGTCCGAGGAGCGGGAGTCGATCCGCGCCGAGGTCCGCGCGGCCCTGGGCGAAGCCGAGTTCACCCGGTGGCACCGCGCCGGGGAGCAGCTCGCCCTCGCGCAGGTCCTGGAGGCCGTGCTCGAGGACCGCGAACGTCCCGGCGAGCGCCGCTCCTGCGTGCCACCGGCCCGCCGTGGCATGGAGGCCCTCACCCGGCGCGAACGCGAGGTGGCCGCCCTGGTCGTCCAGGGCCTGTCCAACCGGGAGATCGCCGAACGCCTCGTCATCTCCAAGCGCACCGCCGACGCCCACGTCGAACACATCCTGACCAAACTGGGCGTCACCTCCCGCACCCAGATCCCCCGCTGCGACCCCTAGTTCCACGCGGGAGGCAGCGGGTCGGGCGTGTGCGGAGGACCCCTGGCGGTCAGGCGGGGAGCGGTCGCACCGCCTCGCGGCCGGCCCGCGGGCGGACCGCCGTCCCCGCGGTGCACAGCGCGGCCAGGAGCAGGCACCCACCGGGCACCCAGGCCCATGCGGCCAGCGCCATCGCGGGGGACAGCCCGCTGACCACGAGGTACATCGACACCAGGTGGAGACCGCCCACCACCGCCAGGCAGACGCCCACGAACCCGTCGTGCAGGGCGAATCTCCGGCAGATCAGCGCGACCGCCGTCCCCAGCAGCAGCGCCGCCAGGACGAACACCGCGACCGCCTCGGCCCGCTCGGCCGCCACCAGGTCCGGCGCCGCGCCCGGATGGAGGTCCCCCAGGATCCGCACCCCCACGCCGACCATGCCCGCCGCCGCCAGCGACACCACGCCCGCGGCGAGGAACCGCGTCCGGTTCCCCCGCACACCCACCGTCACGCCCAGCATCGCCGCGACCTGCGCCAGCGCGCCGAACCGTTCGACGAACCCCTCGGCCACGGGATGCAGCACACCCACGTACTGGGTGACGTACTGGATGTCGACGCCCACGATCACGTCGCCCCGGGGATCCGTGGTCCACACGAACAGGCAGGCCACGAGGGCGAGGACGGACAGCGACACCGCACCGGCCCGAAAACCCGTGCGCACCCCCGGAGTTGTCATGCACCGAGAATAGCCACGGCCCCCTGGGCCACGGGCCGGAACGGACACCGGAGCCGGGGACCGCGCAGGGGCCGGACGCTGCGCGCGTCCGGCCCCTGCGGTCACCTCCCGGCCGTCACCGGCCGGCGGTCGTCACTTCTTGCGGCGACGCCCCGAGGCCTTGGCCTGCTTGCGCCGCTCGGCACGGGTCAGACCGTCCGCGGCGGACCGCACCGGCTCACCGTCGCTGGTGAAGTCGCCCTCGACGACCCCGCCCTCGCCGTCGACCGTCGGCGCCGAGAAGTGCAGCCGGTCCGGCCGCTGCGGCGCCTCCAGGCCCTTGGCGCGGATCTCCGGGCGGGCGCCCGCCGGAACCGCGTCCTGCTTGGACAGCGACGGCGCGGCGTCGGAGACCGGGACCTCCTCGACCTGCTGCTCGACCTGGACCTCCAGGTTGAACAGGTAGCCGACGGACTCCTCCTTGATGCCCTCCATCATGGCGGTGAACATGTCGAAGCCCTCGCGCTGGTACTCGACCAGCGGGTCCTTCTGGGCCATCGCCCGCAGGCCGATGCCCTCCTGGAGGTAGTCCATCTCGTAGAGGTGCTCGCGCCACTTGCGGTCCAGGACCGACAGCACGACCCGGCGCTCCAGCTCACGCATGATCTCGGAGCCGAGCTGCGTCTCACGCGCCTCGTACTGCTCGTGGATGTCGTCCTTGATGGACTCGGAGATGAAGTCGGCGGTCAGGCCGGCCCGCTCGCCGGCCGCCTCCTCCAGCTCCTCGACGGTGACCTTCACCGGGTACAGCTGGCGGAACGCGCCCCACAGGCGGTCCAGGTCCCAGTCCTCCGGGAAGCCCTCGGCGGTCTCCGCGGCGACGTACGCGTCGATGGTGTCGTCCATGAAGTGGTGGATCTGCTCGCGCAGGTCCTCGCCCTCCAGGACGCGGCGGCGCTCGCCGTAGATGACCTCGCGCTGCCGGTTGAGCACCTCGTCGTACTTGAGGACGTTCTTGCGCGCCTCGAAGTTCTGCTGCTCGACCTGCGACTGCGCGGAGGCGATGGCCCGGGTGACCATCTTGTTCTCGATCGGCACGTCGTCCGGCACGTTCGCCATGGACATCACGCGCTCGACCATCTGCGCCTTGAACAGCCGCATCAGGTCGTCGCCCAGCGACAGGTAGAAACGGGACTCGCCCGGGTCGCCCTGACGGCCGGAACGGCCGCGGAGCTGGTTGTCGATACGGCGCGACTCGTGCCGCTCGGTGCCGAGGACGTAGAGGCCGCCGAGGCGCTCCACCTCCTCCTTCTCCGCCTTGACCGCGGCCTCGGCGCGCTCCATGGCGGCCGGAAGGGCGGCGGTCCACTCCTCGATGTGCTCCTCGGGGTCGAGGCCCCTCTGCCGCAGCTCGGCCTCGGCGAGGTCCTCGGGGTTGCCGCCCAGCTTGATGTCGGTACCACGGCCGGCCATGTTGGTGGCGACCGTGACGGCGCCCTTGCGGCCGGCCTGGGCGACGATCACCGCCTCGCGCTCGTGGTGCTTGGCGTTCAGCACCTCGTGCTGGACGCCGCGCTTGGAGAGCTGCTGCGACAGGTACTCGGACTTCTCCACCGAGGTCGTACCGACCAGGATCGGCTGGCCCTTGGCGTGCTTCTCGGCGATGTCGTCGACCACCGCGTCGAACTTGGCGACCTCGGTGCGGTAGATGAGGTCGGACTGGTCCTTGCGGATCATCGGCCGGTTGGTCGGGATCGGCACCACGCCGAGCTTGTAGATCTGGTGGAACTCGGCCGCCTCGGTCATGGCCGTACCGGTCATGCCGGAGAGCTTGCTGTAGAGGCGGAAGAAGTTCTGCAGCGTGATCGTGGCGAGGGTCTGGTTCTCGTCCTTGATCGGCACCCCCTCCTTCGCCTCGATCGCCTGGTGCATGCCCTCGTTGTAGCGGCGGCCGGCGAGGATACGGCCGGTGTGCTCGTCGACGATCATGACTTCGCCGTCGATGACGACGTAGTCCTTGTCCTTCTTGAAGAGCTCCTTGGCCTTGATGGCGTTGTTCAGGTAGCCGACCAGCGGGGTGTTCACCGACTCGTAGAGGTTGTCGATGCCCAGCCAGTCCTCGACCTTGGCGACGCCGGACTCGTGGATCGCGACCGTGCGCTTCTTCTCGTCGACGTCGTAGTCGCCGGTCTCGGAGACGCCCTTCAGCGGGTTGCCGGGCTCACCGCGCTTGAGGCGGGTGACCAGCTTGGCGAAGTCGGCGTACCACTTGGTGGCCTGGTCCGCCGGACCGGAGATGATCAGCGGGGTACGGGCCTCGTCCACCAGGATCGAGTCGACCTCGTCGACGATGGCGAAGTTGTGGCCGCGCTGCACCAGCTCTTCCTTCGACCACGCCATGTTGTCGCGCAGGTAGTCGAAGCCGAACTCGTTGTTGGTGCCGTAGGTGATGTCGCAGGCGTACTGCGCGCGGCGCTGGGCCGGCGTCATGTTCGCCAGGATGCAACCCACCTCGAGGCCCAGGAACTTGTGGACCCGGCCCATCATCTCGGAGTCGCGCTCGGCGAGGTAGTCGTTCACCGTGATCAGGTGGACGCCCTTGCCGGAGATCGCGTTGAGGTAGGCGGGGAGGGTACCGACGAGGGTCTTGCCCTCACCGGTCTTCATCTCGGCGACGTAGCCGAGGTGGAGGGCGGCGCCACCCATGAGCTGCACGTCGTAGTGCCGCTGGCCGAGGACGCGCTTGGCGGCCTCGCGGACGGTGGCGAACGCCTCGGGGAGCAGGTCGTCCAGGCTCTCGCCGTCCTGGTACCGCTGGCGGTACTCGTCGGTGAGGGCCCGCAGCTCGGCGTCGGAGAGGTTGACGAAGTCCTCTTCGATGGAGTTGACCTGGTCCGCAATGCGGTGCAGTTTGCGCAGGATCTTGCCTTCGCCTGCACGCATGATCTTCGAGAGGACGGACACGGGGGCTGGTCTCCTTGCCGGTCGGGCCTGGGACGGTCGCTTGCTGGTACTGGCCTACTGATACTGGTGAGCAACGGCCATCGTATGCGAGGACCCCGCCACGCCGGGAGGTCTGGCCTCGCCCTCGTGGAACGGAGAACCTCGCGGCACGGGACCGCCGCGAGCTGCTTCCCACAGGACACAACGTGCGGGAGTGGCGGATAGTGCCGCGACGGCCGACCGAATTGCCGGAAAACGCCTCCCGCGCCACGGATGTCACCGGGGCGCCACCGGTGGCGGAAAACCTCTGGCCCCCCGCCCGCCCGTCCCGCATCCTCGGGCGATGGAACCCGTCATCCTCACCACCGAACGTCTGATCCTGCGACCGCCGGCCCCGGGGGACGCCCGCGCGGTCCTCGCCGCCTGCCAGGACCCCGACATCCGGCGCTGGACCGCCGTTCCCTCCCCCTACCTGCCGGAGCACGCCCGCGCCTTCGTCGGGGTGTACGTGCCCGAGGCCTGGGCCGCCGACACCGAGTACGTCTTCGGCGCCTACCTCGCCGAGGAGGCCGCGGCAGGGGGCCCGGAGCGCCGGGAGGGGCCGTTCGTCGCGATGCTCGGTCTGAAGGTGCGCGGCCAGGACACGGTGGAGATCGGCTTCTGGTCCGTGAAGGAGCACCGCGGCCGCGGTCACGTCACCGAGGCCGCCCGCGCGCTGTGCCGGTGGGCCTTCACCGACCTGGGCGCCGCCCGCGTCGAGTGGCGTGCCGGGGTCGGCAACACCGCCTCCCGCGCGGTCGCGGAGCGCTGCGGGTTCGTCCAGGAGGGCGTGCTGCGCCAGGCGCTCGTCAGCGGCGGCACGCGCCACGACGCCTGGATCGCCTCCCTCCTGCCGCAGGACGCCCCGCACTGACGCGGCGGGGCCGAAGGGCAGGGCCGGAGGCGCGGGGCGCGACAAAGGCGCGGGCTGAGGCTCGGCGGGGGCGCTCCGCGCGCGGCAGTCGCTCCAAGGCGCCCCCCCGCTGTCGGCGCCACCCTCTATCGTGGCGCCCCATGACCGGTCCGCACCCCACCGTCACCCTCTCCGCCGACGAGGCCCGCCGCATCGCCCTCCGCGCCCAGGGCCTGCTCGGCGCCCCCGACCGACGTTCCGGCGTGCGCGGCATGCTCCGGCACCTGGGCGCCGTCCAGCTGGACACCATCTCCGTCCTGGCCCGCTCGCACGAACTCGTCCCGTACGCCCGCCTGGGCGCCGTCGGCCGGGGGACCGTGGAGGCGGCGTACTGGAACAGGGACCGCGACGGCCGTCCCCACTCGTTCGAGTACTGGTCGCACGCCGCCTGCGTCCTTCCCCTGGAGGAGTGGCCGCACTTCGCCTTCCGCCGCCGCGCCTACCGGGCCCGCCCGCTGTGGCACCACGACCTCCCCGAGGGCTCGTACGAGCAGGTGATCAAGCAGCTCCGCGCGGAGGGCCCGCTGACCGCCACCGAACTCGGCGGCGCCAAGCGCACCGGCGAGTGGTGGGACTGGTCCGCCTCCAAGGTGGCGGTGGAACGCGCGCTGATGTACGGCGAGGTGGTCTGCGTGGAGCGCCGCGGCTGGAAGCGGGTCTACGACCTCGCAGAACGCGCGATCCCCGGCGACCTCCTCCACGACGACCTGGACGACACCGAGTGCGTGCGCCGCCTGGTCGCGCAGGCCGGGCAGGCGCTGGGTGTCGGCACGCGCTCCGACATCGCCGACTACCACCGCCTGAGGGCCGATCAGGTCGACGCCGTGCTCGCCGACTCGGGTCTGGTCCCGGTCGACGTCGAGGGCTGGGGCCGCCCGGCCTGGGCCGACCCGGCGGCCCTGGCGACCGCGCCGCGCGGCCGCCACCGCACCACGCTGCTCTCCCCGTTCGACTCGTTGATCTGGGAACGTCCGCGCACCGAGCGGATCTTCGGCTTCACCCACCGGCTGGAGGCGTACGTGCCCAAGGCCCGGCGGGTGTACGGCTACTTCGCGATGCCGGTGCTGGCGGGCGGGCGGCTGGTGGGCCGGGTGGACCCGGCGCGGGCCGGCCGCACGCTGGTGGCGCGGCAGGTGACCCTGGCGAACCGCCGCGCGGTCCCGGACGTGGCCCGCGCCCTGGTCGAGGCGGCGGGCTGGGTGGACTGCGCCGACGTCCGCCTGGAACGCGTGGACGCGCCGGAACTCCGCGAGCCCCTGATCGCCGAACTCGCCGCGCTCACGGCCTGAACCGGCCGGACGAGGGTCCGAACCCCGGCCCCGGCCACGGCCCGCCCGGAGGCGTCTCGCGCACGGGCGTCAGCGGATCTCGAGGATCTTCTCCCGCATCGCGTACACCACGGCCTCCATGCGGGAGTGCAGCTGCAGCTTCTCCAGGATGTTCCGGACGTGGTTCTTGACCGTGTTCTCGGAGATGAACAGCTCCTTGGCGATGTCCCGGTTGTTCATCCCGGTGGCGACCAGCTTGAGCACCTCCAGCTCCCGGTCGGTGAGCCGGGGCGCCGGCACCAGGCGCCGCTCGTCGGTGCGCTGGATCATCGACTTGAACTCGGTGAGCAGCTTGGAGGCCATCGACGGGCTGATCTGCGACTGTCCGTCGGCGACCGCGCGGATGGCGGTGGCCACCTCGTCGGTGGAGATCTCCTTGAGCAGGTAGCCCGTGGCGCCGGCCTTGATCGCGTCGTAGAGGTCGGCCTCCTCGTCGCTTATCGTCAGCATGATGATCTTGGCGCTGGGGGCGACCTCCTTGATGGAGGTGCAGGCCTCGATCCCGCCGCGGCGCGGCATGCGGACGTCCATCAGCACGATGTCGGGCAGCAGGTCGGCGGCCTTGTCCACGGCCTCCGCCCCGTCCCCGGCCTCGCCCACGACCTGGATGTCCTCCTCGGCGGCCAGCACGATCTCCAGGCCGCGCCGGAAGAGCGCGTGGTCGTCCACCACCAGGACCCGGATGGGCTCCGAGCGCCCTCCCTCCGCGGCCGGTTCGCCGCCGGGCGTACGGTCGCCGGCGCCCCCGTCCCGCATCGGTCCGAAGGTGTCCACCATCGTTCCTCCCCCATGAGGCTGAGGCCTGTCCGTCCCGCCGCCGCGTCAACCTGCGGCGGTGAACAGCCCGTTGGGCCGTGTGGCCATGATTCCATGCCCGGACCGGCGGACGGTCCGGTCGCACCGCCGCGCCCGTCGCACGGGGGCGCACACCGGTGCCCCTGAGGGCGCGTCGCACGCGCCCCAGGGGCACACCGGGCTCCTCCGGGCGGTCAGCCGCCGAGCGTCCCGCCCGCGTCGGGGGAGGGCTCGCCGCCCCCGATCATCGGATCGGTGCGGAGGTGGATCACGCCGTAGTCGTAGGCGTGCCGCCGGTAGACGACACTGGGTTCCTTGGTCTCGGAGTCCACGAAGAGGTAGAAGTCGTGGCCGACCAGCTCCATCTCGTAGAGCGCCTGGTCGAGGCTCATCGGAGCGGCGGTGTGGGTCTTCTCGCGCACCACCAGCGGGCCGTCGCCCTGGATCTCCAGCGAGCCGATGCGCTTGGTGGGCACCGCCTCCGGCTCCTCGGTGGACGGCACCACCGCACCGGTGGCGTCGAGGGTCGCGGCGTCCGGCACGTGGCTGGCCACCTCGGCGGCCGAGACCCGGCCCACTCCGCGCCGCGTGTACCGCTTGTCGTGCTGCTTGCGCAGCCGGGCCCCCAGCTTCTCCGCCGCCAGGTCCAGAGCGGCGTAGGGGTCGCTGGCCGACGCCTCCGCCCGGATGACCGGCCCGCGGGAGCGGAGCGTGATCTCCACGCGGTCCTTGCGGTCCGCCTGACGCGGGTTGTGCTCCTTGGACACCTCGACGTCGAGGCTCATCACCTTGCCGTCGAGCTTCTGGATCTTCTCCAGGTTCAGCTTCTCGGCCACGTGCTTACGGAACCGCTCGGGCACCTCGGTCTTGCGGCCCTTGACGACGATGTCCACGCAGAACTCCGTTCCCGGATCGCCCGCCTCACCGGCGGAACATCTCCCATTCGCACCAGGTTCCGGATCGGCACCGGAACCCCGGACTCGGTGACTCCACCTCCTCCTCCCCCGCAGGCGCGTCGACCATCCCGGACACCCGGGACGGGACTCGATTCCCGCGGCTCGGCATTGCGACAGGAGGGGCATGGCCTGCGCCTTTTCCCTCACTACCGAACATATCTCGCCCGGCCTGATGTCGTCACCCGTTACCGCCACATACCTCCGTTCCGACGAATTAACCCTGTCGTATCCGCTGGTCACCAGGTGTTCCGTTGGTGATTCAACCAATGGCGTGCACGAGGAGAATTTCATTCGATTCCGGTTTCAAGCGAAGAAAGTTGGTGACCCCGCGACAACGGCCGCGGCAAAGGGAACGGGTGTTCCTTTTGTTTCGGCGGCCTTCCGCAGGACGCGCGCGGCCTCGGCGACCGAGGCACCGGTGGTCGTCACGTCGTCGACCACCAGCAACCGCCCCCTCATGGGCAGCAGGTGCGCCCCGCCGGGCCTGAGTTCGAGGGCGCCGCCCAGATTGGCCAGCCGCGCCGCTGCGGGCAGTCCCGCCTGGTCGGCCACCGCCCGCCGCTGCCGCAGCACCGCAGCGGTCCGCGCGGGCGTCCCCGCACCGCGCAGGACCGCCGCCGCAGCCAGGGCGATCCGCCGCGCCGGATCGTGCCCCCGCCGCCGCACCGCACTCCGCGCCGACGGCACCGGCACCAGCACCACCGGCCCGTCCCTGGCGGCCGCCTCCCCGAGGGCCCCCGGATCCGCACCGGCATCGGGGGCGGCATCGGGGGCGGCCCCCGCGAGCGCGGCCCGCACCGCCGCGGCCAGCGCCTCACCCAGCGGAGCCGCCAACGGCAGCGCCCCGCGCTCCTTGTGCGCGAGCAGCACCGACCGCACCGCGTCGGCGTACGGCACGGCGGCCCACACCGGCGGCAGTCCGTCCGGGGCGCTGCCCGGCCGCACCGGCCGGGGCGAACCGCGGCACACCGCCCGCCGGCACTCCTCGCAGAGCACCGTGCGCGGCGCCCCGCAGCCCGCGCACTCACCGGGCAGCATCAGTTCGGCGAGTGCTCGCCACCAGTCCCTCATGCCGCCACTGTGCGCCCGGACGACGCTCTCCGGGCAGGCCTGTGGAAAACCCGAGGGGTGCGGACGACTCCCGCCCGCACCCCTGTGGACAACTTCCGGCCCCGGCGCTCAGCCGGGATATACCGGACTCATGGCCTTGGTGACGATCTGCTTCCACTGCGCCCCGGACGGCAACCGGACGAGCCCGTCGGTCCCCGAGTACACCGTCAGCGGCGACTCCTCGTCCTCCGACGCGGCGATCTCCCGCACGCCGGAGAGCGCGGCCGGCGCCATACCGACGGCCGCCGAACCGTCGACGCGCACGTACCGCATCTGCTGCACGCCGCCCTGTTCCCGTCCGGCGACGACCAGCCGGCCGGCGCCCGCCCAGGACATCGCGGTGACGTCCTGGAACCGGGGCGCGACGGCACGCGGGTCCAGCACCGCCACGACCGGCCGGTCCTGGGTGCCCCCGCGCTCGATCCGCCCGACCCACAGGGACCGCTTGTTCCCCTTGGCGACCACCAGCGCGATCCGCACGCCGTCGCCGGCCACCCGGACCTCCTCGATCCGGCCGTCGAGCTGCGGGACCTGTACCTCCACGGGCTTGCCCCCACCGCCCGGCAGCATCAGCAGCCGCGGCGCGTCCGGGTCGCGGTCGGCGATCCACAGGTCACCGTGCGCGTCCCAGCTCGGCGCCGTCAGCCGGTCGCTCTCCGACGCGCCCGCGCTCTTCAGCACAGGCCGGCCGACGCCTTCGCCGTCCTCCGTCAGCGGTCCGACGTACAGGCGGCTGCCGTCCAGGTGGACACCGGCGGCGCTCTGCTCGTCGCGGGAGACGGCCACCGACCGCAGCGGCGTCTTCCCCTCGCCGAACGCGCCCGGCACCGGTTCGACGCCCGCCGCCTCGGCCCGCGCGGCGTCCTCGGCGGCGGCGTCGTCCTCGTCGGGCGAGGCGGAGGCTCCGGGGTCCTGGCCGTCGCCCGTCTCGTCCGGGCCGGGCCCGGCGTCCTCGTCGGCCGGTTCGTCCTTCTCCGCCTTGAGCTCCGGCACGGGCTGGTACTCGGCGGGGATACGCACCAGGCGGTGCTCGCCGTCGACGAAGTACAGGTAGTCCGGCGGATGGGTCCTGCCGTACGGCGCGTACAGCTCGGCGCGCTGCTCGTCGACCCCGCACAGCCGCTGCCCGCCCGAGGTCAGCTCCAGCGACTTCACGCCGGTGGGGGTGTAGTCCTGGAGGGTCAGCAGCATCTGCGCCGCCATCTCCTCGCAGGCGTTGTGGCCGGCCCGCCCGGCGTCCTTGTCGAGGGGGACGGTCAGCCGCCCCTCGTCGTCCGGCGCCAGCGAGCGCACGCCCCGGGGCAGCCCGGTCCCGGCGGGGAACGCGGTGCGCACGGCCGGAGCCAGCCAGTCGGTGGGCCCGGCCAGCAGCGCGCGCACGATCCCGGTCAGCGGGTCCACCTTGCGCACCTGCACCGGATCCGCCACGGCTGCGGCCCGACCGCCGTCCTCGGTGCCGGCCGGGAAGTAGTACCGGTTGACGGAGGTGTAGTTGCGGGCGAAGTCGGACTGGCCCATGACGACGCCCCGGGGCACCTGGTCGATGCGCCACTCCCCGTCCTCGGTGTCCCGGCGCAGGGTGACGACCTCCTGGTACTCGCCGTCGGCCTGCCGGAACGCCTGCTGGGAGTCCACCAGCGCGACCCTGGTGCCGGCCAGCGTGTAGTTGAGCTCGTCGGGGTTCTCGCGCGGGCCGGGCAGCCCGGGCAGCGGGGTCGGTCCGTTGGCCAGGACGGTGATCGACCGTTCCGGCCGCCAGGTCCGGGCGGTGCGGGGCGTCAGGTACTTCCGTGCCGTCTCGTACTGCCGGTCGTCACTGGTCAGCGCCTCCAGGAACCCCTGCACGATCTGCTCCGGCGTGGCCCCCGGGCGCGGGGGCACGGCGAAGACACGGACCTGCGTGTCCTGCCGCGGCGTGGACTCCACGTCCTGCAGGTGCCCGCCGTCCGGCATCGAGGCGCACCCGGCGAGCAGCACCACCCCGCACGCCGCGGCCACGACGGTCCGCCCCCCGCGACCGCGGCCCTTCCCCACGTTCTCAGCCCCCACGAGTCGCCTCTTCCTGCTCCGCCGCCGAGTCCGGCCGGGCTTCCGGCCCTCGCGGCCCCGCCGTGTCCGTACCGCCGTCCGTCCGGCCACCGGCGGAACCACCGGGACCACCAGAACCGCCACCGGCACCCCGGCCGGAGCCGCCGCCCGGCCCGCCTCCGGCACCGGACGCCCCTCCGGTCCCCCCTCCGAACGTCCTTCCGGACCCCCCTCCGGCCTCGCCGTCCCCCGTCCTCCCGGCCACCGGCCGGTCCCCGGTCGGCTGGACGGGCACCGACGGGCGGGACACCACCCGCGCGCTGCTGCCGGGCAGGGCGGCCGGGTCGGCCACCGGGCCGTGCTGCCGCACCACCGACGCCCCCCGCGGCGGCAGCCGGTCCCCGGCCGGCTGGACGGGCACCCCGGCACCGCCGCCGGCCGACGCCGAGACCGCACCGGACGCGTCCACGGCCTGCCGGGCCCGCGCCGCCTCACGGGAGCGGCGGGACTGCCGCGAGTCGCGCGGCTCCAGCGGTATCGGCGAACCCCGCAGCGGCTCGTCCGCGGTGCGCGGCAGCGTCAGACGGAACTGCGAACCGCCACCGGGCTCGCCCCATGCCTGCAGCCAGCCCCCGTGCAGCCGGGCGTCCTCCAGAGCTATCGACAGCCCCAGACCGGTGCCTCCGGTGGTCCTGGCCCGCGCCGGGTCGGCCCGCCAGAACCGGCTGAACACCCGGGTCGCCTCGCCCGGCTTCAGCCCCACGCCGTAGTCGCGCACCGCGACGGCGACCGCGCCGCCCGCCGCGGCCAGCCGCACCACCACGTCCTTGCCCTCGCCGTGCTCCACCGCGTTGACGACCAGGTTCCGCAGCACCCGCTCCACCCGCCGCGGGTCGACCTCGGCGACGACCGGCTGCCGGTCCCCGACCACCCGTATCCGGGTGCCCTTGCGCTCGGCGAGCGGCGCCGCGCCGCCCACCACACGCCGCACCACGTCCCGCAGGTCGGTCGGCTCCGCCTCCAGCGCGGCCGCGCCCGCGTCGAACCGGCTGATCTCCAGCAGGTCGGCCAGCAGCGACTCGAACCGGTCGAGCTGGTCCGCGAGGAGCTCCGCCGACCGCGCGGTCACCGGGTCGAAGTCGGCCCGCGCCTCGTGGATGACGTCCGCCGCCATCCGCACGGTGGTCAGCGGGGTGCGCAGCTCGTGCGAGACGTCGGAGACGAACCGCCGCTGCATCCGCGACAGGTCCTCGAGCTGCTGGATCTTCAGCTGCAGGTTCTGCGCCATCTTGTTGAAGGCCTCGCCGAGCCGCGCGATGTCGTCCTCGCCGGTGACCTTCATCCGCTCCTGGAGCCGCCCGGCCGACAGCCGCTCGGCGACCCCGGCGGCCATCCGCACCGGCGTGACCACCTGACGCACCACCAGCCAGGCGATGGCCCCGAGCAGCCCCACCACGAACACCCCGGCGGTCGCCAGCGTGCCCTTCACCAGGCTCAGCGACTTCTCCTCCTGGGTGAGCGGGAAGAGGAAGTACAGCTGGTACGGCTCGCCGTCCGGGTCGTTGATCTGCTTGCCGATGACCAGCGCGGGCTGGGAGTCCCCCGCCTCGTAGACCACCCGCGTGTAGCTCTGCGAGGCCTGCGGGCTGCTCTCCAGCCGCTCCCGCAGGCCCTTGGGTATGGAGGCGTCGGGGTCGACGGTGCCGGAGGACCGCGGACTGGCGAACGCGTCGGCGACCGGCAGCGTGACCACGTCGAACGCGCCCTGCCCGCCGCTGGACAGCGAGTCGACCAGGTTGCTGGTCCACTCGATCGGGCTCGGGGAGACCGTCTCCCCCTCGCCCGCGGCCTCGGCCGCCCCGGCGCCGGACGCCAGCCCGGCCACCTCGTCGGCGCGCTGCTTGGCCGCGGCGAAACCGCCCACGGCCTGGCTCTGCGCCGCGCTCACCTTGGCCTCCAGCAGGCCGTTGCGGACCTGCCCGATCACCACGAACCCCAGCAGCAGCACCACGCCCAGCGACATCAGCAGCGTGGTGACGATGACCTTCAGCTGGATGTTGCGCCGCCACAGCCGTATGACCGGAAGCAGCGGCCGGCGCACCCAGCGCAGCACGAGCCTCAGGACCGGACTGCCCTGGACGCCGCCCTGGAGCAGTCCGCCCGCGAGCAGAGCCTTCGGCATGTCAGCTGGGTCCGGCCTTGTAGCCGACACCACGCACGGTCACCACGATCTCCGGGTGCTCCGGATCCTTCTCGACCTTGGACCGCAGCCGCTGCACGTGCACGTTGACCAGGCGCGTGTCGGCGGCGTGGCGGTACCCCCACACCTGCTCCAGCAGCACCTCACGGGTGAACACCTGCCACGGCTTGCGGGCCAGCGCCACCAGCAGGTCGAACTCCAGCGGCGTCAGCGCGATCGCCTGCCCGTCCCGCTTCACCGAATGCCCGGCCACGTCGATCACCAGATCGCCGATGGTCAGCTGCTCCGGAGCGGGCTCCTCCGACCTCCGCAGCCGCGCCCGGATACGGGCCACCAGCTCCTTCGGCTTGAACGGCTTGACCACGTAGTCGTCGGCCCCCGACTCCAGGCCCACCACCACGTCCACGGTGTCGCTCTTCGCCGTCAGCATCACGATCGGCACGCCGGACTCGGCCCGGATCTGGCGGCAGACCTCGATGCCGTCCCTGCCGGGAAGCATCAGGTCGAGCAGCACCAGATCGGGCTTCGCCTCCCGGAAAGCGGCCAGCGCCTTGTCGCCGTCGGCCACGAACGCAGGCTCGAAGCCTTCCCCTCGCAGCACGATTCCGAGCATCTCGGCCAGTGCGGTGTCGTCATCGACGACAAGGACTCGTCCCTTCATAAACCACATCATCCCATTCCGATAACGGTGACCGGGACGCTTGGTGAGCGAGGTCACGTGTGTCGGTCCCCCTGAGCGGGCACCCGCAACCCCTTGCGGGCGGCGCCGGAACCGTGCGCGCCCGGTGTACCGGGGCGCCTCGCGGGACCTTACGCCCGGCCCTCCAGCGTGGCGACCCCCTCCGCCGTCACCGGCGACAGCACCCCCCGCTCCGTCACCAGCGCGGTCACCAGCTCCGGCGGGGTCACGTCGAACGCCGGGTTGTACGCCTGCGTGCCGAGCGGCGCGACCACCGCGCCCCCGATCTCGGTCACCTCACGGCCGGCCCGCTGCTCCACCTCGATCGACGCCCCGTCCGGCGTGCCCACGTCCACCGTCGTCCACGGCGCCACCACCACGAACGGCACATGGTGGTACCGCGCCAGAACCGCCAGCGGGTACGTCCCCACCTTGTTGGCCACCGACCCGTCCGCCGCGATCCGGTCCGCGCCCACCACCACGGCGTCCACCTCCCCGGCCGCGAACAGCGAGCCCGCCGCGTCGTCGGCGAGCAGCGTGTACGCCATCCGCTGCCGCGCCGCCTCCCAGGCGGTCAGCCGCGCCCCCTGCAGCAGCGGCCGGGTCTCGTCCACCCACAGCCGCCGCAGCCGCCCCGCCCGGTGCGCGGCCAGCGCCACCGCGAAGGCCGTGCCCTCACCGCCCGACACCAGCTCCCCCGTGTTGCAGTGGGTCAGGATCCGGTGCCCGCCACCCGGCCGCCACTCGTCCAGCAGCGCCAGCCCCCGTTCCGCCATCACCGCCGACGCCTCCGCGTCCTCCCGGTGCAGCGCCCGCGCCGCCCGCAGCGCGGCCGCCGCCGCGTCACCGCCCGCCGCCAGGGCCGCGTCGTAGGCGTCCTTCGCCCGCCGCACCCCCGTCTCCAGGTTCGCCGCGGTGGGCCGCGCCCCCGCCAGCGCCGCGGCCGCCTGCTCCACGTCGAACCCGCGCGCCGCCGCCAGCGCCACCCCGTACGCCCCCGCGATCCCCAGCAGCGGCGCCCCGCGCACGGCCAGCGAACGGATCGCGGCGACGAGCGCGGACGCGTCCGTGCAGACCAGCTCGGACTCCTCGGCCGGCAGCCGGGTCTGGTCGAGGAGCACCAGGACCGGCCCCTCCGGGGGTTCGTCCCAGCGCAGCGCTGGGATCATGGGTATGCCGTCGGTCCGTCCACCGTCGTCGGGTCGCGCGCCGTGATCAGCCATGCCGTCAGTCTTCCCCGGATCCGGCGCGGCAAGAAGACCGAGAAAGCGGGCGAGGCGGCCTTCTCGTCGACGCACCGGTCCTGTCTCGGTCCCGTCTCGGTCCTCCCCGGCCCACCCGTGCTCCGCCGTGCACATGGCACGATGACCTGACCTGCGCCGTGACCCGCGGGCAGCACCCTGAAGGAGCGACGATGAACGACTCTCCGGGCTGGACCTCGCCCGGATCGTCTCCGGCCGACGACCCCAGCGGCGGCCGGCCGGGCGGCCAGTGGTCCAAGGAACAGCCCCCGCCCGCCGTCCCGCCGCAGCCCGCCCCCGGCGGCCCCTACCAGGACGGCGCCCACCAGGGTGGCGGCCAGTACCCGGGCAGCCAGTACCCGGGCGGTCAGTACCAGGGCGCCCCGCAGCCCGGCGTCCCCCCGCAGGGCGGCCCGTACGGCGGCGGCCCCTACGGCCCGCCCGGCGCACCCTGGGGACCCCCGCCCGCGCCCAAGCCCGGCGTGATCCCGCTCCGCCCCCTCGGCCTCGGCGAGATCCTCGACGGCGCGGTCACCACCATGCGCACCTACTGGCGGCCGGTCCTCGGCATCTCCCTCGTCGTCGCCGTGGTCACCCAGGGCCTGTCCCTGCTGACCACCCTCTTCCTCCTCGACGAGATCAGCACCACCCTCACCGCGGACCCGGCCTCCCTCGACGGCGACGACATCGCCTCCCTGATGGGCCAGACCCTCATCGCCTACTGCGCCCTGCTCCTGGTGAGCCTCCTCGGCACCACCGCCGCCACCGCCCTGCTCACCCCGGTGACCAGCCAGGCGGTCCTCGGCCGGCCGGCGACCGTGCGGCACGCCTGGGAGAACGCCAGGCACCAGATCTGGCGCATGCTCGGCCTCACCGCGCTGATCCCGCTGATCCTGCTCGCGGTGCTTGCCGTCTGCCTCCTCCCCGGCATCCTGGTCGGCTTCGGCGGCTCCGCCGCCGGCGGCGTCGGGCTCATCTTCCTCGGCACGCTGGCCGCGCTCCCCCTGGTGACCTGGCTCAACTTCCGCTGGTGCCTGGCCCCGCCCGCCCTGATGCTCGAACGGCAGCCCATCCGCCAGGCCATGGCCCGCTCCACCGCCCTGGTGAAGGACTCCTGGTGGCGGATCTTCGGCATCATGCTGCTGACCGCCGTCATCACCGGCGTCGTCTCCTTCATCCTGGCCATCCCGTTCGAGATCCTCGGCCTGAGCCTCGACGGCCTCTCGGCCGGCGCCTTCTTCGGCAGCGACCCGACGGATTACGGCGTCACGTACTACCTGTTCGTCAGCATCGGCGGCATGATCGCCCAGACGATCACCCTGCCGGTCAGCGCGGGCGTGGCCGTGCTGCTCTACATCGACCGCCGCATCCGCCGCGAGGCCCTCGACCTCGATCTCGCCCGCTCCGCCGGCGTCGCCCCGGGCACGGGGAGCTGATGGGGTGAGCTGGGCGGGGGGAATCCCGGCCGCCTTCCGCGCGGCCGCGCACACCACGTCCGCCGACGGTGAACCCCCGGTCACCCTCCCGCGCGACCCCGCGCGGGAGGAGGCCGAGCGGGAACTGTCGAAGGGCGTCTACCACCAGGACGACCCGGGGCTGCTGGAACGCGCCCTGAAGTGGATCTGGGAGGGCATCTCCGACATCCTCGACCGGGCGTCCTCCGTGGCACCCGGCGGCGACACCGGCCTGTGGATCATCCTCAGCTGCGTCCTGGTCGTGCTGGGCCTGCTGGTCGCCCGCCTCGGCCTCCCGGCCCGCAGGACACGGCCGGCCCAGGACGAGGCGCTCTTCACGGACGGCCCGCGCAGCGCCGCCGAACACCGCCGTGCCGCCGAGGAGGCCGCCGCCCGTGGCGACTGGTCCCAGGCCGTCCAGGAACGGACCCGCGCCCTGTTCCGCTCCCTCGAGGAACGCGCCCTCCTCGACGCCCGCCCCGGACGCACCGCGGACGAGGCGGCCGCCGAGGCCGGCCGGGTCCTCCCCGCCCACACCGCGGGCCTGCGCACCGCGGCCTACGACTTCGACGACGTCACCTACGGCGGCCGCACCGCCGTGGAGGACGCCTACCGGCGCACCGCCCGCCTCGACGAGGACCTGCGCAAGGCCAAGCCGCTGCTCACCGACGACGCCGCACCGGCCGCCGACGGCTGGACCAGCCCGGGAGCCGCCGTATGACCCCCACCTCCAGCACCACCGCGGACAGCACCACCGCGGACACCGCCGCTGCGGACACCACCGGGAAGACCGCCACCGGTAAGACCCCTGCCGCCGGCGCCTCGGCCGCGAGCACCTCCACCGCGCCCACCGCACGCCAGCTGTGGACCCGCGGCCGCGGCGTCCTGCTCGGCCTGGTCGTCCTCCTGGTCGCCGGCGTCGCCCTGGCCGCCTCCCGCTCGTCGGACCACGGCCCCCTCGACCCCCGCTCCCCCCGCCCCACCGGCGCCCGCGCCGTCGCCGAGATCCTCCGCGGCCACGGCGTCGACACCCGGGTCGTCACCACCCTCGCCCAGGCCACCGCCGCGGCGGGACCGGACACCACCCTCCTGGTCGCCGTGCCCGACCTGCTCACCCCGGGCCAGCAGACCAGGCTGCGGGAGGCCGTCGACGGCTCCGGCGCCCGGCTGGTGCTGGTGGCCCCCGACGTCTCCACCCAGACCCTGGCGCCCCAGGTCACCGCCGACGCCACCCCGGCCTTCGAGGAGACCGCCGCCCCGTCCTGCTCCTTCCCTCCCGCCGAGCGGGCCGGCACCGCCGAGACCACGGACGTCCGCTACCACGTCACCGCCCCGGACGCCGACGCCTGCTACCTCAGCGACGGCCTCCCCACCCTGGTCCGCGTCCCCGGCGACCCCTCCACCGGTTCCGGCGGCGACACGCTGGTCCTCGGCTCACCGGTCTTCCTCACCAACGACCGCCTCGACGAGCACGGCAACGCCTCCCTCGCCCTGAACGTCCTCGGCGCCCACCCCGACCTCGTCTGGTACATCCCCTCCCTCGCCGACGCCTCGGCCGCGGCCGGCGAGGAGCCGCGCGGGTTCTTCGACCTGATGCCGTCCGGCTGGCTCTGGGGCTCCCTGCAGCTCTTCCTCGCCGCCGTCGTCGCCGCCTTCTGGCGCGGACGCCGCTTCGGCCCGCTCGTCGCCGAACGGCTCCCCGTGGTCGTCCGCGCCTCCGAGACGACCGAGGGCCGCGCCCGCCTCTACCACGCGGCGAGGGCCCGCGACCGGGCGGCGGAGGCCCTGCGCACGGCCACCCGCCTGCGCCTGGCCCCGCTGACCGGCGTCCCCGCCGCCCGGGCCCACACCGCGGAGGCCCTGCTGCCCGCGGTGACCGCCCACATCGGCGACCCGGTCCGGGCCGCCGCGGTCCAGGACCTCCTCTTCGGCCCGCCGCCCGGCGACGACGCGGCCCTCGTCTCCCTCGCCGACCGACTCGACGCCCTCGAAAGAGAGGTAAGCCGTCCATGACGGACCCGACCGCTGACATCACCCCCGGCTCCTGGACGCAGAAGCCCGACGCCGGAACCACCGGGACCTCCGGCGACCCGCGGGCCGCCCTGGAGAGCCTGCGGGCAGAGATCGGCAAGGCCGTCGTCGGCCAGGACCCGGCCGTCACCGGCCTGGTCGTCGCCCTGCTCTGCCGCGGCCACGTCCTCCTCGAAGGCGTCCCCGGAGTCGCCAAGACCCTCCTGGTCCGCTCCCTGGCGGCCTCCCTGCGACTGGACACCAAGCGCGTCCAGTTCACCCCCGACCTGATGCCCGCCGACGTCACCGGCTCGCTGGTCTACGACACCCGCAACGCCGAGTTCTCCTTCCAGCCGGGCCCGGTCTTCACCAACCTGCTGCTCGCCGACGAGATCAACCGCACCCCTCCCAAGACCCAGTCCTCCCTGCTGGAGGCCATGGAGGAACGCCAGGTCACCGTCGACGGCACCCCGCGCCCCCTGCCCGAGCCCTTCCTGGTCGCCGCGACCCAGAACCCCGTCGAGTACGAGGGCACCTACCCGCTGCCGGAGGCCCAGCTCGACCGCTTCCTCCTCAAGCTCACGGTTCCGCTGCCGTCGCGGCAGGACGAGATCTCCGTCCTCACCCGGCACGCCGCCGGCTTCGACCCCCGCGACCTGTCCGCCGCCGGCCTCCGCCCGGTGGCCACCGCCGCCGACCTCGAGGCCGCCCGCACGGCTGTCGCGAAGACCACCGTCTCGCCCGACATAGCCGCCTACGTCGTCGACATCTGCCGCGCCACCCGCGAGTCGCCCTCCCTGGCCCTCGGCGTCTCCCCGCGCGGCACGACCGCCCTGCTCTCCACGGCCCGCGCCTGGGCCTGGCTCACCGGCCGTGACTACGTCATCCCCGACGACGTGAAGGCCCTGGCCCTGCCCACCCTGCGCCACCGGGTCAAGCTGCGGCCGGAGGCCGAGATGGAAGGGGTCACCGCCGACTCCGTCATCACCGCCGTCCTCGCCCAGGTCCCGGTGCCGCGCTGATGGGCTTCACCGGACGGGCCGCCCTCCTGGCGGCCATCGGATCGCTCCCGGTCGGGCTGCTGGAGCCCAGCTGGACCGGCGTCCTCGCCGTGAACGGCACCCTGGCGGCGGCCTGCGCCTGCGACTTCGCGCTGGCCGCCCCCGTCCGGCGTCTGCGCCTCAGCCGCTCCGGCGACACCTCGGTCCGCCTCGGCGACACCGCCGAGGTCACCCTCACCGTCACCAATCCGTCCCGCCGCCCGCTCCGCGGACGCCTCCGGGACGCCTGGCCGCCCAGCAGCTGGCCGGCGGGCACCGAGTCCGCCGCGTCCCGCCACGTCATCGACGTGCCCGCCGGGGAACGCCGCCGGGTCACCACCCGTCTGCGCCCCACCCGCCGCGGCGACCGCACCCCGGACCGGGTGACCATCCGCTCCTACGGGCCGCTGGGCCTCTTCACCCGCCAGAGCAGTCACCACGTCCCGTGGACGGTGCGGGTCCTGCCGCCGTTCCACAGCCGCAAGCACCTGCCGTCCAAACTGGCCCGCCTCCGGGAGCTCGACGGCCGCACCAGCCTCCTCACCCGCGGAGAGGGCACCGAGTTCGACAGCCTGCGCGAGTACGTCCCCGGCGACGACACCCGCTCCATCGACTGGCGGGCCACCGCACGCCGCCAGACCGTGGCCCTCCGCACCTGGCGCCCCGAGCGGAACCGTCACGTCCACCTCGTCCTCGACACCGGACGCACCTCCGCGGGCCGCGTCGGCGACGCCCCCCGCCTGGACTCCTCCATGGACGCGGCCCTGCTCCTGGCCGCGCTGGCCACCAAGGCCGGCGACCGGGTCGGCTTCCTCGCCTACGACCGTCGCGTGCGCGCCCGCGTCCAGTCCTCCTCGGCGGACGACCTGCTCGCCGCCGTGGTCACGGCCATGGCCAACTTGGAACCCGAGCTGGTGGAGACCGATGCCCGGGGCCTGGCCACCGCCGCCCTGGCGGCGGCACCCCGGCGGGCCCTGATCGTCCTCCTCACGAGCCTGGACCGGGCCGCCGTGGAAGAAGGCCTGCTGCCTGTCCTAAGCCGCCTCACCCAGCAGCACACCCTGCTGGTCGCCTCCGTCTCCGACCCGCACGTCGCCGAGATGGCCAAGGGCCGCGGCACTCCGGAAGCCGTCTACGACGCCGCCTCCGCCGCACAGACCCAGGAGGAACGCCACCGGATCGCGGAACAGCTCCGCCGCCACGGCGTCACCGTCGTCGACGCCCCGCCCGACGAACTCGCGCCGGCCCTGGCCGACGCGTACCTCGCCCTGAAGGCAGCGGGCCGGCTCTGACACGCAAACGCAGAAGGGGGCGCCCGGCACGGGCACCCCCCTTCTCCTTCCCCCACCACACCCATACGCGACGATAAACTCCCCGGAAATGCAGAAAGCCCCCGCACCATAACGGTGCGGGGGCTTTCCCAATAATTGTTCGGCGGCGTCCTACTCTCCCACAGGGTCCCCCCTGCAGTACCATCGGCGCTGTAAGGCTTAGCTTCCGGGTTCGGAATGTAACCGGGCGTTTCCCTTACGCTATGACCACCGAAACACTATGAAACAACAACCGGCAAAAGGTTGTTCGTGGTTTCAGAACCAACACAGTGGACGCGAGCAACTGAGGACAAGCCCTCGGCCTATTAGTACCAGTCACCTCCACCCGTTACCGGGCTTCCAGATCTGGCCTATCAAC